>JANOPZ010000072.1:0-23465 GCA_031422195.1 Limoniibacter sp. | reverse complement strand
CATTTAGCGATCCTTACTATGCAGCTTTCATTCGTGCCTGGAGTCGCCGCCACAGCGATCTGATGGCTGGAATTCAATTCGTAAATCCAGAAAAACAAGCAGAGATCGATCGAATTGCAAGAGAAGTTCTTGAGGAATCGATCGCCGAATTGCAGGCGGAGGCAATGAACTGATGCGTTGGGTCGATATCGAACAACTACATATTCCCGATGGATGGCAACAACAGGCAGACGATGCTCTGAAGGAACTTCGCACAGAAATTAATAATGCTGAACTTAACGCTCAGAATAACCAAACAGATATTGCAACTGCTCGTAAACAAGCTATTTCAGATGGATTAGACAAAAGTAACCGCAAAAAAATTTGGCGAGATCTAAAATCTGAATTGGCGAAACTCCAGAATGGAAAGTGTTGGTATTCAGAGAGTTTTAGCTCAGGTTCTGATAAAGATGTCGATCACTTTCGCCCAAAGAATCGAGTTGCTGAAGATCTAAATCATGAAGGCTATTGGTGGCTGGCTTTCAACTGGAATAATTATCGATATTCTTGTAAATGGTGTAATCAACGCCGTAATGATGTCGCAAATGGAACAGATGGCGGAAAGTGGGATCATTTTCCACTCAGCCCTAATAGCTTGCGAGCACAAAGAGAAAGTGATAATTGGAAACTCGAAGAAATCGATCTTCTCGATCCAATTGATCCTGATGGGTTGGACCAGTGGTGTCAGGTTTCTGCGCAAGCTTGCGTTCTGCCGCCACAAGTTCGGAAAATGCGTCTTGCAAGGGCTGCGTCAATATCATGCGGCGCTCCTCAAAGGCCAAGCCGGTAGAAACTGTTGGCATTATCGCGATAGATCTTCTTGGTGTCATCATGGCTTAGGCCAAGCTTGTCAAAGACGCGGTCCAGCACCTCGACCCAGCGTGTTAAGGTCGTGGCAGCCAGACAAATAGGGTAGTCGCCAGCGTAGATCACCCGATCTGGGCCAAACGCATCCAATGTGGCTTCAATGAACGGGAACAGGTCTTCATCAGTCCAAGTGTCGATGTCGGCAGTGACGGGCAGGTCGGACAGCTTGATCCAAAGATTTTTATGCTGCGACAGCACCTTCATGTCATCGCGGTATTGATCAATAGCGCCCTGACGGATGCCAGGTTTGCCGCAGTGGTCCAGAATTAAAGGACAGGAAACGCGCGG
Organism: Limoniibacter sp.; assembly: GCA_031422195.1. GTDB lineage: Bacteria > Pseudomonadota > Alphaproteobacteria > Rhizobiales > Rhizobiaceae > JALOTE01. The sequence goes on along the minus strand of JANOPZ010000072.1, from coordinate 22,271 downwards.
GACAAACGCCCGTACGATATCCATCTGCGTATAATGGACATTAATATCAAAACTCCAGCCAAAATCGTTCAGCAGATTAACCCCCGCTACAAAGTCGTCTGATAATGTCAGAGCGCGGGGATTGGCGTCAAATTCAACGATGCGGCGGATGCCTTTGACCGTAGGATGATTATCGCGCATCTGGATCAACAACGGGCGAACACGCCCACCCCATTCCAGCGGCGCCATCGCGACAATGCCCTTAATACGGGGATCACGTCTGGCTTCATCCTCGACAAAAAGGATTTCCTCAATGTACTGCCCGCCACCTTCCCAGAAGTCGCAATAGCATTCCATAAACACCATCGCCTCAACCTCCAAAGCACCGCAATCGCGTTGGTAATCTTCGACATGGTAGGGATGGCCATATAAAGGGTGACCATCAAAAGCCGAATACTTCAGGCGCGTCTGGTCCCAAACATGAAGATGAGTGTCGATGATCGGAAAGTTGGGCATTTTGCGCCTTAGCGGGTCAGTTTGAAATTGGCGTCCGGGGTTTTCAAGGTTAACCCAAAGCCGGGGGTCGTGTCCGAAAGATTGATATAGCCATTTTCTGCAACGGGCTCACTATCGAAGATATACCAGAAAAGTTCGTTTCCAACCTCAACCGGCACTTTGGGGAAATACTCCGAAATAGGTGCGCCATAGCTTGACATGGTGATATGATAATTATGCATTTGCCCGGCATGCGGGATAACCAGCACGTCATAGGCCTCGCAAAGATCAGCGATTTTCTTAGCGGCGGTAATGCCGCCCACCCGGTTTACGTCATATTGCGCGATATCAAAAGCCTTGAGGTCTAATGCCTGACGAAAGCCCGCCAGCGTATATTCATGCTCGCCCCCTGAAATGGACATCAGGTTCATCGCCTTCAACTCGGCATAGCCGTTGAGATCATCTGAAATGACCGGCTCTTCAACCCAACGCAGATTATACGGTGTCAGCATCCGCAACATACGCTTTGCATATTCGACGTTCCAGCCCATATACGCGTCGGCCATGATGTCGATATTTTCGCCTACAGCTTCCCGCGTGGTACGGACCAAGTCGACATTGCGATGCAGCCCTTCCAACCCGTCCTTGGGGCCCCAACCAAAGCGGATCTTGACCGATTTGAAGCCCTGTTCAGCATAGGATTTTGCTTCAGCGTAAAGAGTATCGAGAGGCTGGGAATAAAGACGGCTGGCATAGACCTCGATCTTGGATTTGGTTCGGCCGCCCAGCAGCTTGAACACCGGCTGGTTCAAAATCTTGCCCTTGGCATCCCAGATCGCAAGATCAACGGCGCTGATCGCAACCATGCCAATGCCCTTACGGCCAAAAGGCAGCGTGCGACGATACATGGACTGCCAGATATATTCGCTGTCCATCGGGTCGGTGCCAATCAACAAAGGCTTGAGGTAAGTGTCAATGGTCGCCTTGGTGGCATGAGGTGAGAGGGCCGCATTGCCGATGCCAATAGTTCCATCGTCGCACTCAATCTCAACAACCAGCCAACCCAAAAAGCGAAAGCCTGAGATCGAGCCTGTAACATCAGCCACCAGATCGCTGGCAGTCGTACAAAAATGCGGAGGCATTGGAGCGACGGGTCCAACCCATTCGTAGATTGTGGTACGAACATCAATAATACGGGTCATGTTACTTCTCCAGTCAAAGGGCCAAGTTCGGCAGCAAGTCGGCGTGCCCAGACAAGGCCTTGAGGCGTGGGCTGATCGGAAGGGTTACGCAGGTGGCAAGGTGAGAGGCCAAGCCGGTAAGCCGCTATTAATTTGCCATACAGCAAAAGGTGCGGCAAGCCCTGCATCACAAAGGTGACAGCAGGCAGTACGCGCCGGTAAAGCGCTTCGGCTCGCTCTTCGTCACCCGCCGCCATCGCGTGACCAATGGCAGCCTGTAAATCGATGGTTTCGATGCCGGGAATCATGCCCTTGCATCCTGCACGGTAGTTGTCGGTCAACTCCAACCCGGCGCGACCATTAAACACTGTCATTCGGTTGCCGACCACGTCGATCAATCTGGCCACACCAACAGCGGTACTTTCAGCCTTGACCACGCAAACATTGGGTTGGGCTTCGTGGAGCGCCAACAGTTCGGCGGGCGTCATGCCGATACCCAAAAACTCAGGCGCGTTTTGGATGGCGACCGGGATGTTAACTTCGCGGGCGATTGCGGTAAAGAAGTCTATCAGCTGCGGCCCTGTGATCGGCGGGCGCGGCGGTTGTAAGATGAGCCACGATGCGCCTGAGCGTTCAGCAAACTGAGCGGCCAGAACCATGTCTGCTACATTGCCGTCTGCGACAGTCACTGCAAACGGCAAACGCCCGCGCAGGTCTTCTGCCACCCATTCGACCAGCTGGCGCTGTTCGACCCGGCTCAATTTGCCGACCTCAGTGGCAAGACCTAACACAGCCACACCTTCTGCACCAGACCGGATAGCAGCTTCGATCTGCACGGCAATAGCGTCGCGCAGCAGAGCGCCATCCGCCCCGAAAAAGGCGTACAGCATCGGGTAAGTGCCGAAAATTCCTGTCGTCACGTCATACCCTCACAGGCGAACCAATTGTCTCAAATGGACCCTTAATATTAAATTTGTCAAACAAATCTTTGCAGCTTGTCAAACTAATTTTTGTCTGACAAGGTATGGACAAGAGCCCAAACAAGGGCTTTCGTTTTGGGGGAGAACGTTGCTGTGACGTTTGCGCAAATGCCGCGGCGGCGGATTGGCCAGACCACGCTCGATGTGCCAATTTTCGGTTATGGCACGGCCCATTTGGGTGAGCTTTATTCGCTGGTCCCCGAAGCGCAATCAAAAGCAACACTGGATGCGGCCTGGACCTTAGGCGTCCGGTTCTATGACACGGCCCCTTGGTATGGTCGCGGCTTGGCCGAGCATCGTCTGGGTGCTTTTTTGCAGGCAAAATCGCGTGCCGAGTTTCAGGTCTCAACCAAGGTCGGCCGCACGTTGCACCGACCCAGCAACCCCGCCATCTTTGACCGCAGCCCTTGGACAGGCGGCCTGAATTTCGAAGTGCGCTTCGACTATGGCTATGATGGGGTCATGCGGTCCTATGAACAAGCGTTGCAGCGCTTGGCCCTCGATACGGTCGATGCTTTGATTATCCATGATCTGGACGCCGGTATTCATGGAGACATGCACGCAACCCACGTCAATCACTTGATCTCCTCAGGTATCAAAGCGCTGGAAGAGTTGAAAAAATCCGGCGATATCTTGGCCTTTGGTATGGGTATCAACACCAACTTTGAATTGGAAACGGTGGTTCCACTGCTCCCGCTCGACTTTTGTTTGGTGGCGATGCCCTATACGCTACTCGATCAAACCAGCCTGCACCGGGGCATGGCGGACCTGCAAAAGCGTGGTATTTCTGCCATCATCGGCGCACCCTTTGCTTCAGGCATTCTGGTGGCCGGTTCGAAAGGGCCACAAAACTATGGCTACACTCAGGCCCCGCCCGAGATACAAGCCAAACTGCGCGGGCTAGAAGAGGTCTGCGCTGCGCATCAGGTGGCCCTGCCCGCTGCGGCGCTGCAATTCTTACTGGCCCATCCTATTGTCGCATCGGTTATTCCCGGCGGTGTGCGTGCTGAAGAGGTTCAGCAAAATGTCACCTCACTCACAGCGCCAATTCCAGCTGGGTTTTGGTCAGACCTCAAGACGCTAAACCTGATCGATCCGCAGGCCCCGGTTCCAGCATGACCGAACCCTTGATCTCAGCCCGCCGTATATCAAAGTCGTTTGCAGCGGTCGAAGTGCTGCGCGATGTTGATCTAGACCTGATGCCCGGCGAAATTCATGCTTTGCTGGGGGAAAATGGCGCAGGCAAGTCAACCTTTGCCAAAATACTTGCCGGTGTGCATCGCCCCTCACATGGCTCTCTGTCGATGAATGGCAGGCCCGTCGATGTGACCAGTCCTATCACAGCGCAAAAGCTGGGGATCACGCTGATCCATCAAGAGCCGATTTCGTTTCCGGATCTTTCAGTGGCCGAAAATCTGGTGCTGGGCAGGCATGAGGGCGGCTGGTTAGGCCGCGTGCCTTGGGCACAAATGGTGCGCGATGCGCGTGCGATCATGAAGGTGCTCGATGTGCGCATTGACGTCACGCGGCCGATGCGTGGCCTTTCTATTGCTGATCAACAAATGGTTGAAATTGCCCGGGCATTGGCTTCAGACAGCCGCTTGATCATCATGGATGAGCCAACCGCTCCGTTAACGCCGAAGGAAGCCGAGACGTTGTTTACAATCGCTCGCCGCCTGCGTGATGAAGGGCGGACGGTTATCTTCATCAGCCACCGGCTGGAAGAGGTCCGCGCTCTCTGCAACCGGGTCACAATTTTCCGAGACGGTATCAAAGTAATAACCGACACAATCGATGCCCTCAGCGAGCCCGACATCATTCGCCATATGATTGGGCGCCCGCTGAAAGAATACATACACAAGCAAGGCAGTGTAATTGGTGAAGTTGCGCTGCAGGTCGATAGGCTAACCCTGCCCGGCGTGTTTCATGATATCAGCTTTACAGTGCGCAAGGGAGAGATTGTGGGTTTGGGCGGCCTTGTTGGTGCGGGTCGCACCGATGTGGCGCAGGCGCTATTCGGTGTTGCGCCGGCAACGTCCGGCACAATCTCCGTCAACGGCCAGGCTGTCAAAATCACAGAGCCGTCTGAGGCCATTGGCCTTGGACTGGCGTTTGTGCCCGAAGACCGGGCCGTTGCCGGCATCTTCCGCTCGCTGAGCGTTGAACAAAACATATCAGCTGCCGTTCCGGGCAAAATTGCATCCATGGGCGTAATCCGGCGCGGTGTTGAAAAAGCATTGACCGCAACCTCGATTGCCAATTTGAGCATCAGGTTGGCCTCATCCCGCCAGCCCATTGGCGAATTGTCGGGTGGCAATCAGCAAAAAGCCATTCTGGCCCGCTGGTTGCTGACGGACCCTCAGATTCTGATATTGGACGAACCCACACGAGGCATCGATATCGGCGTTAAGGCAGAATTTTATGACATGATCGGGGCGCTTGCAGTCAAAGGCTGTGCGATCCTGTTGATATCATCAGAATTGCCGGAATTGCTGGCGCTGTGTGACCGCGTGCTCGTCATGTCTGAGGGGCGGCTGACGGCCGATTTGGCGCGGGGGCAGGCCACGCAAGAAACGATAATGCGTGCCGCCGTGCCGCGCAGCGGGGTTGCCGCATGAGCGTGCTGCGCAGCATTTTTCTCCGGCGCGAGGCCGGCATCTTCGTGATGATCGTTCTCTTTTGTCTGGCCGTAGGTCTGTACAAACCACAGTTTCTGACACTCAACAGCCTGCGCATCATCTTACTATTGGTGCCCCTAATCCTGATCGGTGCCATGGGACAGATGCTGGTGCTTGTCGCGCGCCACGTCGATCTCAGTATTGGCTCGATTTTGGGTTTCTCGGCCATGCTGACCGGCATGATGTTCAAATTCTACCCTGATATCTGGTGGCCCTTGGGCTTTGTGGTCGCCATTGGAACGGGCGCGCTACTCGGGTTGCTCAACGGCGTTTTCGTAACGTTATTTCGTTTGCCCGCAATTATCGTGACGCTGGGCACCTTAAACCTTTACCGGGGCCTAACGTTTATTGTGTCGGACGCCAAACAAATCGACCGCCAGTTTATTCCTGCAGCACTGAAAGCCATGTCGCAGACATCACCCGTTTTCGGCATCCCTTGGATCATTTTTATGAGCCTCGGCATCGCCGCTTTGACTTATGTTTTCGTGATGCACACCCATGTTGGGCGACAGATTTATGCTCTGGGCTCCAACCCTGTTGCTGCACCACTGCGCGGCATTAATGTGACCCGTGTGACGTTGTTGGTGTTTTCGATATCGGGCGCTTTGGCTGGCCTTGCCGGGATTATGTATGCCAGCCGCTGGGGGTTTGTGAACCCTTCCAACACCGGCAACGGGTTCGAGTTTCAAGTGATTGCTGCCGTCGTTATCGGAGGCGTATCGATCAATGGCGGATCAGGGTCAGTGCTTGGAACGGTTCTAGGTGTCTTGCTGCTGGGCTGCGTCGCCGCCGCTTTGCCTCTATTGGGTATCCCGGGTACCACGCAAAACGCCATTTATGGCGCCGTCATATTGGCCGCCTTGCTCATTGACAGGTCTGTCCGTCAACAAGGTTTGAAAATTCTGACTGCAAAGGTGCCATCATGACCGGCGGTGCAAAACCAACAGCGCGCGATGCAGCCCCTGCCCGCCCCGGCTGGAAGCTGGCCCTTTACCGCCCCGAGACCATGACCTTTGTGCTTTTGGTTTTGAGCATGTTCGGGGCAAGTGCCCTTTCGCCATATTTCTTGGATTTGGGCTATATTCTGAACAGTTTTGCGCTGTCAGCTGAGTTTGCCATGGTGGCTTTGGTGTTGACGATGGTGATCATCAGCGGTGAGATTGACCTGTCACCTGCGTCGAATATGGCGCTATCAGCTTGCCTCTTTGCATGGGCGCAATCCTCGGGCGTTCCAATGCCGCTGGCCATTTTGATCGGCCTAAGCGCAGGCTTGCTGATGGGGGCAATCAACGGGATCATGGTGATCACCCTTCAACTGCCGTCAATTATAGTGACCATCGGCACGCTGACACTTTACCGCGGTCTGGCGCAAGTGATCGCAGGCGACAAGTCGATCCGGGTGCCCGAGTGGTTCATCGGCATCAACAGCTGGATTGTCCTTGGCATGCCCTTTACTGTTTTGTTGTTCCTTATCCTTTCGCTGCTTTTAGGCTTGGTTTTAGGGACCACTGTTTTTGGCCGTCAGATTTATTTGATCGGCACCAATGAGATTGCGGCCCAACATGCTGGTATCCGCACCAAACGTATCAAGATGAGCCTGTTTCTGGCCATCGGTCTGGCCAGTTCGATCGCCGGCCTATTGACGGCCTCGCGGCTGGGATCAGTGCGCTATGACTTGGGTCTTGGGGGCGAGTTGCAGATGGTGTTGATGGCGATGCTGGGCGGCACTTATATCTTCGGCGGACGCGGGACTATTTTGGGAACGTTTCTAGCGGCTTGGCTGCTGGTCGTCGCTTCAACCGGCATGACCGTCGCTAACCTGCTGCCCGCCGTTCAATTGACGGTACTCGGCATCCTGCTGATCGTATCGATCATTGCGACCAATTTTATCTATTCCCGCACGCAACGCTAGCGGGTTCTGCACCGGATATCCGGCAACTGAAAAAACCGCCGGGCAACCGGCACACAACGAGGAGAGAACGACATGAGAAAATCTATTGTGACCGGTCTGGCGCTTGGCCTGATCGTCGCGGCCAGCGCCGCTTTCGCTGACCCGATCAAAATCGTTTACATCGGCAAGAACACTGGTAACCCCTATTTTGACAGTATCACCGGTGGTTTTGAAGACGCTTGCAAGGCAAAAGGCTGCGAATTTGAGTTCGTAGCACCCGCAACTGCCGAGGCGACCAGCCAAATCCCGATTATCGAAGCGCAGATTCAGCGCGGCGTGAACGTAATTGGAATTGCGCCAAACAGCCCCGACGCCCTCAATCAGGTTCTGGATAAAGCCAAAGCTGCGGGCATCTTGGTGTTGACTGTAAATGGTGACATCACAGGGAACGAAAGCCGCCGTGACGCGACAATTCTGCCGGTAAATTTTGACATCGTCGGGCGCGATCAGGTTGAATTGGTTGGCTCGCTGATTGGCTATGAAGGCGAAATCGCCATTTTATCGGCCACAACCGAAGCTCCCGATCAGAACAAATGGATCGTCGGCATGAACGAAACACTTAAAAACGATCCGAAATATGCCAAAATGAAACTGGTAGCGACCGTTTACGGTGACGACCAGCCTGAGAAGTCAACAACGGAGATGGAAGCCCTTCTTGCAAACTTTCCCAACCTGAAAGGCGTTATTGCGCCAACGACAGTGGGTATTGCAGCAGCAGCACAGGTCGTCCAGTCACGCGGAATTGCCGACAAGGTCAAAGTGACCGGTTTGGGCCTGCCATCCGAAATGCGCGACTTTGTCAAAGATGGCACGGTTACAGCGTTCCAACTGTGGTCACCTTATAATGAAGGTTGGTTAGCAGTGCACTTTGCACTGGGCGTTCTCGACAAGTCGATTAAGAACGAAGTTGGCGCCACGTTTGAGGTTCCCAATTTGGGCGCCATCACCATTAACGCCAATAATTCGATGAACACACAGGCTGAGCTGACCACGTTCAACGCGGCAAACATCGACGAATTTAAGTTCTAATCGAACAAACGGGGGCGCTGCAAGGAGCACGCCCCCGAACTAATCTCAAAAAAGCAGAACAAGGTGCTACGACATGAACCAATATGATCTTAAAGGCCGCGTTGCGGTGATTACCGGCGGCGCTCAAGGGATAGGCTTTGCTGTGGCAAAGCGCATGGCTGCGTCAGGCGCTCATATCGCCCTCTGGGATCGGGATGAAAATTTAGCCAAGGCTGCAGCAATGGAACTTGGTCCAGACGCACGGGCTTATGGTGTGGACGTAACTGACGGGCCTGCGCTGATTGCAGCAGCAAAGGCGGTTCGTGAGGCACAAGGATTAATCAGCATTACCGTTGCCAGTGCCGGGATTGCCGGGAATAATGCCAAGGTGGTCGATTATGATCCGGCTGAATGGCAGCGCATTTTGGACATCAACCTCACCGGGACTTTCAACACTTGCCGCGCCGTTCTGCCGCAAATGGTCGAGCAGAACTATGGCCGCATTGTCACCGTGGCTTCAATTGCAGGCAAAGAAGGCAATCCCAATGCCGGAGCCTATTCTGCTTCTAAAGGCGGTGTTATCGCGCTGACCAAATCAATGGGAAAAGAACATGCCAGCCAAAACATAGCCGTCAACTGCGTAACACCTGCCACCGCGAAGACGCGCATTCTGGATACTCTCACGCCCGCATTCATCGAGTATATGCTCTCACGTATTCCCCGGGCACGGTTTCTGGAGGTGGATGAAGCTGCCAGTTTAATCACTTGGCTGTGCACCGCGGAGAACTCTTTTACCACGGCTTCGATCTTCGACCTGTCTGGCGGGCGCGCAACCTATTGAGGCACTGTCAATGGCACCGGTAATCCTGCCGACAAAATTCCGCAATGATCGAGCGCTGATCACTATCACAACGGACACAAAACCAATGCCTATCCGTTTGGCCGCAAACGCAACCCTGAAACCGAGGTAGGGTAAAACATCGCGGGAAAACAATATATGGGGTTTGAAGTATCACGAGTGGCTGGGGCGCTAGGATTCGAACCTAGGGTGCCGGTACCAAAAACCAGTGCCTTACCACTTGGCGACGCCCCAACACACTCGTGGCGTTGCGGTAGCAAAGCTGTGAACCCGAGGCAAGCTGAAACACGCAAATTTGCTAAGAATGCGCGCTATCATCGCAGACAACTCGCACAAGTCTTGACAAAGCAGTGCGCACATTAAAAGACAGGTAGGAAATTGCACTTTAATGCCGCTGATTATAGCGGCACTGTCCCGGGGGATTTAATGTCGAATTCAAGTTTCGCCACACTCGCACCGCTTACAAATAATTCAGTTCTACGTCAGGGCGCCATGGCTTTGTTTGCCAGTTGGCTGCTTACAGCCCTCTCGCAAGTGGAATTGGTCGGTTTGGTGCCAATGACTTTGCAAACGTTTGGCGTCTTGTTGATTGGCCTTACCCTTGGTGGACGGTTGGCTTTTGCGGCAGTTGCCGCCTACCTCATCCAAGGCATGATGGGCCTACCGGTTTTCGCCGGTGGCGGATCTGGCATCACCCACTTTTTCGGCCCGTCGGGTGGTTATTTGGTCGGCTTCCTATTTGCAGCCACTTTGATAGGGTTTTTGGCAGACCGTGGAATGACACGATCATGGGTTGGAACTATTTTAGCCCTTATTGCTGGTTCTGCAGTTATTTATGCATTTGGCCTTCCTTGGCTCGGTCATTTGTTTGGCTATGACAAAATGCTCGAATTTGGTTTCACGCCGTTTGTTCTTGGCGACACGATCAAGTTGTTGTTGGCTGCGTTGATTGGTAAAGGCGTTCTCAAAGGCGCATCTGCTTTTGCCAAACTCTGAACCGACATCTACACATTCTTTCATGCCCGTGCATCTGCGCGGGCATCATTTTTTGTGCATGCTAACGTATCGCGGGCTTGGCTATTCCGCTGAATTTACAGCCAACATGACCGCGCGCATTGGCGATATTCGTGCAAGCGCGCCGGTCATTTTAATCAGTGGGCCAGATGATATTTGCGCCGGTATGAGCAGGGCTTGCAGCCATGCCGCTGGCCATGATTGCAAAGCCCATGAAATTCTGGCGATGGATACCGTTGCACGCAAAGCTGTTGAAGCGGTTTTGATGCGTGATCTCACCATCGCTGCCCCTGTTACAAAATCAGAGCTTGATCGATTGCGCGCTGCATTTGCCAGTGGCTCCACCCGCGCCGCGTGTAGTGGCTGCACGTGGTTTGAAGTTTGCAACCAGATCGTTGCTGAAAACTACTGCGGTACTCACCTCTTAAACTTAGCATCATGACAGCACCGAAGTTTAATTTGACCTTTGAGCCGCAACATGGCGTCGCTGTTCTTGCGCACCCAACATTGCCAATCCGCCGTCTTACTGCTGGCAATCCGGGGCCATTTACGTTTCACGGCACCAACACTTACATCATTGGCGAAACTAAACTTACCATCATAGATCCGGGCCCGGCAGATGAAGCGCATTTGGCGGCATTGATTGCGGCCATTGGCGGTCGGCCCATAGAAGCGATCGTTGTAACTCATACTCATATTGACCATTCGCCATTGGCGGCAAAGCTGAAAGCCATAACGGCCGCAAAGATTGCGGGCTGCGGGCCACATTTCAACTTCCGTACATTGAGCGCAGGCGAAACCAATTTCCTAGATGCCAGCGGCGACAAGGACTATGCCCCTGATTGGCACATGCAAGATGGCGACAGGCTTCAAACCGAACTTGGGCCATTGTCAGCCATCGCGACACCTGGCCATACAGCCAACCATCTGTGTTTTGCGCTGGATGATTATGGTGTGTTGTTTTCAGGAGACCACATCATGGGCTGGTCAACTTCTATTGTTGCCCCGCCTGATGGAGCGATGGCACCCTATATGGCATCGCTCGACCGCCTTATTACGCGTCATGATAGGTTTTATTTGCCAGGACATGGTGGCGCGATTGAAACTCCAAATCGTTTTGTTCGCGGCCTGCGCAGTCACCGGCGTATGCGCGCCAGAGCCATTGAGAGCCTATTGTCAGACCGCGGAACAGCCATACCGGATTTGGTTTCCGCGCTCTATACAGGAATTGACCCGCGCCTGCGCGGCGCGGCGGCCCTTTCAGTGTTTGCGCATTTGGAAGAACTTGTTGCTAAAAAAAGTGCATGCACAAATGGTGCGGCAACTCTGTCTTCGATTTACTTCAAACAGTAAGGCCTAGGGTCAGGACCTAGGCTTAAAACTCAGGCGGTTTTTTTAAGAGGCTGATTGGCGTCGGTTTTAAGGGCGATCGTTGTCACCGGGCGGCCCAAGCCAAAGCCTTGGAGATAATCCACATTCCATGCCGCCAACAAATCGGCAGCATCAGAAGAATCGACCCATTCGACAACCGTTTTGGCACCAAGCGCCTGCGCAATTGATACCAGCGACCGCACAAAAACCTGGTCTCTTGTATCCGTTGTCATGTTACGGGCATATTCTCCATCAATTTTAATAATGTCGAACGGCAGATTTTTCAACGTTTTGAAAGCCGTGTAACCAGCCCCAAAATCATCAATTGCAACTTTCACACCCAATGAGCGCACCGCTTCAATAAACTCGCGGATTTCTTCAGTATGAATTGCAACATGGGATTCAGTGATTTCCACAATCAGCCGGTCAGCAAGGTGTGGGTGAGTTTCAAGTTTGCTTGCTAAGGTTGAAAGCCAAGCCGGATCGTGGCAGGTATCGCCCGATATATTGATTGAAAGTGTCGCTTCGGTTGCCAGCAACGTTTCAAATGCCAACGCCAGTGTTTTATGATCTACGAGCCGGACAAGGCCAAGTTTCTCAGCCGCGGCGATAAATTGATTTGCATCAATCAATGAGCCGTCTTTGACTTCAATGCGGATCAAGGCTTCATAAAACGCGACGTCGCGTTTGTGAGCACAAAATATCGGCTGGTAGACCAGCCTCAAGCGATTTTCAGCAATTGCAGCAATAACGCTTTGCCCAGCCAGCGCCTCGTCTGTGCGCTTACGGTCGCGTTGCGGGTCTGGTGCATAAAGCGAAAAAGCACGCCAGCGATCCTTGCGGGCTTCATCAACCGCGACCAACGCATACATTCTCGCTTGATCGCAGGTTTGGGCATTTTTGGGGATCATGACCGCGCCAACCGATGCCGTTATGGAAACCGGGCCAGCACAGGTATCAAAAATCTTATTGGTCAGGGTTTCTTTGAAGCGACGGCAGGCAACCCTAACATCGCTTTCCGAACAATCGCGCAAAATTACTGCGAACTTTGATCCAGAAAACCGCCACACGCTGTCAGGGCTGCGCACAACATCAATTAAAACATCGCGCGCTGCAGCAAGCACTTTATTGCCAACGGTATGGCCAAAGGCAGCATTCACAATATCAAGATGATCAATGGATACCAAAGCCAGCGCGGCTCTACCACCATCTTGCACTGCCGATTTTATCGTGCGGTCTAAATCATGCGCCAGTTCTGGGCGTTCGATGGCAGGCTCACGCAAATTCATGGCAGATTTCGGCCGTTTTCGGGGCAGGCTCATCAGAACCTTTTTTGTTTTGGTGGTTTGGCTGCTCAAAACTCAATGCCTAAAATATAACAATGCCGCTCCAAGGCATCGTTACCGTAGAAATCTTAATATTTCAAAAAGCTGACACTAAAAAACTAATTATAGCTGACATCTCGCCCGGCAGAACGGATCGAAACTGAAAACCCTGCAAGCACATCTATCAGTGCCATAAGCATTAGCAAAAAGAATATCGGATGTGCCGCGCTGGCAACCAACAAAAACTCCACAAGGAACGCGATAAAAACGCCTGTTGAAAGCACATGGTCTATGACGGACGTATTATTCGTACGTGTCGACTTAAGCATTTCGAAAAACAGTAAAACAAGACCCAGCGCCAGCAGCATGTTGCCGTAACTCAAAACAAATGACCCGCCAGAAGTCATCGAGATCGAGAAAATTGTGGCGCCAAACGGATCAGCCCCTGAACCCGTCAAACCAAACAATGCTGCATTAAAAAGCGCAAACGGAATGATAAGTAATGGGATGAGTGAAAACATCAAATTATCCTTGGGGCCCTTGATTCGCCTGATCAGACTATCAAACCGAAAGCACAGTTCAGCAACCCATCAAAAATCGAGCCACTGTATATCAAGCTACCGTATATCAAGGCACTGCATATCAAGCGTTGAAGGGCCGGACACGCATTGCATGACCGACCCGACACAGAAGCGTCCCCCGCTTCAAAACGACAATTAAGCCTTTTTAGCTTCCAGCACTTGGCGACCGCGATACATGCCTGTCTTCAAGTCGACATGATGCGGGCGGCGCAATTCGCCTGAGCTCTTATCTTCGACATACGTTGGGGCTTTGATCGCATCAGCCGAGCGGCGCATGCCACGCTTAGATGGCGACGTTTTTCGCTTTGGAACAGCCATTTAGATAACTCCGGAATTTTTGTGTGGCCAACCAGAAAGTGCCGCAATTGGGCAACACTCCTTCGCCGGTCTTTACAAGGATGCGCGCTCATACACGTTGGTTTCCGCCTTGACCAGTGTCAAATGACTCTTTTTGCCAGTTAAGTGCCAAGACATTTTACATAGTCGCCTGCGGCATTCGCCCTTCGCTCAACAATGCGGGCAATACTGGACAGTCCGCGCGACGCTTTGGCAGGTTTTCGCAAGATTGGATTTGGCAATGCAACGGTCATCAAGGCGGCTTGCCTGCGCGTCATTGAGGCTGCATCGATGCCAAAATGATATTTTGCGCCTGCGCCAATACCGTAAATGCCACCCGGCCCCCATTCTGCAATGTTTAAGTAGATTTCCAGTATCCTGCGTTTTGACAGCACCAGATCAATGTAGGCCGCCAGCGGCAATTCCAGCCCCTTTCGCAAAAGAGACCGCCCATTCCAAAGAAACAAATTTTTTGCGACCTGCATCGTAATTGTGGACGCACCACGCGGGCTTTCGCCATCCAAGGCATCTTCAACCACACCGCGCAACTCTCCAAGATCAATTCCGTGATGGCTGCAAAACTGGCCATCTTCAGACATGATCACTGAGTTTTTGAGGTTCGGTGAGATATCATCAATGCTTTTCCAAGTCCGCGAGTAGCCGTTAAACGTTATCAAATCCCAGAGCATTAAAGTTGATACCGGCCTCACAAACGGCACCGCATAGATCAACGTTAGCACCAATGGCGCGGCAATAACTGCCATCATTATAGTGACCAAGCGTCGAACGAGAACCCGCTTACGAAGCAAAAGCCACATTCCTATCCGCGCAAAGCGCCCCTTGGTTCTGGCAACAGTTTTGCCATCCGCTGCAGCGTTTGTTTCAGCAGCCTCAATAAACTCAGGCTCTACGCGCATTTTAGTTGCACGCTTGGCCTTTGATGTTGCTGTTGGCTTTGTTGCCATCAATTCGCGCCCCAAACTGTGCCAGCCATACGCGACGGGCGCTATAAGATGCAAGTCAGATGCCGATCGCGCCTCTTGACCGCTTTCATTGAGATCGCCAAAGATTTGGCCATGCATATGAACCTTGAAGACCAGATGAAAGCATTTGCCTCAACCTTTGAAGTGGCACTTGACGCGCTTCTCACTGCGAAAAATGAAATCGGCGAACAGCACCGGCCTGCGCAGCTGTTAAAAGCGATGCGCTACGGCGCACTGGACGGAGGCAAACGTTTGCGCCCGTTTTTATTGTTTGAAGCTGCACATTTATTTGGCCAGCCCGATCATTCCATCTTGCGCATTGGCATAGCTTTGGAGTGCATCCATTGCTATTCATTAATTCACGATGATTTGCCGTCGATGGACAATGATGATCTTCGTCGTGGCCGGCCAACGGTTCATCGTGCATTTGATGAAGCCACCGCAATTTTAGCCGGCGACAGCCTTTTGACTTTAGCATTTGACGTTATTGCTGCGCCAGAAACAAAGCTCGAGGCATATGTTAAAATCCGGCTGGTGTCAGACCTCGCGCGTGCTTCAGGGCTTGGCGGCATGGCTGGAGGGCAAGCACTCGATCTTGCCGCTGAAAGCTATCCGCCAAATGAGGCAGGTATCGTTTTGTTGCAGGCTATGAAAACCGGCGCGCTGATCCGGTTTGCTGCCCGCGCTGGCGCCATTGCGATGGGCGCTGACGAGGCCGAGGTGTTGCGCTTGGCACGCTTTGGAGAAATCATTGGCTTGGCGTTTCAAATTGCCGATGACCTGTTGGATTTAACCGCCGATGCTACAACCATGGGCAAAGCCACCGGCAAGGACGCGGCCCGCGGCAAAGGCACGCTCGTGAGTTTGCACGGCATTAACTGGGCACAGGCAAAACTTGATGCCCTTGAAGCTGAAGCGGCGCAGATTCTGGAGCCATTCGGAGAAAAAGCTGCAATCCTGAAAGACCTTGCCGCTTTTATTGGCCAACGAAAAAATTAAACTATTCTGCGGCTACTTGTCTCGCGCCAAACCGCTTTTCAATATAGGTCGCCAACAGCGCTTCAAAATCAGCGGCGATATTATCACCGCGAAGCGTAACCGCCTTTTTGCCGTCTATAAAAATCGGTGCGGCAGGCATTTCACCGGTGCCGGGCAGCGATATTCCAATATCAGCATGCTTGCTTTCACCGGGACCGTTCACAATACAGCCCATCACCGCCACTTTCAGGCTTTCAACGCCCGGGTATTTATCGCGCCAGACCGGCATGTTGCGTTTAAGATCAAGCTCGATCTTTTGCGCCAATTCCTGAAACACAGTAGATGTCGTGCGCCCGCAACCGGGGCAAGCGGCCACCACCGGCATGAATTGGCGGAAACCCATCACCTGCAACAACTCCTGTGCAACCTGCACTTCTTTAGTGCGGTCGCCATTTGGCTCCGGCGTCAGCGAAATTCGGATGGTGTCGCCAATGCCTTGCTGCAACAAAATACCCAGCGCCGCCGACGAAGACACAATGCCTTTGGAACCCATGCCAGCCTCGGTCAGCCCAAGATGCAAGGCATAATTTGAGCGCGAGGCCAACACACAATAAGTTTTGATCAGCATTTGCACTTGACTGACTTTGGCAGATAAAATGATCTTATCGCGGCCCATGCCAAGCTCTTCAGCCAGCTGCGCTGAGTGCAGAGTGGATTGAACCATAGCCTCAATCATCACGTCATCTGCTGAAATCGGGCTCTCGCTGCCAGCATTTTCATCCATCAACCGTGTCAGCAGCACGCCATCGAGCGAACCCCAGTTAACGCCAATGCGCACCGGCTTGTTGTGCTTCAGCGCAACATTGATAATGTCGGCAAACTGGCGGTCTTTTTTATCCTTAAATCCCACATTGCCGGGGTTGATGCGGTATTTGGCAAGCGCCTCGGCGCAGGCCGGATGGTCGGTCAAAAGTTTGTGTCCGATATAGTGAAAGTCGCCAACCAGCGGAACGTTAAGGCCTAAACGCTCGAGACGCTCACGAACTTTGGGTACTGCGGCTGCACTTTCATCGCGGTCAACCGTGACGCGAACAATTTCAGAACCGGCCTTATAAAGTGCCGCAACCTGCGCCACTGTGGCATCGATATCAGCGGTATCGGTGTTGGTCATCGATTGAACAACAATGGGTGCGCCGCCGCCGACGATTACGCCGCCAACATTAACGCCAACGGTTTGGTGGCGGGGGCTAAGATCAGAAATAAACGCAGACATAGACGGCTCCGGCGAGATGTTGGATTCTCTTTACACGGTGTTTGCTTACACTGTGTTTGCTTACACGGTGTTTGCGCAAATTGTCAGAGGGATTTGAGGCAAAAATAGGCCAATTCAACGACTGGAAATTCCTTCGCCCTTCGAGACGCCGCTGCGCGGCCCCTCAGGATGAAGGGCAGAAAAGCAGCTGCAATGTCCTAAGGGGGCGCGGGCTCATAATAAATCCTTCATCCTGTGGAGCGCTTGAAAAGCGCGTCTCGAAGGACGAAGGAGCCGCCATCGTCTTGATAAAAACACGCCGCTTATATAGTTTCTATTTTATGTTCACGCTTCTCATCAACAACCAGTCCCGCCAAGTCGGTGCTGAGGCCGATATGCCTTTGCTCTGGGCATTGCGTGATATTGTTGGCCTCAAAGGCACCAAATATGGCTGCGGGATTGCGGCTTGCGGCGCGTGCACGGTGCTGATTGATGGCGTGGCGACGCGGTCTTGCGTGACACCGGTTTCTGAGGTGAAAGGCGCAGTCACCACAATCGAAGGGCTGGCTAGTGGCACAACGCTTCATGCCGTGCAGCAGGCATGGCTGGAACTCAATGTGATGCAATGCGGCTATTGCCAATCCGGCCAAATCCTCAATGCAGTGTCACTTCTCACTGAAACGCCCGAGCCAACTGAAGCTGACATTAATGCGGCGATGGAAGGCAATCTTTGCCGCTGTGGAACATACCCGAAAATCCGCGCGGGCATTTTGCTTGCTGCTGAAAAACTGAAAGAGCAAGCCTAAGATGGGCCTAGCACGCCGGGTATTTTTATTGGGTTCAGCCGCAATGGCAGGCGCATTGGTCGTCGGCTGGCGCTGGGCCGCCAGCGATTGGACCAACCCGCTTCTTGCCACATTAAAAGACAATGAAGCCGCATTGACGCCCTATGTAAAAGTTGCAGCAGACGGCATAATTACGGCCATCGTTCCCTATGCTGAAATGGGCCAAGGCGTTTCCACCACGCTGGCCGCTTTGGTGGCGGAAGAGCTGGATATTGCATTGGCTGATTTGCAAGTAGAGCACGGCCCCGCCTCAGGTGCTTATGGCAACACGAAAATCGCTGCAGATATTTCGCCGTTTACCAGTCAGACAGCGCCAATTCTCAACCGGCTGTGGAATGGAATTACCACAATTGCCGCACCTGTGGTTGGCCTTCAAGTGACAGGTTCTTCCACCTCCACTCGTGATGCGTTTGACCGGATGAGGCAAGCCGCCGCAACGGCCCGCGCATTGCTTTTGGAAGCAGCATCGCTTGAATTAAACGTTGCATCAGCGGCGCTGGTTACATCTGGCGGACGTGTTATTCATCAGAGCTCCGGGCGCTCGCTTTCTTATGGCGAATTGGCAGCAACGGCTGCAAAACTACCGATGCCGGAACGCGTAAAATTAAAGCCAAAAGAAAATTGGGCAACACTTGGCAAATCGCAACCGCGCAAAGACGGGTTGGCTAAAGTCACCGGGGCGGCAGTTTTTGGCATTGATGTTGATCTGCCGGACATGCTGCATGGCACCGTATTAATGGCCCCACGCTTTGACGCAAAACTTGGGGCGATTGAAGACAATGAAGCCAAAGCCGTGAAAGGCTTTCAAAAACTCGTGCCTATTGAAACTGTGTTCAGCAATGGCGTGGCAGTTATTGCTGACAACACTTGGGCAGCTTTTAAGGCCGCCGAGGCGTTGAAAATCAAATGGCGCTATGACGGTAAAGCTGCCGACGATGCGGCGCTGGCCGCACTTTTAAGCGACGGCATTAAAACCGGCTCAGGCTGGTCATTGGCCAAAACTGGCGATGCAACGGCCACACTGAATGGCTCTACCAACCGCAATTTATTGACGCTTGATTATGCCGTCCCGCCACTTGCCCATGCCGCCATGGAGCCGATGAATGCCACGGCGCAATTCAAGGATGGCAAGATGATTATTTGGGCCCCAACCCAAGCGCCATCCTTGGTGCAACTTGCAGTTGGCAATGCGCTTGATATCCCTTTTGCCAATATCACCATCCATGTCACACATTTGGGCGGCGGTTTCGGGCGGCGTGCTGAAGTGGATTTTGCTTTGTTTGCGGCAATCGCCGCCAAAGACATCAACGGCAGGCCTGTGCAGCTGACTTGGCGGCGCGAAGAAGACTTCACGCATGATGCTTACCGGCCACCTGCGCATGCCCGCATTCGTGCCTTACCGGTCGACGATGGAATTCCTGAAGCTTTAGAGATAAAAATCGCCACCCCATCGGTAACGCGCAGTATTGCCTCGCGTCTTTTGCCGGCGCTGACGCTTGCTGGTCCGGACGCCTATTTAGCGGAAGGCGCGTTTGATGTGCCTTATCGCCTTAAAGCGTTTCGTGTCGAAGGCGTTGACGTAACCCTGCCGCTACCCGCTGGATACTGGCGTTCCGTTGGCTATTCCCACAACACATTCTTTCTGGAATCTGCTTTGGACGAAATTGCAGTCCGCGTCAGTGCTGACCCGCTGAAACAACGCCTTGCCTTGCTTGAAGGCAATGTGGCTGCACAAGGCGTGCTCACCCGTGCCGCCGAACTGGCAGGCTGGGGCAGCGAAGGTGTCAAACAGGGCCTTGCCTATCTCAATGCTTACGACAGTCATGTGGCTACAATCATAGAAGTTTCCGGTAGTGCTGACGGGATAAAAATTGACCGTATTATTGTGGTCGCCGATGTTGGTATCGCACTTGACCCCGGGCTGATTGCTGACCAACTGGTTTCGGCTACAATCATGGGCCTATCGGCGGCACGCAGCGAAAAAATCACGGTTACCAATGGCGCAGTCACTGAAGCAAACTATGACAGCTACCCGGTGCTTCGCATAAGCGCCTGCCCGCCAATCATCACTGATGTTTTACAAACCGGCACCAAACCGGGCGGCGTTGGAGAATTAGCAACACCCGTGGTAGCGCCTGCGCTGGCTAATGCAATTTTCAAACTAACCGGAAACCGGATTCGTACGTTACCTTTTTCAGATAGCGTCAGCTTTTCGTAATGCCATCGGCATGCCGTGTGAGCGGCGCGGCAAAAAACACTGCAATTTGAGCCACGGCCAGTGCAAGAAATACGACAGCAAAACCAGTATACTCAGCGATAAAGCCTATGAGCGATGGCGCAAACAAAATACCGGAATAACCCATAAAGGTAACCACTGAAATCGCGACCCCTGGCGCATAGCCCGGCAGGTTGCCCGCCGCTGAAAACGCAATCGGCACAAGATTGGCAACGCCAATACCGGCAATAGCAAACCCTAATATAGCAATTGAACCAACATTGGCTTGCGCTGCGATGGCAAGGCCCAACCCGGCAAACAGGGTCGAGACCCGAAATGTATTGGCGGCCCCGAACCGGTTGCGAATAGTGTCGCCCAAAAACCGCATGATTGCCATAGTTCCGGCAAAAGCCGAAAACGCCAGACCGGATTGAGCAACATCAGAGCCCAATTCTTGACGCAAATAAAGTGCGCCCCAATCTAAAACTGAGCCTTCAGGCACCATACACGCCAGCGCTACCAAACCAATAAAATAAGGCAGCACTTTTCTGGGCAAAGCAGCCTTGTTGGTCTTGCCATCGGCACTGACCGCAAGCCTATCATCAAACGTCTTATGCCAAGCAAACCCAACCAGAACTGCAACAATTGCTGTGACAATCAGCACGTGCATTGGGCCGCCCAGTTTTGCAATCAACAGGCCGCCAAGACCCGCACCGACAAACCCGCCAAGGCTCCAAAAGCCGTGGCAAGAAGACATAATGGCTTTGTGCATGTCGCGTTCAACGGCAACCGCATTGGCATTCATCGCCACATCCATGCCGCCAATCATTGCCCCGGTGAACAAAAGCGCAATAAACGCGACCGGAACAATTGGGGCAAAAAGCACGGATGGCAACGCTAAAATCATCAGCGCGGCCAGCATCAGAACAATATTGCGTGATCCGCTTTTAGCGATGATCGCTCCGACCATCGGCATGGCAATCAGCGAGCCAATACCAAAGCCAAGGATCATCAGACCAAGACCACCTTCATCGAGGCCGAGTTGCGCCTTAAACTCAGGAATCATCGGCGCCCAAGAGCCAACAACAAAGCCATTGGCCAGAAACAGAGCCGATACGGCTTGGCGGGATTGCGGGAAGGTCATGCGGTATCCAGTAAA
This sequence comes from Limoniibacter sp., assembly GCA_031422195.1. Taxonomy (GTDB): domain Bacteria; phylum Pseudomonadota; class Alphaproteobacteria; order Rhizobiales; family Rhizobiaceae; genus JALOTE01. The sequence goes on along the minus strand of JANOPZ010000072.1, from coordinate 1,081 downwards.
TTCAAAGCGCTTTGGAGATCGATAAATTAAGGTTTTGCAATTGTCCATCGCAGAAAATATCTGCTCGGAAATTAAAAAGTAAGAGCGTTAACCCTTACCCCTTCAGCACAATCAGCAAGTCCTTGGCATCGATCTGGTCGCCAATTTTGATATCAACGCGCTCTATCACACCGTCACGATCCGCATGGATAGCGGTTTCCATCTTCATGGCTTCAATCGACAACAGCACGTCGCCTGCTTTTATGGCCTGACCGGCTGCAACCGGCAGCGCTGAAATTACGCCCGGTAATGGTGCGCCGATGTGTGTCACATTACCAATTTCAGCCTTGGCTCGAACGCGGGCGGTTGCTGCACCATGGGTGCGATCCGGCACTTTAATGCGGCGAGGCTGGCCGTTAAGTTCAAAGAACACCGTTCTAAAGCCATCCTCATCTGTGTCGCCGATGGCAAGGCAGCGCAAAACCATAGTTTTACCAGCCTCAAGCGTAATATAAATTTCTTCCTCTGATTGGAGGCCATAGAAATAAACCGGTGTCGGCAAAATCGAGGTCGGGCCATATTTATCTTGCGCTGCCATAAAATCGCGGAATACTTTGGGATACATCAAATGCGAAGCAAACTGCGCATCCGATAGATCAAACCCCAGTTCTTTTTCCAGTTTTTCATGGCCACCAAACAAATCAATATCGGCCAGCAATGAGCCCGGCACCACTGTGATGGGCACCTCACCTTTCAGCACTTTTTTCTGAATGCCTTCCGGCCATCCGCCCGGAGGCTGGCCCAATGAGCCGCGCATCATGTCCACCACAGAATCCGGGAAAGATATATCACGCGTTGGGTCAAGAACATCTGATTTGGTTAAGTCTTGGCTCACCATCATCAACGCCATATCACCAACAACTTTTGATGATGGTGTCACTTTAACGATATCACCGAACAATTGGTTGGCGTCTGCATAGGCCTGCGCCACTTCATGCCAGCGTTCTTCCAAAATCCACGCAAACCCCCGCTTGGGTTAAAGCCAAAGTGGAGGAAGCCAATCGGCAACACGCCGATGTCACCGTTCTCACCGAAAACGAAG
>JANOPZ010000071.1:0-7078 GCA_031422195.1 Limoniibacter sp. | reverse complement strand
CATTGTTGACAGAAGCTGGTTTTCCTACAGGTTTTAAGGCAACCCTGAAACTGCCACCGGTAACCTACGCACGTCGGGGCGGCGAAATCATTGCAGCTCAATTGCGTGAAATCGGCATTGATCTCGAAATTATACCTGTTGAATGGGCGCAGTGGATCGATCAAGTTTTCACCAACAAAGATTATGACCTGACGATCGTGTCTCATACCGAGCCCAACGACATCAACATTTATAGCCGTAAGGACTATTATTTCCAGTACGCCAACGCCAAATTTGATGAAACAATGGCTAAACTGGATGTGACGGCTGATCCAGCAGCGCGAAACGCCTTGCTTGGTGAAGCCCAAAAAATCATCACGGAAGATGCCGTCAATGGCTATATTTTCCAGCTTGCCCAAACCGGCATACACGATGCAAAGGTCATGGGCTTGTGGGAAAATGCGCCCATTCAAGCCATTGATTTAACTGCAGCCCATTGGATGGAATGAGCAAATTTCAAATCCTTAAGTTAACAATGGCAGGCATCTTATGTGCCTGCCATTTCTGCATGAAGAGGCCAAAATGATTGGCTTTATAGTGTCTCGCATTGTCCTTGCTGCAATTACACTTCTGCTTGCTTCCTTGGTCGTTTTTGCGGTGATGAATGTGCTACCGGGCGATGCTGCCCGGCTCATGATGGGGATCAGTGCCTCTGAAGAGGCTGTGCAGGCGATGCGAGATCAAATGGGTCTCAACGCCCCGCTTTTGACGCGCTATTTCCAGTGGCTATTAGGCTTTATCAGCGGTGATATGGGCCGCTCTTACACTTACTCGGTGCCCGTATCTGAACTCGTTTCGGGTGCAATTTCTGTGTCGCTGCCGCTTGCGATTATGGCGCTTTTCCTTTCCACATTTATTGCAATTCCTTTTGGCCTTTATGCAGCGAGTCGGCACGGCAAAACGGCAGATACAGTTTCGATGGGAATTGCCCAAATTGGTATAGCAATTCCCAATTTTTGGTTTGCCATTTTGCTGGTTTACGCATTTGTGCTGCTGCCGTTTCAGGCTCAAGCTTGGATCAGCCAAGGTGGATTTTGGGGTGGCTTAGCGACACTTCTGTCACCGATATTCAATTTTTTTCAATGGTTGAAATTGCCTGCCGGGGGCTTTCCGGGTTGGGAAGGTGGTTTCACACCCGCTTTGAAAGCTTTGATTTTACCATCGATTGCCTTGGCTCTGCCTCAAGCCGCAATTCTCGCGCGCGTAACCCGTTCCGCTTTGCTGGAGGTTTTGGGCGAGGATTACATCCGCACTGCCCGCGCTAAAGGCTTGCCGCGGAACCTTGTTATCCGGCGTCACGCTTTGCGCAATGCCATGATACCGGTGCTCACAATTTTAGGGCTGCAATTCTCGTTTTTATTATCAGGCACTATTATTATTGAAAACGTCTTTTATCTCCAAGGTCTTGGCCGAATGGTGTTTCAGGCGATCACGCAGCGTGATTTGATTGTCGTGCAAAGCGTGGTGATGCTGCTGGTTGCCGCTGTCATTTTGGTCAATTTAATCGTTGATTTGCTTTACGTCATTGCCGACCCCAGATTGCGCAGGCCCGCTTGATGGCCGATTCGAAAACTCGAAAATTGCCAACGCCGGGCATCATTTCTTTGGCGATCCGTAACCCTGCGTTTTTAACTGGCTTGATTTTATCGCTTTTTATTTTTGCAGGCGGCTTGGTGTCGTTTTTTTGGACGCCCTATGATGTTTCACTGGTCACGATCAGCGAACGTCTCAAAACCCCTTCGTTCGTCTATTGGCTTGGCACAGATCATTTTGGTCGTGATATTTTATCGATGATTATGGTTGGTGCGCGCAATTCTATTGCGGTTGCTTGCGTTGCAGTCGGCATTGGATTGTTAATCGGTATTCCGCTTGGTTGTTGGGCTGCAGCGCGCGGCGGGCTCATAGACACTGTGCTGATGCGCGGCAATGATGTGGTGTTTGCCTTCCCGGCTTTGTTGTCAGCGGTGATGATCACAGCCATTTTTGGTCCCGGCGCTGTCAATGCGATTATTGCAATTGGTATTTTTAATATCCCGGTTTTTGCCCGTGTGGCGCGTGCTGGCGCTATGGCTTTATGGCCCCGGGATTTTATTCTGGCTGCCCGTGCTGCCGGTAAAAATCGTATTCAGATCACGCTGGAACATATTTTGCCCAACATGGCGCATTTGCTGATTGTGCAGGGAACTATCCAATTTTCATTGGGCATTCTGGCTGAAGCTGGCCTCTCATACCTCGGTCTGGGCGCTCAGCCACCGGCTCCAAGCTGGGGCCGCATGTTGGCCGAAGCGCAAACTATGATGGCAATCGGTCCGCATACAGCGCTGTTTCCGGGGCTGGCAATTGTCATTTCGGTGTTGGGCTTAAACCTGATGGGCGATGGCCTACGCGATGTGCTTGACCCAAAATTGAGCCGTGCCAAATGAGCCTGCTTTCAATCCGAAATCTTATATTGCGGTTTGGCCGCTTCACAGCCTTAGACGATGTCAGCTTTGATATCCAAGCAGGCGAAATTGTTGGAATTGTAGGCGAAAGCGGGTCAGGCAAAACCATGACAGCGCTGGCTTCCATTGGATTGTTACCCGACGGTGCGCGCGCCAAAGGTGAAGTTCTGTTTGAAGGCCGAAATCTCCTTGAACTTGACGAACATGCCATCGGAGCGCTTCGCGGCGATGATATTGGCATGGTGTTCCAAGAGCCAATGACTGCGCTAAACCCGGTTAAAACCATTGGCGACCAAGTGGCTGAAGGCATTATCTGGCATACAAAAATCAGCAAAGTTGCGGCACGCGAAAAAGCAGCGCAGATGCTTGAACGTGTTGGCCTGGCCCCTTCGCAATTTCCGCTTGACCGGTATCCCCATGAACTTTCCGGTGGGCAACGTCAGCGTGTGGTGATCGCTATTGCCTGCGCCCTAAACCCACGCCTGCTTATAGCTGACGAGCCCACAACGGCGCTTGACGTGGTGCTGCAAGCGCAAATTCTAGAGCTGTTGCGCGATCTTGCAAAAGAACGCGGTATGGGCTTGATGTTGATCAGCCATGATTTGGCGGTTGTGGCATCGATGGCCGATAGGATTGTGATTTTGCAAAATGGTAAAGTGGTTGAAGCTGGGCCTGCAAAACAGGTTCTGCGCGAAATGCATGAGCCTTACACACGCCAATTGGCCAAGGCTTCAACCTATGTGCCAAAGCGCACGATCCGCTCCGGGGGCGCAGCCCTGCTCCAAATCACCAATGTCTGCCGCGATTACGCCTTACCCCGCACATCGCTGTTCAAAAAACCCGGGCATTTTCGTGCGGTGGACGATGTTTCGCTCTGCGTCAACGAAGGCGAAATGGTGGCGCTGGTCGGCCGCTCTGGCTGTGGAAAATCCACGCTCGCCCGCATGATTTTAGCGCTGCACAAACCAACATCAGGGTCGATCAAGCTTGGCGGAATTGATATAAACGCAGCGACAGACGCTGAACGTCGCGCCGCCCGCCGCAATATGCAAATCGTGTTTCAAGATCCGTATGGCTCATTTAACCCGCGCAAGACGGTGGAATGGTTGGTGTGCGAACCACTGCATCTGCTTGATCAACCACTATTGCGCCACGATGCACGGCAGCTTGCAAGTGCAGTTCTGGCGCAGGTTGGTCTTGGCGAAGATGTTCTTGACCGCTACCCGCACCAGTTTTCCGGGGGCCAACGCCAACGCATTGCTATTGCGCGCGCTTTGATTACGAAGCCGAAATTAATCGCGGCAGATGAGCCCGTCTCAGCACTCGATGTTTCCATACGCGCGCAAGTGCTGGACGTATTTGCAGAACTCAATGCAAACCTTGGTCTTGCCTGCCTGTTCATCACGCATGACTTGCATGTGGCCCGCGCCATCACCGACCGCGTTTTGGTGATGAGTGCTGGCCGGATAGTAGAACACGGTAAAACATCAGACGTACTGGATAACCCGAAATCAGACGCGGCTAAAGAATTGGTCGCCGCCGCGCCTGATTTGGCAAAGATTTTGGGCACTTAGAGTATCGTGCGGAAAAGCGTGAGCGGTTTTCCGCTCAAACGATACGATAAAACAAAAACTTAGAGCAGCGAGAGTTCATTTGAACTCCCGCTGCTCTAAAATTAAGCGACCGCCACTTGATGACGACCCAAAACAAAACGGCTCAATACAAACGCACCAACACCGCAAACGGCTATCGCAGCCGTCATTGGCAGACTGGTGCCGTCAAAAAACGGCGACACCAATGCAATCATCGCGCTGCCTGCCAGCATTTGCAGCGTTCCACCGATTGACGAAGCAAGACCGGCAATCTCGCCGTGATCATCAAGCGCCAGCACCATTGTGGAAGGTATAATCAGGCCGAGACAAGCATTAGCTCCAATTAACATAACGATCAAAAGGTAGAGACTGGTGAAGCCGCCAAGTGTCAACAAAAACAGACCAACAGTGAAACAAGCAAAACCGGCGCTGGCATAGGCAATGACTGTCTTCATACCGAACCGCTCGCCGAAGTTTGCTGCCAGCTGCGATGCGCCAAAAAAGCCAATCGCGTTGATCGCAAATGCAATTGAAAACTGCGTTGGGGTTAGCCCATATTGCTGCGTGTAAACAAAGCTGGCCGAGGCAATAAACACAAAAAAGCTGGCCATGCCAAAGCCACCGATAAACGTTAAGCCCATAAAGGATTTTGACGAAAACAAAGTCTTGGTTCCTGCCACTATATTGGCAAAATTGACCGGCACTTTATCTTGGTCATTCAGCGTTTCGGGAAGCATCGTTGCGGTGAGTAGAATGCTGGCAATAGCGGCAATAGCCAATATGATAAAAATCCAATGCCAACCGGCAAAAGCAATCACAGCACTGCCGAACAACGGTGCAAGCATTGGCGAGACTGAAATGACCAGCATGACGGTGGCCATCAGCCGCGTTGCATCATTGCCGGTGGTTGTGTCGCGGATGATAGCGCGCGGGAGAACCATAACCACGGCTGCGCCAATGCCTTGCAGAAAACGCGCGGCAATTAACCAATTCATAGTCGGTGCAAAAGCGCAGGCGAGCGAGCCAATTGCAAAAATGATCAGGCCGACATACAGCGGCAATTTGCGGCCAACCGCATCAGACCACGGCCCCCATATTAATTGGGAAACGCCAAATGCCAGAAAAAACGCAGTCAGTGTTATTTGCGCCGTCCCAACGGTCGCGTTAAAATCAGCAGCCAAAGCAGGCATGGCAGGAAGAATCATGTCAATTGCGAAAGGACCGACACAAGAGAGCAAGCCCAGCACCGCAGCCAAGCGGAATGTTTGCGAAGACATTTGTAACCCTTTGAAATTCAAGCAAGACCGCGGCCAAGCCAGCGGTTCAAGCGATTAAAACAAAACAGGAGAAAACCTTAAGAGGTAAAAACAATGTCCATATCAGCGCACTCCAACAGCCCGTGCGGGCAAATAGACCAAGGCTGACAATACATCCGAAATTCCACCAAGGCCAGCACCAAGTGCATTTTCCGCCGCCAATACATCATTGCCTTGAAGCAGCGGGTCAATCACACCGCCTGTCATCAACCTTTGCAGGGTCTCCGATGAAGCAAATGTCGAATGATTTAAGCGATCCGAGCCCTCCACTTTTGACAAATCAACCACGGTTATTCCCCGCGCTTGCAAATCTTCAATATCGGTACCCTCGCCAACACGCGGACTGCCACCACGTATTTGTTGACCAAATTTCAATGCGCGATCTTTGGACGACACCATAACGATGAATGGCTCAGGTTGGGGCTGAATAGCATCAAGCTGTTGGTTGAACACGTCAACATCAATATCCGGCGCTGCCAAAATAGTGGCTTCAAGCAAGCGAATTAAACCGGTGTCTCCGCGCAGGCTTGCCGTTCGCAGGGCCTCCATCACCAAAAACCCGCCCATCGAATGGCCAAGTAATACAATGTGTGTGGCATTGCTTTTGCGTACCAAATCAAGTGTTTTAACAAGGCCTTCACGGGCGAACTCGGCACTGTCACGGTCGTAAAGGTAAAGGCCAACCTTATCGGCAGAAGGCCAAGAGAAGTGCACCGCCACACCGGGCACTTTATAATCTTTCATCAATTGCGCATGGCGGAAAACACCCGCAGCAAAATTGACGTTATAGCCGTGGACAAACACAAATACGCGCTTTTCGCCATTGGGCTGCAGAGCCAATTGCTCGTTAATCCGCGCAACAAAATCGCTTTGATTGTTCATTCGGCCAATGCGAACGGCTGCAAAATCTGTTGCCAGATCAACACTGCGACCGGCGAATTTCAAACTGCCTGGCGTGCGTTTGGTCGGCACTGAAACAGTCACTTCCGCAAATGACAATGCTCGGGAGCGATTGGCGGAAAACAGGATTTTTAGATCTGTGTCTGGCGTCCGCTGTGTGGAAACCAAAACATCAATGAGTGTCGCAGGCGCAGGCTTCATTACATTAGCGGTTAAAACTGCATTGTCTTTACCGCAACCAATCAGAAACAAAGCCAAGGTTACAAGCAATGCTGCGCGAAACTGTTGAAAGATTTGAATAGTCATAGCGTCCCAATAATATGCAAGCGTCAAGGATTAATGATAATGACGGGAAGATTCAATTCTCTCGCCGCCGCAATTTTCGCGTAAGCGCCCAGTCCGCCTGAATTGCGGCAAACAATGTGGCTAATATTATGTTTCAGCAACAGTTGCGCTTCAGCAACAACATCACCGGGTTTGCCCAAAATGAGCGTGTGGTTTTGGAGAGGCAATTGCATTGCCGGAGCGTCAACCATTCGCACAATAAAATGCACATCCGGGCGTGAAGCAAACAGCGTTATATGTTGACTGCCAAGAGCGAGCAAAACCGTTGCACCAAAAGGAATAAGTTCGCGGGCCACAGTTAAAGTTTCGGCTTCGATCCAGGTGTCACCCGCCTGTTTTGCCCACGCCGCCCGCGCATAAATAATGAAGCGGCATTGCGTAACGCTGGCAGCCTTTACAGCATTCAAAGATATGTTTTTTGCAAATGGATGGGTGGCATCAATCA
>JANOPZ010000070.1:0-19395 GCA_031422195.1 Limoniibacter sp. | reverse complement strand
AAATACCGGCCCGCTCGACATACTCTGTCAAGTTTAACACCGGGCCTGACGGCATGGCCCATGTGCGGCGAACGAGACGAGCAATTTCGCGGCAATCGTTCCCATATTCTCCTGGCTCAATCCGTGGCAAAATGAGTTCTGGCTCAAAGGCGACCGATGGTAGCAGCTTTCGGATATGAAGGCCGCGCAAATTAGCATCGGCCAAAACTCTATCTGTATTGCCTTGAGATACAGACTGACGCTTGCGCCACATTGGATGAAAACTCATTGGAAGGCCAATGGGTTGAAATGATGCACCGAACAATGATCTTTTCACATTCAGCGCTTCGGCAAGTTTTTCGATCACACATTCACTGGGTATAACGGCGCTATTTTCGGCACGAGAAATAATCGCCGCGTCAACAGATGCGATCTCAGCCAGCTCTTTCTGCTGGATTCCTCGAAATTGCCGCGCGATGCGCAGCATTGAACCATTGAAATCTGACACAGTTAGGCCTGCCCATCGTCCTTGCGGTCTTTTTTCACAACCGGAAACTTAATAACGCGATCTGGTGACAGCGGAGCAGAAGGTATCGGAACAATAGTCCCGGCCACAATTCCGGCACCGCGATCAGCCTCATAACTCCAAATTACAGAATCACCAAACCTCGCCACTACAAGGATATGCTCAATTCGGGTTTCCAAGGCGTTAAGGACATAACCCATGTCGATATTGAAAACTGACGGCATCTCCGACGAATTAAACAAAGTTGGAGTTGCGTTTGTCAGAGACAATGTCGCTTGAGTTGGAATCGCCCTTGAATATCCACGGCTGTTCATTTTTTTCAGCCGAACAACAAGCGTCTTGTCGATCAAAAGACGGATGGTCTCATGATTTTCCATAAACCGGATGTGAGGTTTATCCGATAGTTCGGCTCTTACCTCGTTCATCAGAAACTGATGCATAAGCGTGGCAACCGTCCGCTTGAAATCAATCTGAGACCGACCAGGGAAAGAGGACAGAGATTGCCACGAGCGATCAAACAACGCGCAAAGGCTGGGTTCATACTGACCAAGGACGGCCCTAACATACGGCTCTGTGGGATACATGGCTGCTCCAAAATTTGATACAGGAGCAATAATCAATAAAATACAAAAATCAAGTGAAAAATTGACAAATCCGTTGACAACCTATTTATGCTCAAGCATAAAGGTCAGTATGAACAAGCTAGACACCAAAGCCCGCGCTCAAATCCTTCACCTTCTTTGTGAAGGTCAATCCATCCGCGCAATTACGCGCCTTACAGGTGCAAGCAAAAACACCGTTACAAAACTTCTTGTTGATGCGGGCAAGGCTTGCATGGCCTTCCATGACGCAAACGTTCAAGGCGTCACAGCTAAGCGCGTTCAAGTCGATGAAATCTGGTCATTTACTTACGCAAAGCAAAAAAATGTAGCATCGGCAAAAGCCGCACCCGAAGGCGCTGGCGACACTTGGACTTGGACAGCAATTGATGCCGATAGCAAATTGATTGTCTCTTATTTTGTTGGTGGTCGCGATGGCGACTGCGCAATGATATTCATGGACGATCTACGCTCACGCTTGGCTAACCGCGTTCAACTGACTTCCGATGGTCATCGCGCTTATCTGGAAGCCGTTGAGGGGGCTTTTGGCGCTGATGTCGATTATGCTCAACTCGTCAAAATTTATGGCGCTTCGACCGATGGCGGCAAGGGTCGCTATTCACCGGCAGAATGCACTGGTATCAAAAAGACACGTATTGAAGGTCAGCCCGATATCGATCATGTCAGCACATCTTATGTGGAGCGCAGCAACAAGACCATGCGGATGCACATGCGCAGATTCACGCGCCTTACCGATGGATTTTCCAAGAAGGTGGAAAACCATGCTTATGCGGTTGCACTTCACATGATGTATTACAATTTCGTCCGCATTCACTCAACACTGCGCATGACACCCGCAATGGCCGCCGGTGTTTCTGCAAAACTTTGGGAAATTGGTGATATTGCAGCGCTTGTTGAAATAGACGAAGCAAAGAAAGACATGAAACGCGGCTCTTACAAAAAGTTAGCCGATGAAATTTCAAACTGACCCACTACCAACAAAGCTTATGATGTTACAATGGGCTTCCATTCAGCCAATGAAGCAATCGTCGCGCGCAGCTCATCAAGCCCACCACCCTTTTCAGATGATGTTGCGATGATGACCGGAAACGCTGCCGGCCTTTTGCGGATAGCTTCCGCGGTCTCAAGCATAATTTTTTCAACTTCAGGCGGTTTGATTTTATCGGTTTTAGTCAGCACGATTTGGTAAAGCACCGCTGCCTTATCTAACATTGCAAGCACATCAAGATCATTGGCCTTGAGGCCATGGCGCGCATCAACCAAGACGAAAACGCGCTTCAAAGTCACGCGTCCGCGCAGGTAAGAAAACACCAATTTTGTCCAGCGGTCGACCAGCTTTTTTGGGGCTTCGGCATAGCCATACCCTGGCATATCGATGATGGCCAACGGCGGTTCGCGGCCGGCTAATGCTTCGGCTTCCGGGACAAAAATGTTTAATTCTTGCGTGCGGCCCGGCGTGTTGGATGTCCGGGCCAAACCACCTTGCTTCAAGGCGGCATTGATCAGCGATGATTTGCCAACATTAGAACGCCCGGCAAAGGCGATCTCCGGCGGGCCTTCTGGCGGCAAATGGTCCAATGCCACAATGCCGCGCAGAAATGTCCAGCGATTGCCAAAAAGGGTCTCCGGTGAAACCGGAGGCACTTCACTCACGCCTTGCCCTCAGGCTTTGCATTTTTTGTAAACAACGCTTTCAAATTGTCCCACAGCTCGATGCGGGCGCCTTGCCGGTTCATGATAAAGCCTTGCTGCAAAATTGAGAGCGAGTTGTTCCAAGCCCAATAAATAACCAAACCAGCCGGAAATGATGCAAGCATAAATGTGAACACCAATGGCATCCATTTGAAAATCAACGCTTGCGTCGGGTCTGGCGGTGGCGGGTTCATCTGCATTTGCACAAACATCGTGATGCCCATTATGATTGGCCAAATGCCGACCATCAGTAATTGAGGCAATGTCACGGGAATGAGCCCGAACAGATTGAAAAGCGACGTCGGGTCTGGCGCAGCCAAATCTTGAATCCACCCAAAAAATGGTGCGTGTCGCATGTCAATCGTGACATAAAGAACTTTATACAGTGCAAAAAACACTGGGATTTGAACCAGTACCGGCCAGCAACCCGCAATCGGGTTGATTTTTTCGGTCTTATAAAGCGCCATCATTGCTTGCTGCTGCTTTACCTTGTCATCTGCAAATTTCTCGCGCAGATCAACGATTTTCGGCTGAACCATCTTCATGCGCGCCATCGAAACATAGGATTTATTGGCAAGCGGGTAGAACAACGCTTTGACGATTACGGTGGTTAACAAAATCGAAATACCGAAATTGCCAAACACGCGGTAAAGATAATCAATCAGATAGAACATTGGTTTGGTGATAAAATAGAACCAACCCCAATCAATCATCAATTCAAACTGCCGTATCCCAAGTTCATTTTCATATTTATCAATTGCAGAAACCACTTTGGCGCCGGCAAAAACACGGGTTTGAAATTTGGTTTCGGCACCGGGCGCAATTGAAATTGGATCCGACAGATAATCAGCCTGAAAGCGTGGGCGTTCGCCATCAAAATGCGAATATCGCGGCTGGAATGGCGCAACAGACGGAGGCACAATGGCCGCGGCCCAATATTTATCAGTAATCCCCAGCCAACCATTGGTGGATTTGCCCGGACGGATTTCCTTTTCATCTTCAAGCTTAGAATAATCAATCTCTTGCAAGCCTTCTTCGCCAGTTACGCCGATGAGGCCTTCATGCAGAATAAAGTTCGATGGCGTTGTTGGCTTATCAAACCGGGTCACGCGGCCATATGCATTCAGCGCAACAGCCACCGATGAGGCGTTTTTCACGGTGTCGTCAACGGTAAGCATGTAACTCTCGTCAATCGAGATCACACGCGTGAACGTTACGTTTTTATCATTTGTGTATGTCAGCGTCACGGGCGCATCACTCGAGAGCGTTGAATTGCCTGTGTTCGCCCAAAGCGTATCTGGCCCGGGAAGCGTGCCTGCATCGGCAGTACCAGTGTATCCTGTTTCCGCAAAAAAGCCGTTCGGCAATGTCGCAGGGTGCAAAAGCACAATATTATCAGACGACTTTTCAACCTCAACACGGTATTCTTTCAACACAATATCATCAAAACGTGCGCCGAGAAGGTTGACCGTTCCACCAAGCTTAGGTGTGTCAATGATAATGCGCGGCTGACCTGCGATTGCAGCTTCGCGGCTGACAGCGGCACTTTGCGCAGGAACCGCTTGACCAGGCACAGTGTCAGTGCCGGAAACTGCAGGTGCAGGCACGGTACCGTCGGCACCGGGCGCTGTGGCTGGCGCAGCCAACTCACCGCTGACTTTTTGGCGGTCAAGTTCTACTTGCGCTGCTATGCGTTGAGCCTCGATGCGTGGATTAATGTATAAAAACTGCCATCCTGTCAGGATAACGATCGAAAGAGCGATCGTGATAAAAAGATTGCGGCTGTTTTCCATCATAAAATCCGGTCAGGTTGAGAGGCTAATTGTGAAGAGAGGGCTTTCCGGCCCGCATCGGCCAAGCGGCGCGATGTTTCTGATTTAAGAATTGCGAACGGCGCATTCAACAAATCGCTGCTTGCCAGAAAAACATAGTCAAGGCCAGCGCGGAATGTAGCCGCTTCATTTCTGGCAAGTTCACGCAGCCTGCGTTTCATCCGGTTGCGCTGCACTGAATTTCCCTGCTTTTTGGTCACAGTGTAACCAACGCGGGCAATGCCAAGACCGTTTTTTTTGGCTGCCAATAAAAAAAACGGTCCACGCAAGCGTACACCGTTTTTAATTGATAGAAAATCTGACCGCTTTGTCATCATTTCAGGCATCATGGGATAAACGCGTCCCGCCAGCGCTGTTGATGAGCGTCAACCGCCGGATTAAGCTGACAAACGTTTACGGCCCTGCGAACGGCGACGTGCAAGCACCTTCATACCGCCCGGTGTTTCCATGCGGGCACGAAAGCCATGACGGCGCTTACGAACGAGTTTTGACGGCTGATATGTGCGTTTCATGATAATTCGCCGCTGAACTGCGGCCCTTCAAGCCAGAAATTTCAGTTATTGTTCGCAGCGCATGTTAAAAGGCAAAGTGCCTTGGGCACGCCCGCGCCAAAGTTGGAGGCTTTTACCGGTATAAAACACGCAAAGTCAACGCCTGACATTCCTCTTCGGGTCTAATTCTTTGACTTTGCTTTAGCGAACTTCACGCGATGGTGAAGCGGGGGTGTGGAGCGCCTCACTTCACAGTGAGATATCGTGTGAAGCCCTTGCCGGTGTTGCTGAGAAAGAGCATCAACCGGTAAAGTGTTGATGCAGGAGCAAGACCATGAATTTGAACCGTCGCCAGTTGGCTGGTTTGTTGGCAGGAGCCGTTCTAATAGGTTCCTCTGGCGTTACTTTTGCTGCCGCCGCCCTTAAAGAGTTCAAACCAACAGGCAGTGGCAAAGCGGATCATTCAACCTTTGATGCCATTCTCGAGCAACACGTCAGCGTAGACGGCGCAGGCTATGCCAGCGTCGATTATAACGCTTTGGTGGGCAACCGCACTTCGGTTGACGGCTATGTCGAAAGCCTTTTGGCAATGGATCCGCGCCAATTATCCCGCAGCCAAGCGCATGCCTATTGGATCAATTTGTATAATGCCAAAACTCTGGCCATTATGCTCGAGAACTGGCCGGTTGCTTCGATACGTGAAATTAAATTGGGCGGCGGAGGCCTGTTTGGCACAGGGCCATGGTCGAAAAAGTTAATGTCGGTCAATGGCGTGGATTTATCACTGGATGATGTCGAGCATCGGATTGTGCGGGCTTTGTTCAATGATCCGCTGAGCCATTATGCATTAAACTGCGCCTCGTATTCATGCCCCAATTTAATGCCCGAAGCTTATACGGCTGCAAATCTCAAGAGCCAAATGCAAAAAAGCGCAACACTTTACATCAATCACCCACGCGGACTTTCCATCAAAGACGGTGACATAACCGCGTCAAAGATATTTTCCTGGTATGCTGATGATTTTGGCGGAACGGCTAAATTGAAAGCCCATTGGCTGCAATTTGCAAAACCAGAACTAGCGGCGCTAATTGAAGCCGCTTCAATTGATGGCTATCGTTACGATTGGACAGCCAATGTCGCCCGCTGAAACCAAACTGCCTAACAGCCTGCTCCGCCGGTTTGCTCCTGCAGGTATCATCATAGCTGTATTGGCGTTTGGCTACCTTATGGGTTGGCAACAATATTTCACACTCGATTATCTGGCGCAAAGTCAGGAAATGTTGCTTGCATGGGTGGCAGAAAATCCTGTTTTATCACGTGTTGGCTTTTTTATGGCTTATGCTTTGGCCGTTGCTGTCTCATTTCCAGCAGCATCTATCCTGACAATTTTTGGTGGCTTCCTGTTCGGCTGGCTGGTTGGTGGCCTGATTGTCGCGCTCGCCGCAACCCTTGGCGCGTGTATTTTATTTTTAGCGGCCCGATCAGCCTTTGGCGACAGTTTACGAAGCCGTGTCGGCGGCGCTGCCAAATCAATGTCTGAGGGCTTTGAAAAAGACGCCTTCAACTATCTTTTATTTTTGCGGCTTGCCCCAATCTTTCCGTTTTTCGTCATAAACATTGTTCCAGCACTGTTCAAAGTGCCGCTCAAAATCTATGCAACGGCAACACTGCTAGGCATTTTGCCGGGCACGTTTGCGTATGCGTTTTTAGGTCAAGGCTTAGGCAGCTCGCTCGATGCAGCCACCAAAGCCGGCACATCATTAAACATAAAAGATGTAGTCACTCCGCAGCTTTTAACTGCATTCATTGTGTTGGCTTTGGCGGCCCTGTTGCCAATCGTGATAAAGCGCTTGCGTAAAACCGTCTAACTTGATTGGAATTGTTGATATGGCTATTCTCCTTCAACCCGATATTTGTGTGATTGGTGCCGGCTCAGGCGGGCTGACAATCGCTGCCGCTGCCGCTTCATTTGGTGTGTCTGTTGTGCTGATTGAAAAGGGCAAAATGGGTGGCGATTGCCTCAATTATGGCTGCGTGCCCTCAAAAGCTCTGATTGCAGCAGGTAAAGCTGCCGATGCTATGCGCCATGCCAATAAATTTGGCATAAAATCAGTTGAACCTGACGTCGATTTCAAAGCTGTGCATGACCACGTGCACGCCGTTATCAACGCCATTGCGCCCAATGATTCCGTTGAGCGCTTCACCGCATTAGGCGTTAAAGTGATTGAAGCGGCCGGGAAATTTATTGATAAAAATACTGTTGAAGCAGGCCAATTTCATATCAAAGCGCGTCGCTTCGTCATAGCCACAGGCTCATCGGCTTTTGTGCCGCCGATTTCTGGCCTTAGCGATGTTGAATATTTCACCAATGAAACCCTGTTTGAGCAAACCAAGCGTCCGCAAAAGTTGATTATCATCGGCGGCGGCCCCATCGGCATGGAAATGGCGCAGGCACACCTCAGGCTTGGCTCTGAGGTTACAGTGATTGAAGGCGCAAAAGCGCTTGGCAAAGACGACCCTGAACTTGCCAATGTGGTGCTGGAGCGGTTGCGCGCTGATGGCGTTGTGATTTTAGAAGAAACCAAAGTTGTCAGTGTTGAGCGCCGCAGCAAAAACATCATCCGTGTGCACACAGAAGGTCGTGATGGTTCTGTCGCCATCGATGGCTCACATATTTTGGTGGCAGCGGGCCGTAAAGCCAATGTTGATGGTTTGGGACTTGAAGCTGCCAACATTAAATTTGACCGGCGAGGCATTACGGTGGGCAACGATCTTCGCTCATCCAACCGCCGCGTTTACGCAGTGGGTGATGTTGCAGGCGGTCTGCAATTTACCCATGTTGCGGGTTATCAGGCTGGCTTGGTGGTGCGTGCGCTCTTGTTTCGCCTGCCGATTAAAAATCAAACGCGGCATATTCCTTGGGCCACTTACACCGACCCTGAACTTGCCAATGTCGGCATGACAGAGGCTGACGCCCGCAAAGCCAATATTGCATTGAACGTTTTACGTTGGCCTTACAGCGAAAACGATCGCGCGCAAGCCGAACGCAAAACGTCGGGCCTGATCAAAATAATCACAGATCGTAAGGGCCGCATTTTAGGCGCTGGTATTGCCGGGGCAGGTGCGGGTGAAATGATCAACCTTTGGTCATTGGCCGTTGCAAAAAACATGTCAGTCAGAGACATTGCGGGCTATGTGCCACCTTACCCGACCATGGCTGAAATTGGCAAACGCGCCGCAGTATCGTTTTACGCTCCGCAAACGCGCAAACCACTCGTGCGTAAAATTGTTGGCTGGTTGGCAAAATTTGGATAAGCCTAAAAGCTGGAAATTCGCGCGATGACAGCAATAATGCCAGCTAAGAGTGATATCGTACCCATCTTGCAGGCGAGGCTGCCATTGTTTCGGCGTCTCAATACAAAATTGCTGCTGTTAACGATTGGTTTTGTGCTGCTTGCTGAGATTTTGATTTTTGTTCCTTCTGTCGCCAATTTCAGGCTCAACTGGCTGCAGGGGCGTTTGAATACCGCCGCGACGGTTTCGTCCTTGTTGTTTGATGAAAAAATTGCGCCGACACAACCCTTGGTTAAAAGTGACATCTTGATGGCGCTCGGCGTTAAAGCCATTATCATCCGTGCCGAGGGCAGATCTGAAATCCAGATCATGAATGAAATGCCTGATGAAATTGATGCCAAAACCAATCTTGATACGGTGACTGCATTTCAATCCATGATGGACGCATACAGCACATTTGCCCATGGTGGTAACCGCACCATCATGTTCTCAGGCGCCGTTGGCTCTAAAGATCGCAGCGTTGATGTGGTCGTCGATGAAGCACCTTTGCTGCATGATATGTGGGTATATTCGCGCAATGTTGCTGTGTTATCATTGTTAATCTCTATTTTCACTGCTGGGCTTGTGTTTCTGGCGCTTGGCAAATTGGTGCTGAGACCCGTGCTGCGCATGACTGAAGCGATGTCAGCATTTGCGGTCGCGCCAGAAAACCGCGCCAATATTATTGTGCCAACAGATAGAGCCGATGAACTCGGCACAGCTGAGCGCAATTTGGCTTTGATGCAGGGTGCGCTGACTGAAGCCCTAGGCGAACGCAAACATTTGGCCAACTTGGGTTTGGCGGTTTCTAAAATCAATCATGATATGCGTAATTTGCTGACATCGGCCCAATTGATTTCAGACCGGTTGGCCGGTGCCAAAGACCCGATGGTTGCGCGCCTTGCGCCAAAACTTGTGGGCGCGCTTGACCGGGCGGTGCGCTATTCTGAAAATGTGCTGGCATATGGCAAAGCCAAGGAGGCAACGCCGCAACGTAAGCCTATTGATCTGAATGCGGCTGTTAATGAAGTCATTGCTCTTTTGCATGCAGACACCACAGGGGCTTCAGCAATCAAAATTGAAAACCATGTTGCAAATGGCGCTGTAATATCGGCGGACCCTGATCAACTCTTTCGAGCTTTATTCAATCTGGCGCGTAATGCGTCTCAAGCACTTTTAAGCCTTGATGAAACGACAGCAACAGTCACGAGGCTTATCAGGTTTGACGCAGAGCATCACAAAAACCAAACAGTCCGAAACACCATCATCCGCGTCACCGACAATGGCCCCGGACTTCCCGCGCGCGCTCGTGAAAATTTATTCCAGCCGTTTACCGGAAGCACGACATCAGGCGGAACCGGTTTGGGCTTGGCAATTGCGCGCGAGATTGCGCAAGGCCATGGCGGTGATTTAACTCTGGCTGAAACAGGCCACGGCAAAACTGTTTTTGAACTGACATTGCCTGCTTGATTTTTTTTGGTCGCATTCTTCTTAAACATTTGGTGTCCAATCAAACTTGGAACTACGCATTATGCGCCTTTAACAGGAACCATGTTTTCCAGTTTTTTGAACGCCAGAACCAAAACGCCAGTCAGGCACATATAAATCAACGCCAAAAACAACAGCGGCTCATAGGTCAAAAACGTGTCCTGCCGAACACGGCTGATCACGGCGTAGGCATCGACCACCGTAATTGTGGCTACCAACGGCGTAGACTTGAGCTGTAAAACGGTTTCGCCGGAAAGTGTCGGCAAGGCGCGATGAATAGCGCGCGGCAGCCATACACGGCGGAAGGCTGTAAATGGGCTCATGCCATAAGAACGCGCGGCTTCAAGTTCGCCTCTTGGCACGCCAGAAAAAGCACCACGCATCACTTCCGCCTCATAGGCAGCAAACGAAATCGTTAGTGCCAAAACGCCGTAAGGCCATGCTGTGCGTAAGTAGGGCCATGCCCAACTTTGGCGTATTTCAGGCCATGCCGCAAACAATGAGCCGAGGCCATAATACAGCAACCAAAGCTGCAGCAATAAGGGCGTGCCACGAATGACAGTGCAAAAAACTTGGGCTGGAATTTTCAACCATCTTGGCCCAGTGACTTGAACAAGGCCAATCGGCACGGCCAGCAAAAACCCGAGAACGGCTGTTGAAATCAACATAAAAAGCGAGACCATAACGCCGTTAATGAGTTTCGGCCCGTAGACTGGCAACCAATCCCAACGCATTGAAACAGCCATCCAAAGAACCAGGGCAGCGGCAATTGCAATCAAGATAATACGGTGGCGTTCGAGCCCCCATTTTGCGCTTGATGTTGGCCCAGATGTCGGCCCAGATTTTGGCCCAAATTTCGGCTCAGTGACCGCGCTCATACCGGTGCAGGCAGGCCCTTACAGGCGCGCTTCTCAATAAAATATATTGCGACATTGGAAACCAAAGTTAGCAGTAGATACAGCGCGCCAGCCGCCAAAAAAAACAGCATATAGGATTTAGTGGTGCCTGCCGCTTGGCGCGTGGCAAGGGTTAATTCAGTAAAGCCAACGACTGCCAGCAAAGCCGTGTCTTTGGTGGCAATCAGCCACAAATTGGAAAGGCCGGGAATGGCGTGCGGCAGCATGCCGGGCAAAGTGATACGCCGCAACACTTGAGATGACGTCATGCCGAAAGCCCGTGCAGCCTCAATCTGCCCAAAGGGAATGGCCTTAAATGCACCGCGTAAAACTTCAGTTTGGTAAGCGCCCTGAACCACGCCAATCACGAAAATACCGGCAGCAAGCCCACTGATATTTATGGCCTGATATCCCAAGCCTTCAAGGATCCGGTTGATTGCGCCAGAGCCGGCATAAAACAATAAAAGGATCAGCACCAATTCAGGGATAGCCCGCACCAATGTTGTATAAACTTCAAGCAAATCCTTGGTTATAGGCCCACCATATAGTTTGCCGGTTGCCCCACCAATACCGAGAAGCAATCCGAACAAAAAGCCGCCAACTGCAATTTGAATTGAAGCAAAGAACCCATTGATCAGTGTCATGCCCCAGCCCGGCGGGGTGAGCGCCAGCAAGTGCCAGTCAGCCAGATTGGCGATCCAGTCGATCATTGTGCCCCCACATAAAAACGGCGGGGTTTCCCCCGCCGTCAATGGTTAATTATTTGCCGTAAACGTCGAAGGCAAACCATTTTTTAGAGAACGTGTCATAAGTGCCATTGGCACGAATAGCAGCAATAGCTGTATTGAAAGTGTCTTTCATCGCATCGCCTTTGCGCATACCAACACCAACACCTGCGCCCAAAATCGCTGCATCGTCGGCCACATTGCCAGCAATTTCACAGCAGGCTGCACCGGATTCAGATTTAACGAAGTCGGCCAGTGTCAAAGAGTCAGCCAAGATTGCATCAACACGGCCAGCAGCAAGATCCTGATTGGCCTCATCTTGTGTCTGGTAGATTTTAACTTCAGCGGCGGTTGGTGCAAAATATTTGGCGGCGTAATCAGCGTGAATGGTTGAAACCTGAACACCGACGATTTTGCCTTTGAGGCCTTCTGGTGTTGCCGCAATGCCAGAACCTTTGGTCACAGCAACGGCGGCTGGCGTGTTGTAATATTTATTCGAAAAGTCGATTGTCTTCATGCGTTCTTCGGTGATTGACATGGATGACATGATAACGTCGATTTTATTTTCCGTCAGCGCAGGGATAATTCCGTCCCATGCAACGGGTGTCACCACGCATTCGAGTTTGGCTTCAGCGCAAACAGCATTCATGAAATCAACTTCCCAACCAACCCAGACGCCTGAAGCATCAGGCGATGTGAACGGTGGATAGGGTTCAGCAGCTACGCCAACGCGCACAGGCGCTGCAAAAGCAGAAGAGGCTAAAAGGCTGGCGGTGAAAGCAACCAAGGTTGCGGTCATTAGTTTTTTCATGAGGTAGGCTCCTGTTGATATTTTCTATTTATTGAACTTTTGCGAGAAACTTTTTCAATTTCTCAGATTGGGGCGCGCCATAGAGTTTTTCCGGCGCGCCTTCCTCTTCGATTTTTCCGTTTGCCAGAAAAACCACGTGGCTTGCGACATCCCGCGCAAACCGCATTTCATGGGTGACCAGCAGCATGGTGCGCCCTTCACGTGCCAGATCTGCGATAACTGCCAAAACCTCACCCACCAATTCAGGGTCAAGCGCGGATGTCGGTTCATCAAACAGCATCACTTTCGGGTCAACCGCGAGTGCACGTGCAATAGCGGCGCGCTGTTGCTGACCACCTGATAAAAAGGCCGGATAGACATCGCGCTTTTCGGCAAGGCCAACACGAGCCAGCAGTTTTTCTGCCTTGGCAATCGCTTCGTCTTTGCTCATGCCCAGTACTTGCACCGGCACTTCAATAATATTGCCGAGCACGGTTAAATGCTGCCAGAGATTAAAGCTCTGAAACACCATCGCCAAACGCGAACGGATACGGCGCAATTGTTTGGCGTCCTTGGCGACCAGGCCGCCTTTACCGTCAGCTTGCAAAAGCAGCTCTTCGCCGTGGAGTTCAATACGGCCGGATGTTGGCGTTTCAAGCATGTTAATACAGCGCAACATCGTGGATTTGCCGGATCCAGACCCGCCAATAATCGCCACCACGCCGCCGATGGGCGCGGTTAACGAAATGCCTTTCAGCACTTCGAGTGAGCCAAATTTTTTATACAAATCCGTAATACGCACAGCTGGCACCGAAGTGCCGCTATTAGCCAATTGTGAACTCGTCTGTAAGATCAAACTTCCAGTTCCCGGCAGGCAATTTAGCGCCTTTTTTTCATCGTGACGCTTGCGTGACAATTATTCAAGCGTATAATTCAAAATAGTGATTGCCGCAAAGTAAGGTTTAAACATGTTGTCTTTTGGATGCCAAGAAATGGCCAAGCCGCTGGCCCGCGTGCTGATGCGGCGACCAGGACCAAGTCTCTTAATGGCTGACCCGCAATTTTGGCACTATGGCGCTGGCTTTGATGGTTCAAAAGCGATTGCCCAGCATGCGGCTTTCGCACGGCTGGTTGCCGCATCGGGCGCGGAAATTCTTTGGATCGAAGATGAAGGCGACGGTCTTGCCGATTCAATGTTTACCCATGACCCATCATTGATGACTGACAAAGGCGCAATTATATTGCGGATGGGTAAGCCAGCCCGCGAAAAAGAACCAGCCCTGCACAAAGCTGCTTACACCAAAGCAGGCATTCCAATTTTGGGTGAAATTCAAGCGCCGGGCACTGTTGAAGGCGGTGATTGCGTTTGGGTCACAAGAGATATTTTGGCAATCGGCCGCGGTGTCCGCTCCAACCAAAATGGTATTGAGCAAATGCAAGCACTGCTCGCGCCTTTGGGCATCACAGTACTTGGGTTTGATTTGCCATTCTTCCACGGCCTTGATGCCTGCCTGCATTTGATGTCAATCATTTCACCTCTAGCCGATGATCTGGCTTTGGTGCATTTGCCCATGTTGCCGGTGGCGTTTTGGCAATTGCTCGACAGCCATAAGATCAAAATGATTGCCGCACCGGCAGAAGAGTTTGCGGCCTCAAGCGGGCTAAACTTAAACGTGCTGCCGCTCAAACCGAGTGATGTTTTAATGGTGGCGGGCTTTGACGGTACGCGCCGCGTGATGGAAAAGGCAGGCTGCAAGGTAACCACATTTGCAGCCGACGCTTTGTGCATTCCGTGCGAAGGCGGGCCAACCTGCCTCACCCGTCCAATTTTGCGGCGCTGATCATATGGCCCGCCGCCCTTACCACCGTGAGCCGGAAGCCGTCCGCCAGCACGACTTGATTGAGGCGACATTGGAATGCATTGCTGAGTTTGGTCTGGCAGGAACAACCGTACGCGAAGTGGCATTGAAGGCAGGCATTACGCCGGGTCTCATCCGTCGGTATTTTCACACCAAAGAGCGATTGGTTGAAGCAGCATACGCCAAACTTTCAGCGGACATGACGGCGACCATCAACGAAGCGGTGGGCGAGGGAGCGGCGGCGTTGCGTTTGGCCCGCTTCATCCGCGCCAACCTGACAGCACCACTGGTCGATTCGAAAACCTTGTCGCTCTGGGCGGCCTTCATCAGTGCGGTCAACACTGATGCTGCTATGGCAGCCATCCATCGTGACGGCTATCGCGGATTTAGAAAAAATGTCGAAACCCTCATTTATGACCTGACCGTTGAGCGTGGCCTCACGCCAATTTCATCTTTGATTCACAGCCAGTCTATTGCAGTAAACGCGCTAATTGACGGTTTGTGGATTGAGTTTTCAATTTCACCGGAAGAATTCAATTCCATCGACGTGGTAGCGTTTGCGCAAGAATGCGGCGCGCGGCTTCTTGGTCTTGACCCCAATCAATTAAAGGATTGACCTCATGCGTTTTGCCCCAATCACAGAACGGCTGGCCGATACAGGTGCTGCCAAATGGGCCATTCATCATCGTGCCCGAGCACTGCAAAGCCAAGGCCAAAACATAATTGAGCTGACCATTGGTGAACCTGACTTACCGCCAGAAACGGCTTTGTTTGATGTCGCTCATCAAGCAATGAAGGCCGGGCGGACGCGGTATTCTAATGGTCGGGGCGAACCTGGTTTGTTGCAAGCATTGGCAACACGCTATTCAAAGCGCCGTGCTGGCATTACGCCAAACAATATCATGTGCTTTCCCGGCACGCAGACCGGCCTCTTCGCCACGATCATGGGGCTAGCCGGTCAGGGCGACGAAGTGCTGGTGGGCGACCCGTCTTATGCAACTTATGAGGGCATCATCCGTTCCAGCGGTGCGACCCGTGTCAGTGTGCGTCTGCGGCCTGAACATGGGTTTAGAATGCAAGCGGCAGATCTTGAAGCCGTCATAACGCCACGCTCGCGCGTGCTGTTGCTGAATTCGCCGCACAACCCGACCGGCGCGGTGATGACGAAAGCCGACATTGCCGCCATTGGCGCTATTTGCGTCAAACACGACCTCTGGCTGGTTTGCGATGAAGTCTATGAAGAACTGGTATTTGATGGTGAGTTTGCCTCGCCGTTTGATATGCCCAACTTAGCTGACCGCGTTGTGGCCGTGTCGTCAATTTCTAAAATGCTTGCAGCGCCGGGCTTTCGTTCGGGTTGGGTTGTCGGGCCAGAAGAGTTTTGTGAAAGGCTTTTGCCGCTGTCGGAATCCATGTTGTTCGGCAATCAGCCATTTCTCGCCGATATGACAGAATGGGCGTTGGGCCAAAACTTGCCGACAGCGCAACGCATGCGCCAAGCCTATGAACGCCGCGCTAAAGTTCTTATGGCGCACTTACAAAATGTGCCGGGCTTAAGCCCGCTGATGCCAAAAGCCGGCATGTTTTTGGTTGTTGATGTTTCAGGCAGCGGACTTGATGGTGAGGCTTATGCTTGGTCGTTGTTGGAAGCAGGTGTCGCGGTAATGCCCGGCACATCATTTGGCGACAACGCGCGCAATTTTATTCGGCTTAGCCTAACCGTGCCGGATACACAGATTTTGGAAGCGGCAAAGCGGATCGCACATTTTACAGCCAGCCTTACGGATAAAGCAGCATGAAATCGTCGTTGCTTACGGTTGGAGAAGCGCTCATTCGCCTTTTGGGGCAAGCTGGCGTTGATACCGTATTTGGTATTCCGGGCGTACACACAATTGAACTGTACCGCGGGCTGGCAGCAAGCAACATTCGCCACGTCACGCCGCGTCATGAGCAAAGCGCTGCTTTTATGGCGGATGGCTACGCCCGCGTCTCCGGCAAGCCGGGTGTCTGCATTTTGATCACCGGACCCGGCCTGACCAATGCGCTGACAGGCATGGCGCAGGCACGCGCTGACTCAATTCCAATGCTGGTCATAACCGGCGTCAATGCGCGCGAAACGCTTGGCAAGGGCTTAGGTTATTTGCATGAATTGCCGGATCAATCTGCAATGATAAAAACCATTGCACTATGGTCGCATACATTGATGGTGCCGGATAATTTGGGTGCGGTTTTGGCTGAGGCTTTCCTCAAGATGACGAAAGGCCGCCCCGGCCCTGTGCATATTGAAATTCCAACCGACGTAATGAAAATGCAGATTACGTTGCCGGAGTTTGATTTGTCGGTTCAAAAACCAGTTGCTTCCTTTGTAGAAACAATCAGCCAAGCCGCTTTGTTATTAAATGCCGCCAAACAGCCGGTAATAGTTTGTGGTGGTGGTGCAGTGCGGGCGGGTCACTTTATTCGGCAATTGGCAGAAAAACTGAATGCGCCGGTCGTAGAAACGACCAATGCGAGGGGAATTATTGGAAAGCATCCACTAAGCGTTCCTGCCAGCCCAAGCCTTAAAGCAGTGCGCAAACTATTGACCGAAGCCGATTTGGTTCTGGCACTAGGCACCGAATTTGGCCCGACCGATTTTGATATGTATGACACGGGCGGCTTTCCGGATTTGGCTAAACTTATTCGCGTAGATATCGATGCCACTCAACTCGCCCGCAAGCCTGAAACCACTCTGCCAATTGAAGCCGATGTGACGACATTTGTTCAAGTGCTGCTTCCGTATATTTCGGGTTCAAAACAGCTTGGCGCCGCTCGTGCAATGACTGCCCGAAACGCTGCATTTGCAGAACTGGCGCCCGCCTATCAAAGCCATGTGCGTTTTTGCGAACAGATTTATGAAGTGTTGCCGAATGCGATTATTGTCGGCGATTCAACGCAGCTCGTTTACGCCGGCAATCTCTATCTCGGAGTTCCGCAACCTTCGTCCTGGTTTAATGCGTCAACAGGATTTGGCGCTTTGGGTTATGGCCCGCCATCTGGAATTGGCGCAGCTTTAGCGGCACCTGATCGACCCGTCGTTTGCCTCGTGGGTGATGGCGGCTTCCAGTTTTCATTGGCCGAAATTGGCACTGCCAAAGATGAAAACACAAATGTTATTTTTGTCGTATGGAACAATAAAGGCTACCAAGAGATTGAAAACTCGATGCTTGCTGCTGGCGTTGAAGCCATTGGCGTAACGCCAAGCCCACCGGATTTTGTAAAAATTGCAGGCGCCTATGGCGTAACCGCGTTAAAGGCTGACGCTGGTTTTAATTTCGCAACAATCGCACAATTTCCGCAGCGTCCGCTTTTAATCGAAATTACTGCCAATTAAATCAGGATCTTTGAGCAAGGTTCAAATTGATCGTAACAGTGAGATCAAAAGAACAACGCTCAATGTATTTAATTCAATCCGCTTTTCATCCGAATACGACTGGTCATGATCGAGAACCGGTCTAAGCGCGCAATTTCTCGTTAAGCGGATCGTAAATTGGTGCATCTGGCTGAACTGTTGCGGCAAAACGTTGGCCGAAAATTTCGACGTCAAGCGTTGTTCCTGCAACGGCTAAATCAGCGCGCAGCATCCCCAGCGCTATCGATTTACCAACGCGGTGGCCCCAACCACCTGACGTGGTTTCTCCGACCACATGGCCGTCATGCCATAGCGTTGACATGTAGGGTGCATCATTTTCACCAGCGTCAATAATCAGCGTTACAAAGCGTTTGGTCACGCCATGCTGTTTTTCAGAGGCCAACGCCGCCTTGCCTAAAAAGTCTGGCTTTTCCCATTTAATAAAGCGCTCAAGGCCGCCCTGCAGAACCGTATAATCGGTTGAAAGATCGCCCTTCCAAGCCCGGTAGCCTTTTTCCAATCGCATGGAATTGAGCGCAAACATGCCAAACGGTTTGAGGCCATGCGGTTTACCGGCCGCTATAATTGCATCATAAATAGCTGGCGTATCTGCGGTTTTGGAGTGGATCTCCCAGCCGAGTTCGCCGGCAAAAGACACGCGCACCAATTGACACCAAAGACCAGCAATTTGCGCAGATTGATGCGTGAGCCATGATAAGGAAAGATCAGCAGTTGAAATACCAGACAAAATTGCCCGCGACTTTGGCCCACTCAAAATTTGGCAAGAAAACTCTGTTGTGACATCACTAAGCGTAAAACTTGTGCCCTGCGGCTTGTGATTGATCAGCCATTCAAAATCATGGCTTTGTGCCACTGCCGCAGTGATCAGAAAGAATAAATCATCGGCCAAAGCCATAATCGACATTTCAGTAACGATCCGGCCTTTCTCATCGGCAAAATAGCCGAGCCCAATTCTCCCGGGCTTGGGCACAACGCCCGTTATTAAAGTCGAGAGCCATTCCCGCGCGCCCTCACCCCGCAGGCGATACCGCGAGAAGCCCGGCAAATCCAAAATTCCGGCTGCATCGCGCACCGCAAGGCATTCATCTTTGACGGCTTCAAACCACGGGCCTTTGCGGGCAAAGGTCCGGCTGCCTTCTTCGCTGGTATCATCGTGAGTTCGCGCATACCAATTGGCGCGCTCCCATCCATTAAAGGCCCCCATTTGGCCATTTTGCGCAATGATACGGTCGTGCACGGCGGATTGTTTTTGATTACGCCCGGCCGGCCAAGCATGAGTTGGAAAATGCACCGCATATTCATGGCCGTAGGTTTCCATGCCCTTGGCAATGCAATAGTCCGGATTTTCAAAACCAGTAAAACGCCTTGGATCAACCGCCCACATATCCCATTCGGTTTGGCCGTGCATCACCCATTCGGCAAGCACTTTGCCCGCGCCACCGGCTTGGCAAATGCCAAACGTAAAGACGCAGGCTTCAAAAGCATTGGGCACGCCCGGCATTGGCCCCAGCAGCGGGTAACCATCTGGCGTGTAGGGGATTGGCCCGTTGATCACCCGTGAAAGGCCGGTTGTGCCCAGCAAAGGCACGCGGGCCACAGCATCGTTGATATGCCATTCAAGCCGTTCCAGATCGTCGGGGAAAAGCTGGAATGAAAAATCATCAGGCATTGCATCCTCTTTCGAGATCCAATGCGCTTTGCAATTGCCTTCATAAGGGCCAAGATTGAAGCCAAACTTTTCTTGGCGATGGT
>JANOPZ010000069.1:0-1738 GCA_031422195.1 Limoniibacter sp. | reverse complement strand
CCATCTTGCAGCTATAGGAAGCATAGTATTAGCATTTTTATTTTTAACTACGGTTGGCTTTTTTTTAGACTATTCTTTTTTTAGGCCACCAGCTGCTGCAAGTATTTTAGTTTTTTTTGCAGTGTTAATGGCGCTTATTGGTGCACTTACTTATTTTTTACAAAGTTGGAGTTTACTTTTTGTGCTAGGCTTAATTGTAGTATTAAATGTATTGTATAAAAATGAAATTATAGACCCCCGTAACAAGGCCTATGGTTTAAATTATACCAATAAAAATGAGCGACCCAACTATGATAAAACTACTTTACTACAATTAACCACTCCACAAAAAATAGCTACAGATAAAGCTAATATGCTTCAAATTTTAAATAATTGGAAAGCAAAGCAAAAAGAAGATAAGCCCAAAATGATTTTTATAAATGTAAGCGGCGGCGGCTTACGAAGTGCCACTTTTGTAATGAATACGTTACAAAAAATGGATAGTATTACCAATGGCGAATTAATGAAACATACTTTTTTAATAAGTGGTGCTAGTGGTGGTATGTTAGCGGCTACTTATTATAGAGAGTTGTATAGAAATAAGGGAATTAAAAATTTAGCAGACGCAAATTATACAGAAGATATTACCAAAGATTTATTGAACCCTATTTTTTCATCTATGATAGCAAGAGATATTTTTGCCCCGGCACAAAAATTTTCTGTAGATAGTTATCATTATGTAAAAGATAGAGGATATGCTTTTGAAAAGCAACTTAGCGAAAACACCAACGGAATTTTAAACAAACAGCTAAAAGACTTTGCCGAAGACGAAAAAAAAGCAAACGTACCCTTACTTATATTTAATAGTACCATAAGTAGAGATGGAAGAAAAATGATGGTTAGCAGCCAGCCAATAAGCTTTATGATGAAGCCTTTACTGTTTGCTAATGATACCACTATAAGCCCTGATGCTATTGACTTTACAGCGTTGTTAAGTAAACAAAACCCACAAAACATACGCTTACTAACCTTATTGCGTATGAATGCAACTTTCCCTTACGTACTGCCAAATGTATGGCTACCAACCCAGCCTGTAATTGATGTTATGGATGCAGGCTTACGAGATAATTTTGGAGAAGAAACCACCCTTCGTTTTATTGAAAATTTTACCGATTGGATTAAAGAGAATACAAGTGGCGTTTTAATTATTCAATTACGAGATAGACCAAAAGATAATTGGTATCGACCTTTTGAAAATACAGATATTTCAGATGTGCTTATTAAGCCAGCAACAATGTTACAACATAATTGGTTTAAGCTACAAGATTATAGTATTACACAACAGTATAGTTATTTACATAAGCAATTAGACTCTTCTTTACAACAACTAACACTAATGTATATACCCGAAAAAGAAGATAAAAGTGCAGCATTAAATTTTCATTTAACTGCCCGAGAAAAAAGAGATATTAAGTCTTCGTTTTACAACACCTACAATCAACAATGTTTACAAAAAATTAAAGTGGAGCTTGGTGTTAAGTAAGTTTAGTTCACCAACAGCAGCAATGCTTTGGGTATAATTTCAATATTAAAATTAGTTGTTGTTTCTACAGGCTCACCATCAATATGCAAAGGGGCTAAGCCAGGATTTTGTATAGATAGCCTTGCAGTTTGAAAATAACCAATATCGGTACGATGATATTTTTTATCTTCATAAGGGCGTACTTCCCCAACCTTAAGTTGTTTTAAAACTGTCCAT
>JANOPZ010000068.1:0-18133 GCA_031422195.1 Limoniibacter sp. | reverse complement strand
GTTAGTTGCAAATTGCGCAACAATATCAACGCGTTAGTAGAAATGGATGGCGGAGGGGGTGGGATTCGAACCCACGGTGCGCTTGCACGCACGCCGGTTTTCAAGACCGGTGCCTTAAACCGCTCGGCCACCCCTCCGTTGCCTTTTTCTATGTTTCAGACCATCATAAATGGCAAGGGGCTAGCGGGAAAAACTTATCTGGCTTTTCTATACTGAAACCACAATCACATTGCTGTGGGAACCAATCCAATTTGACCTTATCGACGTAGCTTACTTAAATCTGTGCCAAATGGCTGATAAAAAACGGCTCTTTAGGAATTATAACCATGACATCATCCCCAATTGCCAAATTCAGCTTATCACTGGCTGTAATCATCACTTTGTTTGCAACACCCGCAATGGCTGCTCAGCTGTCCGGGCCGGAAATACAGGCGGCCATCGGCGGTAAACAGGTTATGTTAAGAACTTTTTGGGGTGGTTTCCCCTTACGCTATGCCACCGGTGGTGCGGTAACCGGTGATGGATCGGCGCTTGGCTTGGCCAAATATTTTGCACCAAAGGAAACTGGCAAATGGTGGATCGCGGGCAACAAGCTTTGCCAGCAGTTTCCAACGTGGTACAAGGGCAAACAATTTTGCTTCACGCTTGCTCGAACCAATACGTCCACCCTCAAATGGGTTCGTGATGACGGCTATTCCGGCACAGCAAAAATAACGGGCTAATACCTGTTACCAATCGTTTACCACGTTTTGTAAAAGACCTCGTGGTTTCATCTATCGCGCTCAAAATTCATGAAATAGCCTTTTGTTTATCGCACCTAAATTGTGATAGTTAAACTTTGAACGATCCGGTGACTATGACCGGCGTAGAGGCTGTGGGGATCTATGGGCATTAAAGCAAAACCTGCATCCGGGTGCTTGGTCGCACTTCTAGCTCTTTCATTGTCGGCTTGCGGCAGCTCATATCCGGACATTAAATCCAGCTCAAAAAAGCCAAGAAGCAAAGAATATTTTGCTGAATCCGAATACGGCGTGAAGGCCAGCCCGCGCATGGCGGTCAGCAGTTACGACACAACCACGAAAAGTGTCGCGCTCGTGCCAATTCCCAAACCTATTGGCGCAACTACGGCAGGGCAGGCCTATGCTTTGTCGGCACCTGCCAAGAGTTTGCGGCGGGGCGGGGGCCGAATGTCTATCGGTAAGCCGTATAAAATTCGTGGAAAATGGTACAAGCCCGCTGACCAACCAGGCTATAGCCGTGAAGGTAAAGCATCATGGTATGGCGATGCGTTTCATGGCCGTTTAACTGCCAACGGCGAAATTTACGATATGAACAATCTCACCGCAGCGCACCCGACATTGCCGCTTCCGAGCTATGCTCGCGTAACCAATGTTGCAAATGGCACGTCTGTTGTTGTGCGGATCAATGATCGTGGTCCCTATGCCGAAGGCAGGGTGATTGATCTTTCAAAACGCGTTGCGCAGGTACTCGATACAAAACATGCCGGAATTGGCCGCGTGCAAGTCGATTATATCGGGATTGCACCGGTAAACGGGCAGGATGACGCTTTCCTGCTGGCTTCGTTTCGCCAAAATAGCACCGGAAACCTTCAGGAAGATATGGCGATGTATGCCGCGTTCACCAGTGGCGCAGCGCCTGCGCAGCCTGTCATGATTGCCTCATCACAAGCAAATGAGCCGGTGCAAGCATTTGCTCCTATGGTGCAGCCTGTTGTGTTTGATCAGTTGCCTGCACCCGCATCGCGGCCGATGATTGGCGATGGCATAGGCATGGTCACCAGTCCGTTTGGCCGTCGCTCCCCGTCTGTTCCACTCGGCTATCAGATATCGAGTGACATTCAGCCAGATCGCTTTGGTGTCATTTTGGAAGATACTTCCATCAAAAGCACCAAATCCAATCAATGGAAAACCAAATCAGAATACACATTAAACACCAGTGCTCCGATCGAATTGCTTGTGGGCACGTTTTCCGCAGCCGAGATGACGGCATTTACGGCCCAATTCGGTAAACTTGGCAAAATTGCCTATAGTGATGAAAATGACGGGCTTCGCGTAACATTGACGTTAGATGCAAATAAAGCTGATCAGGCTTTGAACGTTCTTTGGGCTGCAGGTTACTCCGATGCGTTCAGCTTACGATGAATTTGGTGTGGTAATTAACCTGCACCGAATTCACATCTGCTGTTTTTTACCTTAGAATATAATGATGATATATTACGCCAAGAGCATCTGCGCAGGAAAACTTCGGTTGGCTTGGCACAGGATTTTTGTGGTTTTTATTTTGTCATGCCCGTCTATCGGGGCGTTCGCCCAAGCCCCAGCTGTTCAGGCAACATCGAGTTTTGAAACTCCGGCAAAAACTGCGTTTTTGATCGACGAGGCAACCAACTCAATCCTTTTTGCAAAAGACCCCAATGCGCTTGTTCAGCCGGCGTCACTGGCCAAGTTAATGACTGCTGAACTGGTGTTTAAGGGATTGGCCGATGGCAGTTTGAACTTGAACCAAACCTTCAAAGTATCTGAAAACGCTTGGCGAACTGGTGGTGCTCCGTCAGGCAGCGCAGCTATGTTTGCAATACTAAAATCTGAAATTTCAATCAGCGATTTGCTGCGCGGCCTCATTGTACAAGCAGGCAATGATGCAGCAATTATTTTGGCGGAAGGTATTTCAGGCAGCGAGGAAAAATTTGTTGAAAAAATGAATGCTCGCGCAATTGAACTTGGCCTTGCTTCAACAAACTTTGCCAATGCAACAGGCCTGCCCGCCGAAAGCGCGCAAATAACGATGCGGGACATGGTACGCTTGGCGCGCCATATCCAAAAGACCTATCCTGTGTATGTTGGTATTTTTGCTGAACCTGATTTTTTGTGGAACAAGATAATTCAGCGCAATCGCAACCCGCTATTGAACAAAAATATTGGTGCCGACGGGTTTATGACGGGTTTTACCGAAAAAACTGGATATTCAATTGTTGCAACGGCACAGTTTAACGGCCGCCGCGTGTTTTTAGGAATGGGCGGAATGGAAAGCGCAGAGCAACGAAGTATTGAAGCCCAAAGAATCATCAATTGGGGTCTCAATGATTTTGAGAGTATTGAAGTTGTGCCAGCCAATAGCCAAATCGGCCAAGCCGAAGTCTTTGGTGGTTTAACTGGTAATGTATCCTTGAAAACTGGCGCTGCGACCAGCGTTTTGATGCCCAAAAACAGGGCAGGGGTATTTTCTGCCCGCATCACCTATCGCGGACCATTGCTTGCGCCTATTGAAAAAGGCGCCGAAGTTGCAAGCCTTGGTATTTGGAATGGTGAAATATTGACTCAGGAAATTCCACTTTATGCCGGAAACAGCATTGCATCTGGGCCGATGACCGAACGGGCCCTGGATGCATTGTCCGAGTTTGCATTTGGATGGTTGCGATGAACATGCACCACCGGCTGAAGCGTGGCTTATTTTTGACATTTGAAGGCGGTGAAGGGTCTGGCAAATCAACACAAGTGCATCATCTCGCAGAAAATTTGCGTGCTGATGGCCTCGATCTCGTGATTACGCGTGAGCCGGGTGGCTCTAAAGCCGCTGAAATTATACGCGAGGTTCTGCTTTCTGGTGCGGCTGAAAAATATGGGCCCGAATTGGAAGCCATTTTATTTTCTGCCGCTCGCCGCGACCATGTTGAAACCATTATCCGCCCGGCCATTGAACGCGGAGCAATCGTTTTATGCGACCGGTTTTTAGACAGCACGCGGGCGTATCAAGGCGCGGCAGGGGTTTTGCCGCCCGATTATATTGCCGGCGTTGAGAGTATTGCCGTTGATGGTCTCATGCCTGATTTGACTTTTCTTTTGGATTTGCCGGCTGAAGAAGGCTTAAAGCGGGCCAATGCCCGTCGTGACCCCGGTGCAAAACCCGACCGCTTTGAAAAAGACAATTTGATTATCCATGAGAATCGCCGCCGGTCTTATCTGGCCATTGCAGTTAAAGAGCCCGATCGGTTTGTGTTAATTCCAGCAAATCGTGAGCCACACACTATCGCAAATGAAATCGCGCTTGTGGTTCGAACGCACATTGCGGCTTCGATTTTGCGTCAAGACGCCTCAGTGTGACAATGGCTGAGACTTACCCAATCTATCACGACACGCTTGACGGTACACCTCCACCAACCGCAGTGGTGAAACTTATCGGGCATGAAACAATACTTGCAACATTGCTGGCTGAATTTGAAACTGGCAAAATGCATCACGCCACCATTTTATCGGGGTCGCAAGGTATTGGCAAAGCATCATTAGCGTTTCAGCTTGCAAAACAGATTTTTGCTTTGGCTGGCGAAACAAATGCATCAGCCAAAATTGAAGCGGGGAACCACCCATCACTTATTCATCTTACGCGGCCTTGGAACGAAGATACGAAAAAATTCCGCACAGAGATTGTAATCGCGGATGTGCATCGTGCCAACCATTTCCTGTCTCGGACAGCAAGTGGCGGCGCCGGAACGCGTATCGTTATCGTGGACCCGGCAGAAGATATGAACCGCAACGCAGCTAACGCTCTACTTAAAAATCTGGAAGAGCCACCCGCAAAAACGTATTACTTTCTTATCAGCCATGTTGCAGGGCGCCTGCTGCCAACACTTCGATCTCGTTGCCGGCTTCTAGAAGTACCCGCTCTAACCGAAACGCAAGTAACTGAAGTACTCACGCGCAACCTTGGTGTTGAGCAGATCGAAGCTGAACAGCTGGCGAAACATTCCGAAGGCAGCGTGCGTCAAGCAATGATCATGGCACGCTATGGTGGCATCGATATTGTTATGGCGTTAAATGCTTGGGCCGCAAATAAGACATTTGGCGCGGTAGCAGCCCAAAACCTTGCGGCGGCAGTTTTTGACCGAGACAGCGAACCGCGTTATCTGTTGCTCTCCAACCTTATAGAACAAAAACTGGCCAATGCCGCACGCAGCTGCGCGCATACAGGCCAAACCCTTGAAGCTGTTCAAATCTCTGCGCTTTATCAATCCGTCCAACAGCATCGAGCCATTGCCGAAGCCTATAATCTGGATCGCAAACTTGAAGTATTTAATCTACTCCGAAAGGTCCATTCTCACCTTGCTTCGGCTTGAAGCAAGTCTGGATGCAAGTCTGGATGCAAGTCTGGAAGCAAGTCTGGATTTCGCACATGGGGTCGTTTAGAGCTTCCCAAAACTCTAATCTAAGAATTGGCTGGCTCATGAGCGATAAATCACACTTTTATATCACAACTGCGATTTCATACCCCAACGGACGACCCCACATCGGCCATGCCTATGAACTCATTGCAACAGATGTAATTGCCCGTTTTATGCGGCTAGATGGCCATCGGGTTTTCTTTTTGACTGGCACTGATGAACACGGTCAAAAAATGTTGCAAACTGCGCGCAAAGAAGGGCTAACACCACGCGAACTTGCAGACCGGAACGCAGCCGTGTTTCAAGATATGGCGCGCGTATTAAACGCTTCCAACGACCAGTTTATCCGCACCACTGAAGCCCGACACTATGAAACGACACAAGAGCTTTGGCGGCGGATGCAAGCCAATGGCGATGTTTATAAGAACGTCTATTCAGGCTGGTATTCGGTTCGTGATGAAGCCTATTATGAAGAAAGTGAAACGGACGTTCGCGCTGACGATATTCGTTACGGCCCGCAAGGAACACCTGTTGAATGGGTGGATGAAGAAAGTTATTTTTTCAGGCTGGCATCTTACGAGCAAAAACTGCTCGATTACTATGAGGATAACCCGGACTTCATCGCACCAGAGTCGCGCCGTAACGAAGTGTTGGCCTTCGTCAAAGGTGGCTTAAAAGATCTTTCAATTTCACGCACCACATTTGATTGGGGCATTCCCGTGCCCGGTGATGAAAAGCACGTGATGTATGTTTGGGTTGATGCGCTAACCAATTATTTGACCGCTACCGGTTGGCCGCATGACGATGAATTGAACGGATTTTGGCCGACCAATGTGCATGTTATCGGCAAAGATATTATTCGATTTCACACCGTATATTGGCCAGCATTTTTGATGTCTGCCGGCTTGCCTTTACCGCGCCGCGTCTTTGGCCACGGCTTTCTTTTCAATAAGGGCGAGAAAATGTCGAAATCGGTTGGCAATGTGCTCGACCCATTTGCACTGGCTGAAGGTTATGGCGTGGATCAATTGCGCTATTTCTTTTGCCGTGAAGTGCCGTTTGGGCAAGATGGCTCTTACAGCCATGAGGGCATAGTAAACCGCATCAATGCCGATTTAGCCAATGATTTAGGAAATTTGGCGCAGCGATCATTGTCGATGATCAATAAAAACTGCGCGGGCAGGGTGCCTGTAAAGGGTCCGCTAACGGCCGAAGATGAAGCCATTCTTGGCCAAACCTACGGTATTTACGCCTTGGCGCGGGACGCTATTGGTAAACAGTTGGTACATAAATCATTGGATGCAATCTGGGATGTGGTTGCTGAAACCAACCGCTATTTTGCCGCGCAAGCACCATGGGTTTTGAAAAAAACCGACGAAGCCCGCATGGAAACCGTTTTGTGGGTGACCGCAGAGATCATCAGGATTGTATCGATATTGGTTCAACCTGTCATGCCGGTGAGCGCGTCTAAATTGCTGGATTTATTAGCTTTACCAGAAGGTTCACGAAGCTTTGCGTATTTGACGCCGGAACACGCTATGGTGACTGGAACCGAATTACCGCTGCCCGTCGGCGTTTTCCCGCGTTTTGTGGAAGCTGAGAAGGCTTAAGAATTGCTTATTGATAGCCATTGCCATTTGGACTTTCCTGATTTTGAAGCGCAACTTAGCCAAGTGATTGCGCGCGCTAAAGCCGCTGGCGTCACAGGAATGGTGACGATTTCAACACGGGTAAAACGCTTCCCGGCACTGATCAAAATAGCCGAAAGTTACGACAATGTATTTTGTTCAGTTGGTACGCACCCGCATAATGCAGCTGAAGAATTAGATGTGACGGCCGATGAATTGGTGGCGTTGGCGGCGCATCCAAAAGTAGTTGCCATCGGCGAAGCAGGGCTTGATTATCATTACCCTGAGCCTTCACGGGTGGCCCAACAGACCAGCTTTTTGCGCCATATTGATGCATCACGGCAAACACAATTGCCGCTGGTTATTCACGCCCGTAGCGCTGATGAAGACATGATTCAGATTTTAGAAAGTGAAACAGCCAAAGGCAAATTTCCCTTTATTCTCCATTGCTTCTCGTCAGGTGCTGAACTTGCAAGAGTTGGGGTTGCCCTTGGCGGCTATGTCTCGTTTTCTGGTATCATCACATTCAAAACATCTGAAACTTTGCGCTTAATCGCCGCTACAATTCCACATCACTTGCTGCTGGTGGAAACTGACGCACCCTATCTTGCGCCCACGCCACATCGCGGCAAAACCAATGAGCCCGCATTCGTTGTGCACACTGCAATGGTACTGGCAGAATGCGTTGGTGTTTCTCTTAAAGACCTTTCGCAGATTACCACCGACAACGCTTTACGGGCCTTTTCGAAGTTGCCGCGTTCCATTTTGCAGGTGGCGTGATTGGCCATCTTGCGATTTACGGTTTTAGGCTGCGGCTCATCGCCGGGTGTGCCACGACCAAACGGTGATTGGGGGGCATGCGACCCGAAAGATCCGAAAAACCGGCGCCGCCGTTCTGCGTTACTGATCCAACGCATCAGCCAGAACGGTGTAACAACTGTTGTTGTCGATACCGGGCCTGATTTCCGTGAGCAGATGATCGATGCAACAGTCACTAACATTGACGGCGTCGTGTACACCCACGCCCATGCCGACCACATCCACGGGATTGATGATCTGCGCTCTTTTGTGCTTGCTACAAAGACACGGGCGCAGGTCTATGCAGATCAACGCACGCTTGATCACCTCACCAGCTCATTTAACTATATTTTTCAGCAACAAAAAGGTTCCGATTATCTGCCAATCGTTGATGCGCATTTGATTGAAACTGGCCGCGAGTTTCACATTACGGGGAAGGGCGGTTCAATCACCCTCACCCCGTTTGGCATTCAACACGGCCCGCTTCGCATCAAAGGTTTTCGTATCGGCGGCTTAGCTTATTGTACAGATGTTAGCGGGTTTCCTGACAAAACGCTGCCTCTGGTAACGAACGCCGAGGTTTTGATTATCGGTGCGTTACAATATATTCCGCATCCATCCCATTTGTCGCTTAGCCAAGCGCTGGATTGGATCAACCGCCTCAAGCCCAAACGCGCCATTCTTACGCATATGCACATACCACTGGACTATCAAACTGTGCTGGCCGAAACGCCACCACATGTTGAGCCTGGTTACGATGGAATGGTCATTGAGTTTTAGGGCTAAAACCATTTGAACGCGGTTTTGTTTCTCATCAAAAAAATAATGTTGTAAATTTGGTTCCATAATCCATCTTATGCGACTAGATAAGTTCACATTGCTTGTGGAGTAATTTCATCGCCCGTCGCATGAATTGCGCATCACGACTACGATCTTGGTATGGAACAGTCAAAAGACATTTCACGCCTTATTGAAATTATGGCGCGGCTGCGCGATCCACAAATGGGTTGTGCTTGGGATGCGGAACAAACTTTTGCTTCGATCATGCCTTACACAATTGAGGAAGCTTATGAGGTTGGTGAAGCCATCGAACGCAACAACATGGCTGACCTTTGCGACGAACTGGGCGACTTATTGCTTCAAGTTGTATTTCATGCGCGCATGGCTGAAGAAGCCGGTGAATTTGCTTTCGGTGATGTGGTTGAAGCCGTCACCCGTAAAATGATCCGCCGTCATCCGCATGTATTTGGTGAGACAACCGCCCGCAACCCGAAAATGGCTAAGGGTATGTGGGAAAAAATCAAAGCGGAAGAAAGAGCCGAGAAGAAAGAGCGACAAATTGCGAGCGGGGTTGCTGCCCCTGGCATCAGCCTGCTGGATGATGTACCGCGCGCCCTGCCCGCTTTATTAGAAGCGCGCAAGTTGCAAGCAAGCGCTGCAAGCGTCGGGTTTGACTGGTCTGAAGCTGCGCCAATCCTTGACAAAATTGCGGAAGAAACTGAAGAATTACGCCACGCAATTAACCATGAAACGCAATCCGAGATTGCTGCTGAATGGGGCGATTTGGCTTTTGC
Source organism: Limoniibacter sp. (assembly GCA_031422195.1). Lineage (GTDB taxonomy): Bacteria > Pseudomonadota > Alphaproteobacteria > Rhizobiales > Rhizobiaceae > JALOTE01. The sequence continues at coordinate 8,957 of JANOPZ010000068.1, read as the reverse complement.
GCTTGTTAACCTTGCACGTCATTTGGATATCGATCCAGAAACGCAGCTAAAGGCTGCCAATTCAAAGTTCCGGCGCAGATTTGCTGGTGTTGAAGTCGGATTGGCACGTCAAGGCATGACACCTGCCACATCGACACTTCATCAAATGGAAGCCGAATGGTCCGCTGTTAAGCGTTTAGAATCAGAGACATAAAAAAACGCCCGCATCATTTCTGATACGGGCGCCGGGTCAAACCCGTCCAAATTTGTGCTGAATTAGCGACCAGAGCCGTTGAATGATGTTTGGCAGAAGTGGGAGTGAACCGCAATCGATACCGATTGTTAAGGTTAATCTTGGGAGCCGGCCACAAGTGGTTTTGATGCCAAAGGTCGCTGATCTGGCGCCACTGCTCACAAGTGAAATGGGTGGCATGGTGCTTGCAAGTCTAAATATGAAAGTTGCTGTACTGGGTTCAGGTGTCTCATTCCGGAACATATTGCAGCTTTGTTACAATCTGTTCACGGTGTTGGGATGTTATGAAAACGCAATCTGCTCTGGAACTGTTTCAATATTGGAACCGCTTGCGAAACGGAACAACTGCACCGTCAAGGGCAGATATTGAGCCGTCGGATATTCGCAATGTATTGGCGAACACATTCATATTAGAAGCGCCGCACGCCGCTGGCGATTTTGTGTTTCGTATATCAGGCACGAACATTGGTAATTTATTTGGGCGGGAATTGCGTGGCACCCTATTGCGGGCTTTGTTTCAAGATAAGCACAGGCCGATTGTAAGCCGGCTAATGCGCAACTGCCATCAAGATGGTTTGGTTGTACTTTTGGGGTTGGATGCAACCACACAAACAGGACGCGCGACGCCTCTCGAATTGTTGATGCTCCCGTTGAATGACGAGAAAGAAGGCCCTCGCATATTGGGCTGCCTTTCGCCTTACCAATATCAATTTTGGCATGGTCTTGAGGCGCTCGATCGAATCGATCTGCATACCATGCGCATTATCGACACCGCTCGCGAGCCGCTGTTTCTAAATAATCGGCCACAAATTGAATTGCATCCAACTTTAATGCCTGAAGAAGATCAGTTGCTCGCTAGTTTTGCTGCACCAAAAAATCGCGAACCTCAGCTAACTGTTATTCAGGGTGGAAAAACTGCATTGGCCCAACCTCCACATACGAAACGTTAATGACGTCATGTTACCTTGTACCTGCCATGACGGGCTAAATCTGCGCATTGCTCTGCAAAAGGTTATAGGCAATGGAAAAACGATCTTATCAGCGCGTTAGCGTTCAAGTTCACGGGCGATTTATGCGCGAGGACCGTACCGAACATTCGTGTGACATTATTGATATGTCACCGGGTGATGTTAATTTCCGTGTTCAAGCTTTGTGTGCACCGGGTGAACGCGTGATTGCCTACCTTGATCACCTTGGTCGTATCGAGGGCCGGGTCACACGGTTGACAGAGGATGGGTTTGCAGCTGAAATCGTAGCGTCCGACCGTAAACGCGAAAAGCTTGCCGCTCAATTGACCTGGCTGGTTAACCGACATGAACTTAACTTGCCCGAAGACCGCCGCCATGATCGCGCTGCTAACCAATCGGCAACGGCCAGCGCGCTGGAACTCGATGACGGGCGCAAATATCCTTGCCGCATTATTGACTTGTCTTTGTCGGGCGCAGCCGTTTCAGTTGCGATTAAACCAGCTCTCAAAACTGCTGTGCGTTTGGGCACGAAACAAGGTCGGGTTGTGCGTCACTTTGAAGACGGCGTGGCAATTGAGTTCCTGACATTGCAAACCCATGAATCCCTAAATGAAGCTTTTGCAAATAATATTGCAGCCTAACTGCGCCAGTTCTGATCTTGAGATATCAAAGCCGGGCTAACCAGCCCGGCTTTTTTATTGCGTTATTTCTTGACGAAAGACTAAATTAATTGCTCAATTTTAGCGAAAATTTATAGTTATATTGAATTAAATTTATACTGTATTTTACTCTAATACACTTCAATTGTGACAACCAAATTTTGCCTGACATAAAAACATATGTGTCATTGTAGTTCCATAGGGGGCTGATAATGACAAAAACATTGCGGGATATACTAACGGGACTAGTTTTTTCATTTGGCTTGTTTTCCAATGTATTTGGCGCGTATGCCGCGTCGAAAATGGTCACAACAAGCGAAACCACTCAACCAATCGGGCATTACGAACTGTGTCAGCGCCTACCGTCAGATTGCCGCGTTCTACGCAGCAATGTCGACACAGTTAAGCTGAGCCAATCTGCATGGACACGCATTATTGACGTCAATTCTGCAGTTAATTCCATGATCAAACCAATCACCGATCAGGAAATGTGGGGCAAAGAAGAGGTTTGGTCGTATCCTGCCAATAAGGGCGACTGCGAAGACTATGTTTTGCTCAAACGCAAGTTGTTGATGAAGGCTGGTTTTGCTGAAAACAATCTTCTGATTACAGTTGTTCGTCAATCCGACGGCAGCGGCCATGCAGTGTTGACGGTCAGTACAAACCAAGGTGATTTTATACTCGACAATTTGCGCAGCGATGTGCGCCTTTGGACTGACACCGGTTATGCCTTCCTTAAGCGCCAGTCCGAAGATAATTCTGGCCGTTGGGTTGGAATTGACGACACCAGCAATCCATCAGTGGCTGCGTTAAAATAAGGCAATTGCATTCTCCGGTCAGACCCGTCCAGTCCCCCCAATGACCGGGAATAGGAGCCAGCCCCGTCCCCAGGGCTGGCTCCACCCATTATCAATAGCGCTGCCATGGAAAGCTTGCCCGATTGTGCCAGCTTCCATTTGAATGAAAATAATTCACTATCAATGCCCGGGATCAAAAATCGTTTCCAGCCGGTGTCAACCCTTTGGCAAACCGCCTTTGGTTTTCAATGTAGTGGGCAGCAGACTGGGTTATGCCAGCAATCTCAACATCCGTCAGAGGCCTGGCCATTCTAGCTGGCGCACCAATAATGAGGCTGCCTGCCGGAAATACCTTTCGCTCGGTGACCAAAGCTCCTGCGCCAACAAGGCAATTGTCGCCAATGACAGCACCGTTCAAAATAATAGCGCCCATACCAATAAGGCAATTATTGCCAATGGTGCAACCGTGCAGTAGCGCTTTATGGCCAATCGTGCACCCTGCTCCGATCGTGAGCGGAAACCCCGGATCGGAATGAAGCACACAGTTTTCTTGAACGTTGCTACCGGCTCCGATGCTCAGTTTCTCCGTGTCGCCGCGGAGCACTGCGCCAAACCAAATTCCGACGTTGCGGCCAATTTCAACATTGCCAATTAAAATAGCTTCTGGCGCAACCCAGCTTGAATTCTTTTCTTCAAAGTGCGGTTGGATACCATCAAGGGCATAGATCATTGAGCGTAACTTACTTTTGCTAACGGGACATTAACCATAAATGCCGAAGGTAAGAGGATTAGCAATCCGGTATTTTTGTTATGAGTACGAGCGCCCCGCAATCAGCAAATTTAAGCACAACTTTAGCGCCGGATTCATTTCGCAAACTATTTTTTGCTATGATTCTAATAGGTCTCCTGTCTGTCACGATAAGTATTGCAGGGCGAATGTTTGGCGGCCAAGTTATGCTAGGCGGCAATTCAAACAGCACCCAGATTCACGAGATCGTTATTGCAAATGCCGTATTGAATGTGCCGGAAAATTATATCCGTCACAATGACCAACGCGGTGCCGGCGTAAAAGCCGAACTTGATCTTTATGCGGTATTGCCGGACCTTGAAGGTTATAGCAAAAAAAACCGGGCATTTTTCAACAATGAACAAGACGGTAAATCGCAGCTGATATTTATCACAATTGAACCGCAACAAATGAGCAGAGATATGACTGGTCGCTTTGACCCGATTTATCGGCAGCTGATTGACCCAATGGCAGAGAACACAGCAACCAGCGGCCTCGAATCATATCGGTTCAAAAAAGAACGTGCTATTTTTGCCAATGAACGATTGTTTGTCGGCAACCGCGGGGCAAATAGCCCGTTCGTCGCACGTTGCATCACCGGAGCCGATGGCGACCGGGCAATAGCACCCTGTGAACGCGACGTATTTCTCGCCAATGATCTCAGCGTAAAATACCGTTTTCCCTTTTGGCTGCTAAATGACTATCGTACTTTGGATGATCAAGTCATTGGCCTTGTAAACACCATGATTTTGAAATCGCCGGTTCAATAGTCTCAATCTTCTAAATCAATATCCAAAATCGACATCGATAAATCGTAAGAGGTTTCGCCCTCGTCTTCAATGCGCGATATAATGCCCAAGAATTCTTCGCCAACGTAGAGTTCAGCAGAGTCTTTGAGCTTTGGCCGTGCCCTTACAACAATCGAAGGATTGCCAAACGTCCGGCGGAAATAACCGGTTAGTTTATCGATTTCAATTTTATTCATGGACGGCACTCCGAATTTAATCATTCGCATGTAAGCGACAGCGCCGTTAACGGCAACACCGCCAAACCTTTTGATGGTTTATTCTTGTGTTGAAATCATTTGATCCATGGTACGCGCAGGGTCTGAACATCCGGCCGCACCAACAACCTTAGCTGGCACGCCGGCCACCGTCGATTGGGCTGGAACATCGACCAGAACCACTGAACCTGCAGCAACACGGCTACACATACCAACGGAAATATTGCCCAGAATTTTGGCCCCTGCCCCAAGCATAACACCATCGCCAATTTTCGGATGCCGAATGCCGCCCGTCTTGCCGGTTCCGCCCAAAGTAACATTATGCAAAATAGAAACATTGTTACCAATGCGCGCTGTCTCGCCAACCACCAAGCCCGTCGCATGGTCTAGAAAAATCCCGCGACCAAAAACTGCGGCAGGGTTTATGTCTGTTTGAAACACTGCGGAAGACCGGCTTTGCAGATAAAGCGCTGTGTCTTTGCGGCTTTTACTTAACATCCAATGGGCCAAGCGATGGGTTTGAATGGCGTGAAAGCCTTTGAAGTATAAAATAGGTTCAATGAACCGTGAACACGCTGGATCGCGGTCATACACGGCCTGCACATCGACCCGGACAATGGTTCCCCACTCGGCATTATCCTTGGCCATCGCGCGGAAGTCCTGCACCAAAAGCTCTGCAGGGTAATCTGGATGGTCAAGTCGCTGTGCAATCCGGTGCGCAATCGCTTCTTCGAGAGTGTCATGGTTTAGAACGCAAGCATGCACAAATGCCGTTAAAAGTGGATCGTGACGCACGATATGACGGCCTTCCTCCAAAACAGACGTCCAGATTGGATCAATGGTCTCGATGTTGGATTGGCGCTGAAACTCTGCATGCATGGCTTTATTTCCCCATAGTTGCCTTAATATCCATATTTATGAATATAGGGCGTTTTGCTTCAGCGGCAATTTCAGAATAATGGTCATTGCGTTTCAGGAGATCTTATCGAGAAAAGCCAGATAGCTGGCCTTAAACGTCCGGTCACCTACAGCCAACATATGGTCACGACCTTCAATTTGAAAGTCTTGCGCATTGGGCATTAAAGCCGCCAAATCTATGGCACTTCCAGCCAAATCATCTTTTGTTCCCACGGCGATAAGCGTTGGGATTGTTATACTGGCCGCCTCGCCCAAACTCATATTGATGCGCGAGCCTTCAATACATGCGCCCAAGGCAATTCGGTCGCTTTTGGTTTGATCGGCAAATTTGCGAAACATCAGGGCGCGCGGATCAATAATCGAGGCAATATCATCCGTTACTAACGCCTCATGGACCGGCCCCCAAAAGCCAGCGCCTTCAATCAACGCCAAGCCAAGGCCGCCAAAACAAAGGCTGGTTACGCGATGCGGCTGCATTATGGCTGCAAATGCTGAAACCCTGGCACCCATGGAATAACCCATCAAATGGGCCTGACCAATACCCAAATGATCAAGCAATGCCAATGCATCACTTGCCATTTTGTGCGGCGTATAATCATCCGGGTTTTGGCTCGACTTGCTTTTGCCATGTCCGCGATGGTCAAAGGCAACCACTGGATAACCAGCGTCCGTTAGCGTTTTGACCCAAAGCGGGCCCACCCAATTAACATCCAAGTTTGACGCAAAGCCATGGATAAGCAGCACCGGCATTTTGTTTGCACCATCGCGCCATGTTTCGTACCGCAATCCAAATCCGTCGTGGCTAAAAAACGCCATTGCTTATTGCTTGATGAACGTATGAACCATTTTATCACCCGTTGTTATGTTGTTGGCCGCCGCCTGACCGGCATTAATCTCCACCACATAAAGCACAGGTTTTGGCGAACTTATGACACCGAGTGATTGGGGTGTTGTATTTTCAGCAATGCCTAAAATCAGGCCTGTTGCATCGACAAATAGCATGTCCAAGGGCAGTGGTGTATTTTTCATCCACATTGAAACCGGGCGCGTGGTTTGAAAATCAAACAGCATCGCACGGTTTTCAGGGAAATCCTCGCGGAACATTAAACCAGCAGCACGCTCGAGGTCAGTGTCCGCAATTTCAACATCGAAAATTATCTCGCCAGCTTTTGTTTCAATCGTCAACGGCGTGCGATCAATTGCAAATTTCATTGCATCACCGGCAAATGCAGAACCAACAAATGCAAAACCGGCAAATATGCCAATGGTTAAGGCAGCAAAAACGCTAAGTCTCATTCCAGTAAACAGCTTTTCAAGCCCGCTCAATTATCAAGCTGCGGCGTGCCAACGTCCGGACGCACTTCCGAAGCCATGAGGCCCTTTCCGCTGCGCCCAAAACGCACAATCACGGTTTGGCCCGGGCGAAGTTCTGCAAGGCCGTGACGACGCATCGTCTCCATGTGTACAAAAATATCTTCTGTACCTTCACCACGCGTGACAAAACCAAAACCTTTGGTGCGGTTGAACCATTTTACCACCACCCGTTCAAACCCGCTTTCGGGATTGACGACTGTGTGCGTGCGCGCCGGAGCAGCTTCGCGGTCAACATTGGTTTCATCAAGGTCGATGATCCGAAAAACCTGGTAACCGCGTTCGCCTTGTTTAATTTCACACGTGATGCGGGCACCTTCCGGCGCAGCTTGGTAGCCATCACGGCGAAGGCAAGTAATGTGGAGTAGGACATCACCATAAGCGGTGTCATCAGCAAGAATAAAGCCGTAGCCCTTAGCGCCATCGAACCATTTTACGGTTCCTGATATTTCTACCAATTCGATTAGGGCATGTTCGATTGTTGAAAGGCGTTCCGCCCCATCCTGCGCTGTTGAATTCTCCTCAACGGCGTTTCGTGGTGAATTCAACGAATCTTTTACTTCCCCCATTTGGCAGCTCCAGACACGCAACACATGATTCTACTATTTGGAACATAGCATTAGGCTACACAGTCAACGCAACTAAAAGTTTTACTAAAAATTTACCAATATGGATAGCCATTTAAGCGGCAAAGCTTATGTTTGTGAATGACGCTCGTTTTCAAACCATTTCAAAGGTCAAATCAATGCGCTTTCTCCACACCATGGTCCGCGTTCACGATGTAGATGCCTCTCTTGACTTTTATTGCAATAAACTCGGCCTGCAAGAAGTGCGCCGTCATGACAGCCAACAAGGCCGTTTCACTTTGATCTTTTTGGCAGCACCCAATGATCGCGCCAATGGGTCAGATGACCGCCGCGCACCGGAGTTAGAATTAACATATAATTGGCCCAATGAAGACGGTTCAACTGAAGTATATACTGGTGGGCGTAACTTCGGCCACCTCGCCTATCGCGTTGATAATATTTACGAAAGTTGTCAGCGCCTCCACGATATGGGCGTTGTCATAAATCGCCCTCCGCGCGACGGGCATATGGCATTTGTCGTGTCTCCAGACGGCATCTCTATTGAAATTTTGCAAGAAGGTGCAGTCTTAGCACCGGCTGAGCCTTGGATTTCTATGCCAAATACCGGCAAATGGTAATCCGCAAATAATCACGCTTTGACACAACCTCCGGCCCTGCTAATCCTATTTGCAGGGCTTGGGGACAAAGATGCAGCACATTCTTGAACAATTGGAGCAACGCCGTTCCATCGCACGGCTTGGCGGTGGCCAAACGCGTATTGATGCGCAGCACGCTAAGGGAAAGCTCACTGCGCGCGAGCGGGTGTCCGTTTTACTTGACGCCGGTTCTTTTGAAGAATTCGATATGTTCGTGGAGCACCGTGCCACTGATTTTGGTATGGCCGAACAGCGCATCCCGGGTGACGGGGTTGTCACCGGTTGGGGCACGGTCAATGGCCGTAAAGTGTTTGTGTTTGCAAAAGATTTTACAGTTTTTGGCGGCTCATTGTCTGAGGCCCACGCAAATAAAATTATGAAGCTGCAAGATATGGCGCTGAAAAACCGTGCGCCAATTATTGGTCTTTATGATGCAGGTGGCGCGCGTATTCAAGAAGGTGTCGCCGCGCTTGGCGGATATGCGGAAGTGTTTCAGCGCAACATTCTTGCGTCGGGCGTAATCCCGCAAATTTCTGTGATTATGGGGCCATGCGCGGGAGGCGATGTCTATTCACCTGCGATGACTGATTTCATTTTTATGGTGCGTGATACCAGCTATATGTTTGTAACCGGGCCAGATGTTGTAAAAACCGTTACAAATGAAACCGTAACTGCCGAAGAACTTGGCGGCGCACGGATTCACACAACAAAGTCGTCTATTGCCGATGGCGCTTATAACAATGATATCGAGGCGCTCATTCAAACCCGCCGATTGATTGATTTTCTGCCGTTGTCCAACACCGATTCGCTTCCGAAAATTGCCTGCCTTCAACCGGTGGATGATAACGATGAATCGCTCGATTCACTCGTGCCTGACAATGCCAATAAGCCCTACGATATCCATGAAGTAATCTTGAAAACCGTTGATGATGGCGATTTTTTTGAAATCCAAGAGGCTTTTGCGCGTAATATTGTCACCGGATTTGGTCGCGTAGAGGGC
>JANOPZ010000067.1:0-25398 GCA_031422195.1 Limoniibacter sp. | reverse complement strand
ATTTGAGACAGCATATCAATCTTTTCAAGAACATGGTGCCAGGAAGTTCACTCTATTATCGGGTATTGATGCTTCCAAAGTGCTAACGTCGCTTGCTTTCATGCAAGAGGCTTGGGTCAATTGCTGAATAATCAACCAAATATGAAGTTGCGCGCTCATGGTTCTTAAAATTGCTGTCCAAATGGACCATATTTCAACGGTCAATATCGCCGGTGACACTACATTTGCATTGGGTTTGGAGGCGCAAGCGCGCGGCCATCATTTGTTTCATCTGACGCCAGACCGGCTTTCAATGGAAAACGGCAAAGTTATTGCAGCGTTAGAGTCTATGCAGCTTCGCGATGTGAAGGATGATCACTTCACCCTTGGCGCGGCTAATATAACAGATTTGTCTGAGATGGATGTCGTTTTGCTGCGCCAAGACCCGCCGTTCGATATGTTTTACGTGACAACCACACATTTATTGCAGCGCATTCATCCCCAAACGCTGGTGGTGAACGACCCGTTTCAGGTACGCAATTTGCCGGAAAAACTGTTTGTGACAGAGTTTCCGGATTTGATGCCACCGACACTGATTTCCAAAGATCGCGCTATGATTGACGCATTCCGCGCCAAACACGGCGATATTATTGTTAAACCGCTTTATGGCAATGGCGGCGCCGGCGTGTTTTTGCTCCACAAAGACGACAAGAATTTAGCGTCTCTTCTTGAAATGTTTGCCCATGCAAACCGTGAGCCTTTGGTGATTCAGGCCTATTTGCCAGCCGTGCGCGCGGGCGATAAGCGCATTATTTTGATTGAAGGAGAACCTGTCGGCGCGATAAATCGTGTCCCGGCGGCTAACGAAGCACGCTCCAATATGCATGTTGGCGGCAAAGCCACGCCAACAGAAATGACGGCACGCGAACTTGAAATTTGCGCCCGTATAGGGCCTGAGCTGCGCAAACGAGGTCAAATTTTAGTTGGTATTGATGTTATCGGCGACTACATGACTGAGATTAATGTCACGTCGCCAACCGGTATCCGTGAGGTTAAACGCTTCGGTGGTGCCGATATTGCGGCCCTATTTTGGGACGCAGTGGAAAAGCGGCGCGCTTAAAATGGTTTGGTCCCGTTGACCGCGATGGTTGAAGCGAATTAGCTGAACAAAATAAATTCCGGAGGGGGTACCATGAGCGGCTTTATCTTAGCGATCGATCAAGGCACTACGTCGACGCGGGCCATTATATTTGACGCAAGCCAAAAAGTAGTGGCATCAGCCCAGCAGGAATTTACCCAAATCTTCCCAGATTCCGGCTGGGTGGAACATGACCCTGAAGAGATTTGGGCCAGCGTCGTTTCAACGTGTATAGCAGCGCTGAAAAAAGCAAAACTCAACGCATCAGACATTACCGCCATTGGCATCACCAATCAGCGTGAAACAATTGTCCTTTGGGACCGGGCAACGGGCAAACCCTTGATGAATGCGATTGTCTGGCAAGACCGGCGCACGTCAGCTGAATGCACCAAAATGAAAAAATCGGGCTGGGAGGTTACGTTCACCAAAAAATCTGGTTTGTTGCTCGACCCGTATTTTTCCGGAACCAAACTCTCGTGGATGCTCAAACATATTCCGGGCGCAAAAGCTGCCGCCAAGAAAGGCACGCTGGCTGCCGGAACAATCGATACGTTTTTGATCTGGCGGCTCACCGGCGGTAAAGTGCACGCCACCGACGCAACCAATGCCAGCCGAACCTTGCTTTACAACATCAAGACAAATGTCTGGGATGCAGAACTTTGCAATATGCTCAATGTCCCAATGGCATTGCTGCCAGAGGTGAAAGACTGTGCCGCTGACTTTGGCGTCACTGACAAAAAGCTGTTTGGTGCGGAAATACCCATTTTAGGTGTGGCGGGTGACCAGCACGCTGCGGCTATCGGCAACGCATGCTTTGAACCCGGCATGATGAAATCAACCTACGGTACCGGCTGTTTTGCGATATTAAACACCGGTACAGATTTGGTGCGTTCTAAAAACCGGTTGCTGACAACGATTGCCTATAGGCTGGACGGCAAAACCACCTATGCGCTTGAAGGCTCAATCTTCATGGCGGGCGCTTCAGTGCAATGGCTGCGTGACGGGCTCAAAATCATCAAATCGGCGGCCGACACCGGCGTGATGGCTGATAAGGCTGACAGCCACCAGAATGTCTATCTTGTGCCAGCTTTTGTCGGCCTTGGAGCGCCGCACTGGGATGCTGAAGCCCGCGCCGCATTGCACGGCATGACCCGCAACACCGGCCCCAATGAGATAGCCAAAGCAACGCTCGAAAGCGTCGCCTACCAGACCCGCGATTTGCTCGATGCAATGAAAAAGGATTGGAGTCGCAGAAGCAACGACACGGTGCTGCGCGTGGATGGCGGCATGGTGGCTTCGGATTGGACGATGCAATGCCTTGCTGACATTTTGGATGCACCGGTTGACCGCCCGGTGGTGCTCGAAACCACAGCGTTGGGAGCCGCATGGCTTGCAGGTTCACGCGCGGGCGTTTGGCCTGATATGGCGCGTTTTGCTAAAGGCTGGGAGCGCGACAGGCGATTTTCGCCAGTCATGGACGCCGCAACCCGCAAGGCCAAGCTCAAAGGCTGGCACGATGCAGTGCGGCGGACACTGAGCGCGAATTAGTTTCTTCGAAACAAAGTCAAAATATCTTCGAGTGGGTATAGTAATTTCGGGTTTTTCAAATCTTCTGAATAAATGCTAAATCCAATTTTTTGATAAAATTCAGCAGTTTGGCTGTCAATTGCTACTAATGTGAGAGCAAAAAATCCAGCATATTCAGCAATTGCAGCAACTTTATTTAATGCATCCATAAGGAGGAACGAGCCAAGGCCTTGTCGTTGGTAGTTTGTATCAACGCCAATGAAAGTCAGTTGAATTGCTGGAAACGCAACTCTTGATTTTAGGTAGTTGTTTTTCATAGAATTAGGGAGGTCGGAAACATTCTCGGACCCCAGTTGCAACGCATAGTAACCTATTACTGCTTTTGTTCCGATTAGGCAGGCGCAGAAAATTCGCTGTTCATGCCGACGCACAGCCTTACCGGCTTTATTTTTGAGAAATCGGTCAATCGAAGGTTGACCACAACCGAATGCATTGAATTCGCATTGCTTGGTAAAGGGTATTATTTCAAGTTGAGCGAGATTGAACGCAGTTTGATTCGCTGCGGGCACGATTTATTTGCTCATAGCGGTTGCGCATTTCAATAATTCGCTCATTCGGCCCACCGTTTTCGTTTTGAACACGGCGCACGAACTCGGCAGCTTCGCGTTGGTTGCGAAACTTCAATTTATCTGTTTTCGATGCAAGTTGGTTCCACCAACTTGAAAAAGCGTCAATTACGGACATCGCGGTTTGCCAGTTTTCTAATCCAACTATCTTAGCCGGACTTCATTTCTATCATTAAAGTAACATAGAAAATCTAAAATTCAATTACCCCCTGCCCACCAACCGCAGCCTCCCACCCGAGCATCGCGCGTTTACGTGTCAGCCCCCAATGATAACCCGTCAATGCGCCGGATTTGCCGATCACGCGGTGGCACGGCACCACGAATGAAATCGGGTTTTTGCCGATGGCAGCACCGACTGCTCGTGATGCCTTAGGCTTGCCAATTTGCGTGGCCAAAGCCGAATAGGTGTTCAATTTACCAAGCGGAATGGTGAGCAACCCCTCCCAGACACGCACTTCAAAATCTGTGCCAATGAGCACGACACGTAGAGGCTGGTCAGCCTTCCACATATTTTGGTCAAACGCCCGCGCAGCATAGGGCGCGGTCGCACCAATGTTTTCGGTGTAAATCGCGCCCGGCCAGCGGCGGGTCATATCGCCAAGCGCCGCACTTTCATCGCCATCATCGGCAAACGCCAAGCCGCATAGCCCGCGCGGGGTGGCCATAACCAAAGCGCGGCCAAAGAGCGAATCGTGGAAGCCATAGGCTATCTCAAGGCCCGCGCCGCGCGTTTTCCATTCGCCGGGGCTCATGGCTTCGTGGGTGACAAATAAATCATGCAAGCGCCCGGGGCCGGAAAGGCCAAGTTCCATCGAGGCTTCCAGCAAAGGCAGGCCGCCATCCAGCATGCGGCGCGCGTGATCGAGTGTTACGGCCTGTAAAAACCCTTTGGGTGTGAGCCCGCACCAGCGCTGAAATGTGCGTTGCAATTGCACCGGCGAAACTGACAGTTCCTGCGCCAGATCGTTTAATTCAGGTTGTTTGCGCCAATCGGTGGAAATTGCTTCCAGCGCATTTTTAACCAGACTATAATCATTGGGTTCGGCAAGCATGACTTAGGCTCCAGATCGAAGCCTGTTCAACCACTGATCACGCGTTGCCGCCACCCGAAAAGAGACTGCCCCGGTTGAGGCGTTAAACTTGAACCACTTCTTGAACTTCAGGAATAAAATGTTTCAATAGGTTTTGAATGCCGTGTTTCAGTGTTGCCGTCGATGACGGGCATCCGGCGCAAGCGCCTTTCATGTGCAGCTTCACACGGCCATCGCGGTAACCTTGAAATGTGATATCGCCGCCGTCTTGCGCTACTGCAGGGCGTACCCGCGTTTCAAGCAGTTCTTTAATCGTGGCCACAATCCGCTCATCAGCGGGGTCAAAATCTTCAACATCAGGCGCCATCGTTGTCACTTGGCCAGCAACAGCCATGACCGGCTGGCCGGACACATAATGCTCCATAATGGTGCCTAAAATTGCTGGCCGCATATGGATCCACTCTGGCTTGCCATCAGCACCGCCGGATTTGGTGATGGTGATAAAATCATAGCCAAAAAACACGCCCGCAACGCCGTCGATGGCCAAGAGTTTTGCTGCCAGCGGCGATTTTGCAGCTGCGTCATCGCCAGCCCTAAAATCAGCAGTGCCCATATCAAGCACAACTTTACCGGGCAGAAATTTCAGCGTGGCAGGGTTTGGTGTGGCTTCGGTTTGAATAAACATGGGCTTTGCCTTTGCAAAAACAACGCAGTTTGGATCTATTCTAAAATAGACCTTCTTAATCTGTCTATCAAGCCCCTAAACAAGACCGTTAAACTCAACTTAAATCCAAACCTTAAGTCAGCAGATCAATATCTTCATCCGTTAACCCGAATGGAATGACAGTTACAGGTATTGCAAACGAGCCAGAAGAGGCGGCAATAGATTGCACCAATGGCCCCGGACCTTCTTTGCCATCACCGGCAGCTAAAATGAGAATTGCAATATCGCTGTCTTCTTCAATGAGCGAGCGGATATTTTCCAACACACCGCCTTCGCGAATGACCAGCTCGCAATCCATGTTAATATCTTTGCGCACCTTTTCAGAATGCCGATCAAGAGCCTCTTGCGCTTCGGCTCTGGCTTCAGCGCGCATAATATCACCAACGCCGAGCCATTGCTGAAAATCCTCAGATTTCACGATATAAAGCAAAACGACCACGCCGGATGTTGAGCGTGCACGGCGTGAAGCGTAAGTGACCGCGCGCTCGCACTCTGGTGTGTCATCAATGACAGCCAGGAATTTGCGGCGGTGGCCTTCTTCACGAATGGAGCGTTTTGAAACCATGCTGCGTTCTGCCATTGCGCCCAAAACGCCGCAAGCCCCAATAAATCAAGCCCCAATGAATAATGCGAAGGCAAACCTTTTTTATAATCAAGCCTGCTTTTTTGCAATCAAGCCTGCTTTTTTGCAATTAAGCCTGCATTTTTGCAATTTCACCAATTGTGGCAAACTTGCAGTGCGCAATGAGCCTCCTTATATAGCCTTCAACACCGGATTACCGGAGTGATTTGACCACGCCGGTTTGCGCGTGCCTTAAGTCACGAAGGTTCCAAAATTTAATGTTCAGGAGCGGCCCTTAGGAATGCCTTAACAGGGTTCGGGCTGCTTGCTAAAAGGAGTGGATAAGCATGGCGAAAGTCATTGGTATTGATCTTGGCACAACCAATTCGTGTGTGTCTGTTATGGACGGCAAAACCGCAAAAGTTATTGAAAACTCAGAAGGCACACGCACAACGCCTTCCATTATTGCATTTGGTGACAATGGCGAAAGGCTTGTTGGCCAACCGGCCAAGCGCCAAGCCGTTACCAATCCTGAAGGCACCTTGTTTGCGGTAAAGCGCCTTATGGGCCGCCGTTACAGCGACCCGCTGGTGGAAAAAGACAAAAAGCTCGTCCCTTATAAAATTGTATCCGGCCCAAATGGCGATGCGTGGGTTGAAGCTGATGGTGAAAAATATTCGCCTTCCCAGATTTCTGCGATGGTTTTGCAGAAAATGAAGGAAACCGCTGAGGCCTATCTTGGCGAAACTGTTCATCAGGCCGTTATTACCGTGCCTGCCTATTTCAACGATGCCCAGCGCCAGGCCACCAAAGATGCCGGTAAAATTGCCGGTTTAGAAGTTCTTCGCATTATTAACGAGCCAACAGCAGCGGCGCTTGCCTATGGCCTTGATAAAAAAGAAGGCAAAACCATTGCGGTCTATGACCTTGGCGGCGGCACCTTCGACGTTTCGGTTCTGGAAATCGGCGATGGCGTTTTTGAAGTGAAATCCACCAACGGCGATACATTCCTTGGCGGCGAAGATTTCGATATGCGTTTGGTTACTTATTTGGCCGACGAGTTCAAAAAAGATCAGGGCATTGATTTGCGCGGCGATAAGCTTGCTTTGCAACGCCTGAAAGAAGCCGCTGAAAAAGCCAAGATTGAATTATCATCTGCCACGCAGACTGAAATTAATCTGCCTTTCATTACAGCTGATGCCAAAGGGCCAAAGCATTTGGCCATGAAACTGACACGCGCCAAATTTGAAAATCTGGTCGATGATCTGGTGCAGCGCACGGTTGAGCCGTGCCGCGCCGCGCTCAAAGACGCTGGCTTGAAAGCCGCAGAAATCGACGAAGTCGTTTTGGTCGGCGGTATGACACGTATGCCAAAAATCCAAGAAATCGTGAAATCTTTCTTTGGCAAAGAGCCAAACAAAGGCGTAAATCCCGATGAAGTTGTGGCAATGGGCGCTGCCATTCAGGCGGGCGTGCTGCAGGGCGATGTTAAAGACGTGCTGCTCCTTGATGTAACGCCGCTGTCTTTGGGTATTGAAACCCTCGGCGGCGTGTTCACACGGTTGATCGACCGTAATACCACCATTCCAACGAAAAAAGGTCAGGTATTCTCAACAGCCGAAGACAATCAAAACGCTGTGACCATTCGTGTGAGCCAAGGCGAGCGTGAAATGGCTGCAGACAACAAGCTGCTTGGCCAGTTTGATTTAATGGGTCTGCCGCCAGCACCGCGCGGCGTACCGCAAATTGAGGTCACGTTTGACATCGATGCCAACGGTATTGTTCAGGTTTCAGCCAAAGACAAAGGCACCGGCAAAGAACAGCAAATCCGCATCCAAGCGTCCGGTGGCCTCTCGGATGCTGATATTGAGAAAATGGTCAAAGACGCTGAAGCCAATGCTGAAGCTGATAAAGCCAAACGCGCAATGGTTGAAGCCCGAAACGCAGCTGAATCCTTGATGCACTCATCTGAAAAATCGCTGAAGGAATATGGCGATAAAGTTGGTGAGGCCGAGCGTAACGCTATTTCAACTGCAATGGCTGATCTCAAGGCAGCGCTTGAAGGCGATGATATTGAGGCCGTAAAACAAAAAACCGAGGCGCTGACCGAAGCCTCCATGAAACTTGGCCAAGCCATGTATGAAAGCGCCCAAGCTGAGGAAGCCCATGCTGACGCGCGTTCAGAGGCAGCTAAAAACGATGACGGTGATGTCGTTGATGCCGACTTCGAAGACCTCGATGACGAAGACAAGAAAAAACGCGCTTAACCACACTAAAATGCAGCAGCAGGCCGGAAAATTTCTGGCCTGCTCTTCGTTCAATAGGACTTGTGATGGCTAAGGCTGATTTTTACCAAACCCTCGGTGTAGACAAGAAAGCCGATGACGCAGCCCTAAAGGCCGCGTTTCGCAAACTCGCCATGGTTTATCACCCGGATAAAAACCCCGGAAATGCTGAGGCCGAGAAGAAATTCAAGGAAATCGGCGAAGCCTATGAAACCTTGAAAGACCCCAACAAACGTGCCGCTTATGATCGCTATGGTCATGCCGCCTTCGAACAGGGTAATGGCGCGTCGGCAGGCAGGGGCGGCGGCGGGTTTGGCGGTGCCGGCGGTTTTTCAGATATTTTTGAAGATATTTTCGGCGATATTATGGGCGGCGGACGCCAGCGCGGGCCAAACAACCGCGGCGCAGATTTGCGTTATAATATGGAAGTGGAGCTTGAGGAAGCTTTTGCCGGAAAAACCGCCTCCGTGCGGGTTCCATCGTCGATCACTTGCGATAATTGCGAAGGGTCAGGGGCTAAACCCGGCACCAAGCCTGTCACGTGTTCCATGTGCAATGGCGCAGGCAAAGTGCGCGCCTCGCAGGGGTTTTTCTCGGTTGAACGGGCGTGCCCGCGCTGCGGCGGACGCGGCGTTGAAATCAAAGACCCGTGCAATAAGTGCTCCGGTACCGGCCGCATCGAACAAGAGCGCGTATTGTCGGTAAATATTCCGGCTGGAATTGATGATGGCACCCGTATCCGCATTGCCGGTGAAGGCGAAGCAGGGACACGCGGCGGCCCGGCGGGCGATCTTTATATTTTTGTATCAATACGCGCCCATGAGTTTTTCCAACGAGACGGAGCCGACCTTTATTGTAAGGTTCCGATTTCGATGACGGTGGCTGCTTTGGGCGGCGCATTTGAAGTTGGCACGCTTGATGGCGCGAAAAGCCGCGTTAAAGTTCCCGATGGCACACAGCACGGCAAACAGTTCCGCTTAAAAGGCAAAGGCATGCCGGTTTTGCGCCAACCGCAAACCGGTGATCTCTACATTCAAGTTGCAGTGGAAACCCCACAAAATCTGAGCAAACGCCAACGCGAACTGCTAGAGGAATTTGAGGGACTGTCCTCAAAAGACAATTCGCCGCAATCAACCGGCTTTTTTAACCGGATGAAAGAGTTTTTTGACGGGCTTGGGGACTAAGTTTTTGCCAAGTCAGCTGGAGTAATGTCGATGCACAACCGCATGATGACCAGCGTTCGCGGCAAGATTGAAAAAAGTTTCGGCGATGAGATCCGCTTTTTTAAGGGCTGGATGAAAAACCCAAAGAATGTGGGTTCCATTATTCCGACTTCTGAACATATGGCCAAACGCATGGCTTCTGTTGTTGATACCGCTTCGGGCCTGCCAGTTTTGGAATTAGGGCCAGGAACCGGCGTTATAACCCGCTCTATTTTGCAGCGCGGCGTTAAGCCCGATCAGCTGTTTTGTGTCGAGTATTCTTCTGAATTTGCCAAAAAACTGCGGCATGATTTTGCCGGCATTCATATTGTTGAAGGAAATGCGTTTGACCTTGAAACAACATTGGGCGCAGCCAACACTTTGAAATTTGATTGCGTTGTTTCGGCGCTGCCACTTTTATCGTTTCCAAAAGCAATGCGCGTGCAATTGATCAAAGATCTTTTGAACCGCATTCCTGAGGGCCGCCCGATTGTGCAGTTTAGTTACGGGCCTTTGTCGCCCGTGCCGCCGATTGCAGGTGTCACTGTGCGTCATTTGGAAATGATATTCCGCAATATTCCGCCAGCTCAGATTTGGACCTATCGCAGGGCCAAAAATACGGGTTTTGGAGGCGTGCACAATTGAATCCGAAAATTCTGGTATTTGCCGGTTCGAGCCGATCCGGCGCCTATAGTGGCAAACTCGCCGCTGCCGCCGCACTCGAGCTTGCCAAAACGGGTGCAGAGGTCACGCGTATTGCGCTCATCGATTATCCGCTGCCAATTATCGATGAAGATTTAGAAAAAGAAAAAGGTATTCCCGACAATGCCTATCGTTTGGCAAGGTTGTTTGCAGCCCATGACGGCATGCTCATTTGCAGCCCTGAATATAATGCCTCAATTCCTCCGCTGTTGAAAAACACGTTGGATTGGGTGAGCCGTATTTCCAAGGATAATGCAAAACCTTTGAAGCCTTATCAGGGAAGAATAGCGGCTTTATGTTCGACGTCACCCGGTGCATTTGCAGGCATTCGCGGCCTCATTCATTTGCGGGCAGTGGCTGTAACCTTAGGGATGACCGTTATCAGTGAGCAATGCTCTATCGCCGGTGCCAATGACGCATTTGATGAAAACGGGCTTTTGAAAGCCCCGAGGTCGCAGGCCGCTCTTGCAAATGTTGCAAACGCCCTCACGGTCATGTGCCGCGCTATGGGAAGGCCTGATCTTCATGGCTGATCACAGGTTAATTGTCGCATTGGATGTTGATGGCGTGGGTGAAGCCCGCAGCGTGATCGATGCGCTTGGCACTGCGGTTTCATTTTACAAAATTGGCCATCAATTGGCATTTAACGGCGGGCTGGAATTGGCGCGCCAGCTGACTTTGGAAGACAAACAAGTTTTCCTTGATATGAAATTGCTCGACATTGATAATACGGTTGAAAAAGGCGTTGCCGCGATTGCCCGCCTTGGCGTGCAAATGCTGACCATTCACGCTTACCCCAAAGCTATGCGCGCAGCGGTGAAGGCTAAGGCAGGCTCAAGCCTGATTTTGCTTGGCGTAACCGTTTTAACATCCATGGATGAAGCTGATTTGGTTGAAGCCGGATATAGCGGCACCCCGCGCGATTTGGTTTTGCACCGCGCGTTGCAGGCCCGCGAAGCTGGCATGGGCGGTGTGGTGTGTTCGCCGCAAGAGGCCAAAGCAGTGCGCGCAATTGTTGGCCCGGATATGGCGGTTGTAACGCCCGGTATTCGCCCGGCGGGAACAGACCAAGGCGATCAAAAACGTATTGCAACCCCGCGCGATTCGCTTAGATCAGGCGCGAGCCATTTGGTTGTTGGCAGGCCGGTCACTGCAGCCGCCGATCCGCGCAGTGCAGCTCTCGCGATTTTAGAAGAGATTTTGACATAGTTTTCGGAGATACACATGCCTAAAGGATATTGGATTGCGCATATTACCGTTCATCAGCCAGATCGCTACCCAGACTATATAAAAACAGCCACTCCGGCCTATCAGCGTTATGGAGCGCGGTTCCCGGTGCGTGGCGGCCAGTTTTTGGCTGTTGAAGGCGAAGCGCGCCCACGCCACGTAGTGATTGAGTTCCCGACATACCAAGATGCGATCGATTGTTATAATTCGCCAGAATATACTGCTGCGTGCGCCATACGCCAAGAAATTGCTGATGGCGAAGTTATCATAATCGAAGGTTTTGAAGCGTAAAAATATCTAAACCCATTGTGTTCACCAATTTGTTGTGCGCTGCACAATGATGATTTAATGTGATGAAAAATCGTGTTAGGCGTTAATATCAGCTGTCGCATTTGACAGCACATCCAAAGAGGCACTGCCCTTGTATTATTCGTTTTACGAACTGAACCGCACAGCTACCACACCCATGCGCGCAATGGCCGAGGCCACAAAAACTATTTATTCACACCCGCTGAACCCGTTTTCTGCAACGCCCTTTGGTCGCTCAATTGCGGCGGCGTGTGAGGTGTTTGAGCGCTCAACCCGGCGTTATACCAAACCATCCTTTGGTCTTACTGAAACAATAATCGACGATAAGATTGTGCCGGTCATTGAAAAATTTGTGTGGTCGCGCCCGTTTTGCAACCTTATTCATTTTGAACGGGCGTTGCCTAAAAGCAGTGTCCAATATCCGACGATTTTAATTGTCGCTCCCATGTCGGGCCATTTTGCAACCTTGCTGCGCGGTACCGTGGAAGCCATGTTGCCTCATGGCGAAGTATATATCACCGATTGGGTGGATGCCCGAAATGTGCCGGTAACAGCCGGGTCATTCGATCTCGATGATTATATCGACTATGTCAAAGACATGATCCATGCGCTTGGGCCAAACACCCATGTGATTGCCGTTTGCCAGCCTTCGGTGCCGGTGCTTGCAGCCGTTGCGGTGATGGCAGCTGCCGATGATCCGCTTCAGCCTGCTTCCATGACTTTGATGGGCGGACCCATTGACACCCGCAAAAACCCAACTGCCGTGAACAGGCTGGCCGAGGGCAAAACCCTTGATTGGTTTCGGACCAAAGTTATTATGAGCGTGCCTTGGCCAAACCCCGGTTTTACCCGCGCCGTCTATCCGGGCTTTATGCAATTGTCGGGCTTTATGACAATGAATCTTGATCGCCATGTTACGGCGCATAATGAGTTTTTCCAGCATCTTGTAGCAGGCGATGGTGATTCTGCCGAAAAACATCGCGATTTCTACGATGAGTATATGGCGGTGATGGATCTATCCGCAGAATTTTATCTGCAAACTGTGGACACGGTTTTCATCAAGCAGGCCTTGCCAAAGGGCTTGATGATGCACCGCGCTGAAAAAGTTGATCCGTCACTCATCCGTAAAACCGCTTTGTTGACGGTTGAAGGGGAAAACGACGATATATCGGGCGTCGGCCAGACTGAAGCTGCGCAAACCTTGTGCACATCACTCCCGGGCGAGATGCGCCAGCACTATGTTCAACCTCACGTCGGGCACTATGGTGTGTTCAACGGCTCGCGGTTCCGCGCTGAGATTGCTCCCCGCATTGTGGCCTTTGTGAAAAAACACAATGGTGCAGCCACCGTTTAGTGATCGTCGATCAAGTCTATACAGAAATTGATCACCATATAAAGAAATGGGCAGCAGACGTTGCCTGTTTTCAGCCCGCCATCGAAAAGGTTAAAATTTTATTAATCTTTTGGTAACCATGTTGGCGCGCAGTTCGTTAACAAAGCCTTAACGTCATTGACTCTTAGCCCGACAAATCGTTGTTTACGTTTTGTTAAGGTCTGGGGCTGGTGTGAGTTGATGCCTGTAAAAAGTACAAAATGGTTTGCATCAACGCTGCTGGCGTTATTGGCGCCAAATACGGCATTTGCTGGTAACACAATGGAAACCGGCGATTTCACATCGCAGCCCATTGGTCATTATGAATTTTGTAAAGCCAATCCAGACGAGTGCTCAATTCAGGTTGTGTTGACAGAGCCGGTAGTCTTGAACGCGCAGGCTTGGGGCGTGATCAACCGCATCAACTCCTACGTGAACGATATCATCAAGCCAATGAACGATTATGACATTTACGGCCGTGACGAGATGTGGGCCTACCCGACAAACCTTGGCGATTGTGAGGACTATGTTTTGTTGAAGCGTCGCTTTTTAATTGAAAAAGGTGTGTCTCCATCAAATGCTCTCATAACTGTCGTGCGCAAAGCTGATGGTGAGGGCCATGCTGTTTTGACGATCCGTACTGACAAGGGTGATTACATTCTCGACAATTTGACGGACCGGGTCCGCAATTGGAACCGGACAGGCTATACGTTCCTAAAGCGTCAGGCACCGACTTTGCCGGGCCGCTGGGTAAACATCACCGGGTCTAAGAATATTCTCGTCAGCTCGCTGCGTTAGTAACACGCCAGCTTGCTGCGTTAGTAACACGTCATCTTGCAGCGCTAAACTCTGGCTCATGCCGCTTTTGAGGCTGGTTTGAGCGCAGTGCGCATTGAGAGAGCTTCTGCGATATGTATGCGAGCGACAGCATCGCGTCCATCCAGATCGGCAAGCGTACGCGCCACTTTCAAAACACGATGAAATCCGCGCGCCGAAAGCCCTAATTTTTCTGAGGCCTGCCCTATCAATGCCATCGCAGAACCATCGGCTTTGGCAACATCTTCAATTTGAGCAGCTGGGCATGCTGCATTGGTGAGAACACCGCGTGAACCAAATGCGGCAAATCGTAGGCGTTGTATCTCGCGGGCCGCCGCGACGCGGGCGGCAACGGTTGCGCTTTTTTCACCATCAGCGGGGCGCATTAAATCAGCGGTTCTCACGGCAGGCACTTCCATTTTAAGATCAATTCTGTCCATCAAAGGGCCTGAGATACGGCCTTGATAATCAGCCGCGCAGCGAAACCCACGGACACAAGAATGACCTGCTTCACCCGCCATGCCGCATCGGCAAGGGTTCATCGCCGCAATCAATTGAAAACGCGCCGGATAAGACACGCGGTGATTGACGCGGGCGATCACGCATTCTCCCGTTTCCAAAGGTTGGCGCAAACTATCAAGAACTTGCGGCGAAAATTCTGGAAACTCATCCAAAAATAGGACGCCTCTGTGTGCAAGTGACATTTCACCGGGCCTGGCTTTGAGCCCGCCACCGACCATTGCCGCCATGGAGGCTGAATGATGTGGCGCCCGTAAGGGCCGCCGATCCGACAGTTTACCGCCCGCCAAATGGCCAGCAATCGAGGCAATCATCGAAACCTCCAGCAATTCAGAAGGTTGCAATGGCGGCAAAATTGTTGCGAGCCGCTCCGCGAGCATTGATTTTCCAGACCCGGGAGGGCCAACCAGCAACATGTTATGGCCACCCGCCGCTGCTATTTCGAGGGCACGTTTTGCGGTCTCTTGCCCGCGAATATCTGTCAAATCAACAAATGGTCCGGAAGGTTTTTGAATTGCAGGAACTGGCCGTGATAAAACCTGTGTTCCGCGAAAGTGATTGGCAAGTGCGATTAGGCTTGATGGCGCTAGAATATCAATGTCTTCACCGGCCCAAGCGGCTTCAGGCCCGCATGAAGCCGGGCAAATCAAACTTTTGCCTTGTGCATTGGCCGCAATGGCAGCGGGCAAAACACCAGCAACCGCAGCAATCGTGCCATCAAGACCAAGCTCGCCGAGCACAACAAAGCCATCGAGCGCATCTGCCGGAATGGCGCCAATTGCAGCCATCATGCCAAGCGCAATGGGCAAATCAAAATGGCTGCCTTCTTTGGGCAAGTCAGCAGGCGCAAGATTAATAGTGACTTTTTTTGCGGGCATGGAGAGGCCCGAAGCGTGAAGCGCTGCGTGCACACGTTCCCGGCTTTCGGCCACAGCCTTATCTGGAAGCCCAACGATCGACGTGATAACTTTGCCAGGTGAAATCATCACCTGAACATCGACCGGAAAGGCTTCAACGCCTTGAAATGACACAGTACTGACACGCGTAACCATAGACTACCTCCCATGAAACAACCATGGTTGTGGCTTAAGAGCCGGCGCGCAGTAGCGCTCATCAAACATAAAGTTGTGACGCAAGCAAGAACAATATAAGAACAAACCTCAGTATTTTGCCCGCTTCACGTTTTGGGCATGTTCACGGTAAACTAGCTCAATGATTCTGTGCCAGATGATCGGCAACGCATGAAAGGTTTGGGAAAATGATCAGGTTCAAAAGTGTTTCCCGGCTTTTTGCCATGGTTGTTACTCTTGGCCTATCAGGGCATGCACACAGCGCAGAGCCCTTGGCCAAAGATCTTTTTGGCGCACAAAAAACCGGCTCAGCGGGGCTGGCTTCATCCTTTGGCTTTTATTCAAAAGGGTGTTTTGCGGGCGGTGTTGCAATCGCCACCGACGGACCAACGTGGCAAGTGATGCGGCTATCGCGCAACCGTATGTGGGGCCACCCGCAAATGATTGCGCTGCTTGAAGATTTATCGGTGAAGGCGGTTGCTGGCGGTTGGCCGGGTCTTTTGCTTGGCGATATTTCGCAGCCTCGCGGAGGGCCTATGCTGTCAGGTCATGCCTCGCACCAGATCGGGCTTGATGCGGATATTTGGCTCACGAAAATGCCGGACAGAAAGCTGAACGCAGAACAGCGCGAAAACATGTCCGCGGTCTCGGTCTTAAAAGACAACGGAAATTCGCTTTATGTCGATGATAAGATTTGGACAAAGGCCCATACCAATTTAATCAATGCAGCGGCAGAATACCCGCAAATCGAGCGGGTGTTGGTGCATCCGGGCATCAAGAAAAAACTATGTGACACGGTTACCGGTGATAGAAGTTGGCTAAGCAAAGTTCGCCCCTATTGGGGGCATCATTACCATTTCCATGTCAGGCTTGCCTGCCCCAAAGGGTCGCCCGGCTGCAAAGGCCAGGAAAAAACAGCTTCAGGTGATGGATGCGGCAAGGATTTGGCCTGGTGGTTTAGCGATGAGCCTTGGAAAAAGGCGCCAGCGGGAACCAAGCCAAATCCACCGGCGCGTGACATCATGACAATGGCCAGCCTGCCGGCGGCTTGCCGCGCTGTGCTTGAGGGCGGCGCAACACCGGCCAAAACAACTGGTCCGGTGTCCAATGATGGTGCCCCGGCGGTGCCTGAGGCAATGCCGGAGAATTAACCGCCCTGAGTGTGTTATTTGGTCATTTGATCATTTTGCGGAATACAAAAATACTGTAAGGCAGATTTTAATCACCTGCCCAGAGCCTTTTGGAACTTCTGCCCATGTCAATGACTGAAGCTGACGACATTTTGAAATTTCCTATTCTGGTTGGTGATATTGGCGGCACCAATGCGCGGTTTGCTGTGCTGGTTGATCCCCATGCTGAGCCAAAAATGTTCGATATTGTGCAAACCAGTGATTTTGCCACAATCGATGATGCCATTCAGGCGGCCGTATTGGATAAGACGTCGCTCCAACCGCGTACCGCAGTGCTTGCGATTGCGGGGCCGGTGGATGGTGATGAAATTGCCCTGACCAATTGCCCTTGGGTTGTTAAACCGCGCGCCATGATTGCGGGCCTGGGGCTGGAAGATGTGATTGTCATCAATGATTTTGAGGCTCAGGCCTTGGCCGTTGTTGCGCTCGACCAAGACAGTCTTATTGAGATTGGCAATGGCGAAAAGGAACGTTACGGCAGCCGCGTGGTGTTAGGGCCCGGTACAGGTTTGGGTGTGGCGGGTTTGGTTCACGCAAGGCACGCTTGGATCCCTGTGCCGGGTGAAGGTGGCCATATTGATGTTGGGCCGCGTAGCGACCGAGAGCGTGTCATTTTTCCACATTTAGACGCCATTGACGGGCGCATTTCCGCTGAACAGCTTTTGTGCGGGCGTGGGTTGGTCAATATTTACCGCGCCATTGTTGCAGTTAAAGGAAGCGATCCAAGGTTTACCCAGCCGGCAGAAATTTCAATTGCGGGTCTTGATGGTTCTGATGCTGATGCGGCGGAAGCCGTTGAGCTTTTTGCTGTGTTTTTGGGCCGCGTGGCCGGTGACATGGCGTTGGTATTTATGGCGCGGGGCGGTGTTTATTTGGCTGGCGGCATTTCTCAGCGCATTTTGCCAGCTTTGCAACGCCCCGCATTCAGGGCGGCATTTAATGACAAAGCACCCCACCAAGACCTGATGGCATCAATGCCGATTTATGTGGTGACCCATCCGACCGCTGCTTTGGTGGGCTTGGCTGCATTTGCAAGAACACCTGCCCGTTTCGGTGTTGCAATTGAAAACCGGCGCTGGCGCAGTTGAGCGTGACGGCAACGGATTCAGCCTCCGAAACGGTTTCCGTGTTTCCGGGCACGCGCGCTATGATTGCGCGCATTTTCAGGGAAAATAGCGCCCAATTCAAAACAAAATATGCATTTATCATCATTTGTTTGCTCGCAATGTCGGCGACCACGGCTTTTGTTGCGTGGATTATGCGTGATGTGGTTGATGAAATTTATTATCTCAAGCGCACTGACTTTGTAGCCACCATTAGCCTCGCCATTTTGGCTGCGTTTATTATTCGCGGGATCGCCAGCTATGTCCAAGCCGTTTTAATGGCGCAAATTGGCAATGCGCTCGTAGCGCGCTACCAAAGACGCATTTTTTCGAAATTGATGACCCTTGGATTTGATTTTTATGGCACCAACCGATCAGCCCAGTTAACAGCACGCATTGCTGAGAACATTGCAGGCATTCGCGATGTCATGAGTGTTACCGTTAGCGCTTTTGCCCGCGATATCGTTACTTTGGTGGCACTGGTCACTGTAATGGTTATTCAAGATCCATTTTTATCGCTTTCAGCGTTCTTGATCGGGCCACCACTCTTGATCGCGGTTGCTTATGTTATGCGCCGGATTAGAACTCTTTCGAGACAAGCCGTTGAAGTAAACGCGCGTTTGTTCGGAGCAATTCAAGAAACAGTTCAAGGAATGACCATCGTCAAAGCGTTCACGATGGAGCAGCAGCTCGAGAGCAAATTGAATGATTTGGTTTTGAACGCCGAAAACCGCGCCAATAAAATTGCTGCTGTTTCTGAACGCACAAGCCCGGTTGCCGAAATTATGGCTGGTTTTGCTGTGTCCGGCGTTATTGCTTATGGTGGCTATCGCACGTTGAATATGGGCTTATCGCCGGGTGCTACTTTTTCGTTCATTACCGCATTATTGCTGGCCTATGATCCAGCACGGCGCTTGGCGCGGCTTCAGGTCAATCTTGAAAAGGCGATGGTAAACGCCCGGATGGTCTACGAGATATTAGACATGCCCGCCAGCCAAGCTGAAAATGAAGGCGACACTCTGTTTAAGCCGACAAACAGTGAAATTCGTTTTGAAAATGTCACCTTTGGCTATCAAGCCGAAGACCCGGTGTTAAACGCCCTGAGCTTTAACGCTGCAGGCGGCAAGACATTGGCCTTGGTTGGCCCGTCAGGGGCCGGCAAAAGTACAATCGTGGCATTGGTGCTGGGATTTTATAAGCCGCAAATTGGACAGATTCTCATTGACGGACAAGACGTGGCAAGCCTTAACCGCAAGTCGCTGCGCCGTTCCATCGCCTATGTGTCACAGCAACCGTATTTGTTCGAAGGCAGTGTGCGCGACAATATCCGCTATGGTCGCCCTGACGCAACGAATGATGAAATTGAAGAGGCTGCGCGTTCTGCTGAAGCTCATGAGTTTATCTGTGCGATGCCGCAAGGTTATGACACACCTTTGGGCGAAAACGGCTCGACCGTTTCCGGCGGCCAACGCCAGCGCCTTTCTATCGCGCGGGCAATTGTGCGCAATGCGCCCATTCTACTGCTGGATGAAGCAACCTCCGCGCTCGACACAGAATCCGAGCGGAAAGTACAAATTGCCCTGGAAGGCCTGATGAAGAATAAGACGACAATTGTTATTGCTCACAGGCTCTCTACGATTAAAAATGCGGACTTAATTTTGGTTTTAGAAGACGGCAGGATTGTGGAAAGTGGCAACCATGCAGCATTATCGAAGCGCAAGAATGGTGCGTATGCAAGGCTAAATGCGACCGGAGCCTTGGCAGAAGAAAATGGAAGCCAAAAATGAACATTGTTGTTACCGGCGCAGCCGGGCGCATGGGCCGCACATTAATTGCAACGATTGCCGCAATGCCAAACGCAAACTTGAGCGCGGCTTTGGAACGCGAAGGTGAAAAACACACCGGCCTGGATTCCGGCGTTCTTGCAGGGCTTGAGGCCAACGGAATTGCTGTCACAACCGATGCCGTTGCAGCCATTGCTCAAGCTGATGCAATTCTTGATTTTACTTCGCCTGATGCCACGGTTGCTTTCAGCATTTTGGCAGCGCAAGCACGCGCTGTGCATATTGTTGGCACAACCGGTTTGCAGCAATCCCATATCGAAGCCTTGCAAGCCGCTGCCCGCCATACAGTTGTCATGCAATCGGGCAACATGAGCCTTGGCGTCAATTTGCTTTCGATTTTGGTCGAGCAGGCAGCAAAATCATTGGCCGCATCAAGCTTTGATATCGAGATTGCCGAAATGCACCATAAACACAAAGTTGATGCCCCGTCAGGCACGGCATTGATGCTCGGTGAAGCCGCAGCCAAGGGGCGCGGAATTGCGCTTCCTGAAAACAGTGTGCGTGTCCGCGATGGCCATACCGGCGCACGGCCTGAAGGCACTATTGGCTTTGCAACCTTACGCGGCGGTTCAGTTGTGGGTGAACATTCGGTTTTGTTTGCGGGGGAAGGCGAAACGATTGAACTGTCGCACCGCGCCATTGATCGTAGTATTTTTGCACGCGGCGCGATCCATGCCGCACTATGGGGCCAAGGCAAAAAGCCCGGCTTTTATTCCATGCGTGATGTGCTTGGTTTGTGATGTAAAACAAGGAATGACAATATGAGTGGAACTTTGGTGCTGGTGCGGCACGGTCAAAGCGAGTGGAACTTGAAGAACCTGTTTACCGGTTGGCGCGACCCAGATTTAACACCGAAAGGCATTGAGGAAGCCAAAGCTGCCGGACAGGCGCTGAAAGCCAAGGGTCTTCATTTCGATGTTGCTTATACGTCGGAACTGACGCGCGCGCAGCACACGCTTGCGTTGATTATGGCCGAGCTTGGCCAAACCGATTTGCCGGTGACACGTGACGTTGCGCTCAATGAGCGCGATTATGGCGAATTGTCCGGCCTCAATAAGGATGATGCCCGCGCCAAATGGGGCGAGGAACAAGTGCATATCTGGCGGCGCTCTTACGACGTTCCGCCCCCGGGTGGTGAAAGCCTGAAAGACACACTTGCGCGCACGTTGCCTTATTTTGTCACTGATATTTTACCGGATGTTTTAGCGGGTAAAAACGTGATTGTTGCCGCTCATGGCAATTCGTTACGGTCAATTTGCAAGGTGTTAAACAGGCTCAATAATGAAGAGATTTTGGGGTTTGAAATCGCAACCGGCGTGCCGATGATTTACGAGCTTGGGGCTGACGCCCACGTGACGCATTACGAAGTCCTTCAATTGGTGTAACCTATGCTGCGTCTACGCCGTTTTCGCGTTGACAGGCTTAGCCCGCCCGCTTAGACGAACGGTGCGTGTAGGCCCGGATGGCGGAATTGGTAGACGCGCCAGCTTCAGGTGCTGGTACTGGTAACGGTGTGGAGGTTCGAGTCCTCTTCCGGGCACCACGCAAAGTCCAGCACAATATGGTATGAAAAAACGGGCAGCCGTGCCGCCCGCTTGGCTTTAGATATGTCGTTTGCAAAACCAGACCGGTTAAGGCTTAGTTATTGCCGCCTTCCATTTGGCCCCGATCACCACCGCGCCGATCACCACCGCGCCGATCGCCGCCGCGATGTTTGCCGTCTTTGCCGCCGTGTTTAGGGCGGTCCGCTTGGCTAAGCGCGCCATCGCCATTGCGGTCCATTGAAGCAACAACACTGCCAAAACGCGCATCAAGTTCTGCAGTGGTGATAGAGCCATTGCCATCGTCATCAAGGTTTTGGAAGGCGTCAACCATGCGGTTTTTCAGCATGTTGTTATAGGCGGCGGCGAACTCATCGAGGTTGAGCGCGCCATCTTTCGAAGTATCGGTTAAAGCCAGTTTGGCAGCACGGAAAGTGTCAATTTCAGCTTGAGTGATTGAACCGCTTTTATCAGCATCAATTGCGATCATAAGCGTTTGCATCATTTCCCCGCCACCGCGTCTAGGGCCATGACCGCCGCTGAATTTTGCTCTTAATCCGGCCCAGAAACCCGGCTTTGCTCCAGGGGTTTGAACGGCTTGCTCTGCGGTGACGTTGGGCGCGCTTGCATCCTGCGCAACAGCGGTCATTGCGCTGCTGCCTAAAACTGCAGCAACTGTGAACAGAATTATTGTACGTTTTGAATGTGTCATTTTAAGTTTCCTTTTGTTTAGTCGTCACATTGAACTGCGAAACAGATTTCGAAGTGCGGAACAGATTTCCGTTCCAAGCAGTTCAGATGGTTGTTCATGACGGGAATTATGTGTCGGCGCGACGGCCTGTTTGTCGCCAGTTGTCGCGGCAAAGGCCTCTGATACAATTTGCGACAATTCAGTTTGCTCCAAAATTGAAATAAAGCTGTAAAGCTCAAGTGCAGATTAAACCTTAGACAGCACATGACATGAACGACGGGTTTGAGCCCCATATTCTAATCGTCGATGATGCCCGCGATATTCGCGAGCCGCTTGGCGTCTATCTGCGTAAACAAGGCTTTCGTACACGGTTGGCCGCCAATGCTGCTGAAGCCCGCAAAGCCATTGGCGAAGCTGCCATTCATCTTGTGGTGCTCGATGTCATGATGCCGGGCGAAGATGGTTTAAGCCTTTGCCGCTATCTTGTTTCGCAAGGTGGCCCGCCGGTGATTTTGCTGACAGCCATGGCCGATGACACAGACAGGATTGTTGGGCTTGAGCTTGGCGCTGATGATTATTTGGTCAAGCCGTTTAACCCGCGCGAATTGCTGGCCCGCATTCGGGCAGTGTTGCGGCGCGCACCGCCACAGCCAAGCGTCGTTGAAACAAACTTGCGCCGTTTTGCCGGCTGGACCCATAACGCCGCTACGCAGCGCATTACCGGCGAGGATGACAAAGTGGTTGATTTAACATCTGGAGAAAGCCGGCTCTTAAGCCTGTTTCTCGACCACCCTAACATTGTGCTCAGCCGCGCGCGTTTGCTTGATCTAACGCTTGGCCGCGATGCCAAGCCCTATGATCGCGCCATTGACAATCAAGTCAGCCGGCTTCGCCGTAAGATCGAAGTTGATCCGGCAAATCCGCTTATGATTGTCACTGAATGGGGCGGCGGCTACCGGATGACGGCAAGTGTTGAAGATTTGGGAAAATGAGCGGGCTTTTGTCAAAATTACGGCCCGACAGCTTAGCTGCGCGTTTTGTGCTGCTTTTGGCAGGTGCATTGATAGCCGCCAATATTGTGGCATTTCTTGTTTTGGCAACAGAAGGCCGACGGTTTGACCGCGCCGCACAAGACGCCCGCGAGGTTGAGCGTACGGTCGGTTTGGTTGCGGCGCTTCAATCGGTGGAGCCGCCATTGTGGCGGGCAATTACGGCAAGCGCTTCAAACCGCTTTAGCCAAGCCAGAGTTGAGAACGTACCAATTGTTGCCCAGTCTGGCAACGCATCACGCTCGCTTAATGTTGCTTCATCAATTCGTGCTCAATTAATGGGCCAAAGCGTTTTTGTTACGCAGCTTCCGCGTTTTTATCTTCAACGAAACGGGCCGAAAAATTTTGACCAATCAAGGCCTGATGAATCAAGGCCTGACCAAACCAGACCTGACCAAACCAGACCTGACTATGCCAGACCTGAAGACCGTTCAGGTGCATTGGTCATTTCGGTTCAATTAGAAACCGCCAGCGGCAAGGACAAATGGTTGAACATTGTGTCTTATGAAGCAGGGCGAAACGCCGGGGTTGGCCTCCAAGTGTTGCTAACAACTTTGGCACTGTCATTGGTCGCTGTTCTTGGCGTCGGGTTGATTTTCATACGCCAACTCGTGCGGCCATTATCTGCTCTTGCTGATGCCGCACAAGCTGCCGGACGTGGAGACCGAACAGCCCGCGTTCCTGTTCAAGGCGCGTTTGAGTTTCGCAAAACCAGCGCGGCATTTAACGATATGCAGGCTAAAATCGCCGGCTTTGATGCCGAGCGGATGCGCACCTTAGGCGCTGTCGGCCATGATCTGAGAACACCGATCACGGGCCTTCGCATTCGCGCTGAAATGCTGGAAGACGAAGACGTGCGCAGCGCCTTTGTGCGGACACTCGATGATATGACCGTGATGGCTGACGGATTGGTCACCTTCGCTCAAGGCGCACGCGAGAATGAAGAGTTCGTGGTTTTTGACCTTGCCCCGTTTCTTGAAGAACTATGCAAAACGCGCGGTGCTGTATTTGAGGGCGCCGGGCGGTTAGCGGTCAAAGCAAGGCCTGTCGCTTTAGGCCGCGCCATTGGCAATCTGATTGACAATGCCGTGCGCTATGGCGGTTCGGCCACAGTGCGGTTGGAAAGAAATGGAATAGATAAAAATGGATTGGAGGCTTGCATTGTCATTGACGATGTAGGGCCAGGAATTGCCGATGAAAGGCTGGAGGCAATGTTTGAGCCCTTCGTGCGCGGCGAGGAAAGCCGCAACGCGCAAACCGGCGGGGCAGGGCTTGGGCTGTCGATCGTCCGCTCTATTTTGCAGTCTCACGGCGGCTCAATCAGCCTTAAAAACCGGTTGCCCAAAGGCCTGCGGGCAACTGTGAAACTGCCGTTGGTGTGACCAGTGCTTTGCTTGACTGAAATTCTCTTACAAAATCAAGTTTCTTACAATATCCCCGGCAGGTTCAACCCGTGTTCCTTTGCGCAATCAAGCGCAATATCATAGCCAGCATCGGCATGGCGCATGACACCTGTTGCCGGGTCATTCCATAATACATTACTCAAACGCCGTGCGGCATCATCTGTACCATCGGCCACAATAACCATGCCGGAATGCTGGCTAAAGCCCATGCCGACGCCGCCGCCATGGTGCAAGCTAACCCATGTTGCGCCGGAAGCTGTGTTCAAAAGCGCATTGAGCAACGGCCAGTCTGACACAGCGTCTGAGCCATCTTTCATGGCCTCCGTTTCGCGGTTGGGTGAAGCAACAGAGCCAGAATCCAGATGATCACGGCCAATCACGATAGGCGCTTTAAGCTCACCGGATTTGACCATTTCATTGAACATCAGGCCGGCGCGGTGGCGCTCACCAAGGCCAATCCAGCAAATACGGGCGGGCAAGCCTTGAAACGCAATACGCTCGCGCGCCATGTCGAGCCAGCGGTGCAGCGGGGTATTTTCCGGGAACAACTTTTTCATCGCAGCATCAGTTTTGTAAATATCCTCCGGATCACCCGACAAAGCACACCAGCGGAACGGCCCGATACCACGGCAAAAAAGCGGGCGAATGTAAGCGGGCACAAAGCCTGGAAATGCAAACGCATTTTCAAGACCCTCATCTTTGGCGACTTGGCGGATGTTGTTGCCATAGTCCAGTGTTGGCACTCCGGCATTCCAAAAATCCACCATGGCTGCGACATGCGTTTTCATGGATGCGCGGGCTGCAATTTCAACTGATTTTGGGTCAGTTTCTTGCTTGGCTTTCCATTCCGACACGCTCCACCCTTGCGGCAAATATCCATGCAAAGGGTCGTGCGCGGAGGTTTGGTCGGTTACCATATCGGGGCGAAAAATTGAGCCCTGACCGCCGTTGCGCATGCGCTTTACCAGTTCGGGAAACACATCGGCTGCATTGCCCAAAAGCCCAACAGATTTTGCCTCGCCCGCTTTTGTCCAAGCCTCAATCATGGCCAGCGCTTCATCAAGGCTGTGTGCTTTAGCATCAACATAGCGTGTGCGCAGGCGAAAATCGATACGGGTTTCATCGCATTCAACCGCGAGGCAACACGCACCCGCCATTACAGCTGCCAGCGGCTGCGCGCCGCCCATACCGCCAAGTCCGCCGGTAAGAATCCATTTGCCTGTTAGGTTGCCGCCATAATGCTGGCGGCCAGCTTCAACAAAAGTTTCATAAGTGCCCTGAACAATGCCTTGCGTCCCGATATAAATCCACGATCCGGCGGTCATCTGGCCATACATCGCCAAGCCTTTTTTATCGAGCTCGTTAAAATGTTCCCACGTTGCCCAATGCGGCACGAGGTTGGAGTTGGCAATTAAAACACGCGGCGCATCTTTGTGAGTGCGGAAAATGCCAACCGGTTTTCCAGATTGCACCAGCAACGTTTCGTCC
>JANOPZ010000066.1:0-1948 GCA_031422195.1 Limoniibacter sp. | reverse complement strand
TGAAACCAATTTTCACGCACCCATCATCGCCATAGCATCGGCCAAAGGCAAAACCGCGATACAGTGGCGGGCAGGGCAGGGGCGCTGAATAAACATACCGGAAATTGCAACAGACTTCCGATTGACGTAAAATTGAAACGGTGAATACCCTCTAGGCCAAGCAACAAGTGGTCATCCGTTGAACGCCGCTGCACAACGGTTGGCTCTTTCAACCACCAAATCAGCATAGCTGTTTATTGCCGCGTCATCAAAGTTCCTGCCCGTAAGCGTTTGCGCCATTTTCAAAGCAGACGAGATCACTGTCTCACTAATCTCTGCCACCCGTCTCTTTATCAATGGCAAACCGACGCCGGTATCGATAGCAAACGCACCCCAAGCTTCAATATTCACATTAGCAAGAGTCGAACGTTTCCCGATTTTCATGGCAAACTTCGGCGACAGTTCAGGGTAGGCAACGGTCGCCAACAAGTCATAAAGCGGAGCAAGACGCGGGCCGTTGGCATCATACAGAATTGAAAAATTCTTGCCATGTGCATCAGCGTTTCCGGCGATCACGTTGAAAATTACTGCATCAAGCAGTTTCAAAACCTCGACTGCCGGCCGCGCGGCAACACGGCGCAAAAGTGCAAAGCAATCTTTGAAATTAGGGCCGCCTTCACTGGAATACTTGGTTTCGGACGGCACTCCGAGCGCCTGGCAAAAATCCTCTTGATGGATGCGTTCCACAACCCCGTCAGCATCAATTGAACGGTCATAACGCTCAACTAAAAGGAATGTCCGGCCTTGAACCAAGCGCGGTTCAACGGGCGCAACATAAAGACCGATGGCGGCAGCAAGGCGCATCACTAAGGCTTCGTTCTCAGTCGTTGCTGCAAAGCGGGCAATGGGGGGTTTGAGGATGTGTGTTGTCGGCTGTCCGGGTGCAGGCAAAGCGACAGCACCATTTACCAAAACGACCGGCACTTTGGATTGCGCGCCGGCCAGAGACAACCGCAAGCCGTATCCTCCGGCCAGCAATGGGCGGTGGGGCAGGGCATCCAAAACGCCAATAAGCCCCGCATCATCAAGCACAACGGGTTGGAAATTCAGTTCGGGCTTAACTGGTGTTTCGCCTGGGGCTAAGAGTTGCAGCGCTCCTGCAACATCGCCGCCAAGGCGGTCGAGCAAAGCGAAGTCGTTGGCCCTTGATACGCCAAGCGCTTGCGCTGCCGCATCACGTTGGCCTTCTTCAGGCAGCAGGCCGCCAAAAAACGGGCGGCATTCGCGGCGGGTAAATGGTTCTGCCCGCTTTGGCAGTGAAGCCGATAGGGGGCGGGCTTCGTCATCGCCAAGCCACTCCGGTGCATAAACAAAGCCCAAGTCGCCGTGCCGGTCTTGCGTCAATTGGCCAACACAACGCCCATCCCACCAAACGTTTAATGTGCGCGTCACAACCGCTTCGCCTCATCTGGCGGGGGCGTGATCGTGAGGGAGCATCCAAGCGTTGCCAAAACCAAAAGCACTTTGCCAATTTGTGCAGTGGGTTTTCCGGCCTCAAGATCAACAATGAAACGCAAGCCGACGCCCGATGCGCCGGCAAGCTCATCCTGCCGCAAACCAGCAGCTTTGCGGGTGGTGCGGATGATAGCGCCGATCTCGGCTGTGGTCAGGTTGCGATGGCTCATGATATTTACCGAGCGGGACATTAACACGCAAACAGCGGCATTGTCGAGGAGAATATCCCGATCGGGAATAATCCAGACTTAAATAAATTAAAAAATGTTTTATTCCTGATCGGGTAACAACGTTTTGCAGTGAGGAAATTACCTGACATCAAATCATCAAAAATCATAGTCACTTTAAACAAATACCTAAACACATCAGCTTTTTAGTTACCATTCATTCAAAATGACTCCACTGGAATGTCCGCAATTAGGGCCGGCAGCTGACAGGCGGGTTTTGGGGTGAA
>JANOPZ010000065.1:0-12135 GCA_031422195.1 Limoniibacter sp. | reverse complement strand
CATCAGATAAATCTATTATATTGGAAATTTTAACAAAAACGGCGGCAATTTACCGCCGTTTTTTAAGAATGACTGCGGAAATGTTAGCCGTCAATTACCTTTTTCACGGCGTCTTTAGCCTTGCCCACGGCTTGTTGGGCTTCACCTTTGCGCTCTTGCACTGCGCCTTTAACCACCAAACGGTCGTTGCCGACAGCTTTACCGGCGGCTTGTTTGGCGTTGCCCATGGCTTCGTTGGCAGCGCCTTTGATTTTGTCTGAAGTGCTCGACATTGGTTTCTCCTGAAATGTTTCATGATGCGGCAGGTCAGCCGCCGTCACT
Source organism: Limoniibacter sp. (assembly GCA_031422195.1). Taxonomy (GTDB): domain Bacteria; phylum Pseudomonadota; class Alphaproteobacteria; order Rhizobiales; family Rhizobiaceae; genus JALOTE01. The sequence goes on along the minus strand of JANOPZ010000065.1, from coordinate 11,814 downwards.
ACAACGGGGGGCCAAGCGGAAGGTTCCGCGAGCGAAAGTCACGACATTATTTTCCAGTGCCCGAACCATAAGGGTACATAGCAGGGAACATAAATGAGAGCGATGCGTTGTTGTTTTATGCCGGACCCAAGACGGCGACCGGACGACCGGTTCAATTAAACCCAGTCCAAATAAAAGGAAAAACAATGAAAAATACAATCCTTATCGCGACGACTATTTTGTTCATCAGCGGCCCAGCTTTTGCAGCGACCGAGGCCGAATGCACAACCATGTGGAAGCAAGCCGATCTAAATTCAGACAACACGCTCTCGGTTGGCGAGTCTGAGCGTTATTCTGCCATGCTGCGGCTAGCGGAAAAAACGATGCCGGCAGACGGCCTCATCACGGAACCAATGTTTACCGAAAACTGTCTGAACGATGTCTTCGCAACCGCTGTCATGGATGAAGGTGCACCACTTGAAGGCGCAAACAGCTTTACCGAAGATCAAGCCAAAGACCGGATGATTGCAGCCGGAATGACTGATCCAACAGGGCTTGCCCAAGACGACAAAGGCATCTGGCGTGGCACGGCAACAAAGGACGGCATGACAGTGACTGTCGCCGTCGATTTCAAGGGCAATGTTGTTGCAAACTAAGTGAGCAGCAAACTTTCGCTTTTATCAAACAATCAAAAGGAAAAACTCATGCAAACCATCACCAAAATGTACACCCATTACGATCATGCAAAGCAAGCCGTGCGCGATTTGGAAGCCTCCGGCATCCATTCAGATGCGATTAGCATTGTTGCAAATCAATCAAATACAGTAACAGAAACTGTTGGCGATGAGGGCTCTGAAGCCGGCCTCGGCGCAGGACTTGGCGCTGCCGCAGGCGGCACTGTCGGTCTTCTCACCGGGCTTGGCGTCATGGCAATCCCCGGCGTTGGCCCGGTTGTTGCAGCAGGCTGGCTTGCCAGTCTTGCAGCTGGCGTGTTGGCTGGCGGCGCAACTGGCGGCCTTGTCGGCTCTTTGATCGGCGCTGGAGTGCCCGATGATCATGCACATGTCTATTCAGAAGGCTTGCGCCGTGGTGGCACACTGCTTTCTGTCAAGGTTGATGCGAGCCGTGTTGATCAGGTTCATTCAATTCTAAATAAAAATCAGCCTGTAGACCCTGTTAAACTCGGCGGCGAATACCGCAATGCCGGATGGAACAATTTTGATCCGGAAGGTGAGCGTTATGTGGCTGATCGCGACGCCGCAGAAAAACGGCTAGCCGACCAAACACTACGCATGAAATAATAAAAAGTCTGTGCGCCGGATCAATTTCGGCGCACAAACTCAAATACCGATGATCGCTTAAAATGCCTGTCGCAGAGCAGTGCCCAAGTTCATCTGCCTTTGCACCAAAACCAATAAAACATATTATCTTTAGCCTGGTGCCATCTGCATTCATCCAACACATTAAGTCTCTGGAACGGTGCATGATTGAATAGCAGTCAACCTTGGAACTGCACTTTCACACAGTCGATATTTCATGGATAGTTTTGGTAGTGCCAAATTTTGGCAAAAATCCGTTTTGGGCTTGCGTCAGCCTTCTTTTGCACAGTAAATTATTTGAAAAACCAAAATTGGCAGGACCAGTAATAGCTCGAGGAGTTTTTCAGGCATGAATTTACCACAGCAAACCGCATCAAAAGATTTTATCGCACCCGATTTGGCGCGGATCGACCGCTTGATGCAAAATTCCGGGCTGGACGTCTTGGTGGCCACCTCAAAACATAATGTTCAATATCTGCTGGGCGGCTATAAATTTGGTTTTTTTGCCGCCATGGATGCTATTGGCCACAGCCGGTATTTGCCAATTGTGATTTATCACCGAGGTAATCCCGACCAATCGGCGTACATAGGAAACAAAATGGAGGGCGGCGAGCACGCTGTTCATCCGTTCTGGACACCGACAGTTCGATCAGTAACATGGGGAAGCGTAGACGCAGCAATTGAAGCTGTGACGCACCTGCAATCAATCAATGCCACCCAAATGCGCATAGGGTTTGAGCCTGCCTTTTTGCCATCAGATGCGCACGCTGTTTTAGCAGCTAGCTTGCCAAATCTGTGCAATGCAACAAACATGTTGGAACAGATGCGGGCCATTAAAACCCCGGCTGAACTGGCGCTTTTGCGTCAATCATCAGAGCTGATCACAGATGCAATGCTAGCCACGATAGAAGCAGCACAGGCCGGCTGGACAAAAGCCCGCATTATTGAAGAACTGCGGCAACAAGAAACCAAACGCGGGCTTCATTTCGATTATTGCCTGCTAACACTTGGGGCCAGCCATAACCGGGCATCGTCAGATCAAGTCTGGCATCCAGGTGAAATACTCTCAATTGACTCCGGCGGGAATTATCATGGTTACATCGGCGATCTATGCCGGATGGGAATCTTGGGCGAACCTGATTCCGAGTTGGAAGATTTATTGGCTGAGGTCATGTCTGTCCAAGATGCAGCATTTGAATGGGTTAAGCCAGGTGTCGAAGGTGGAGTAATGATTGAGCGTGCAGAAGCCGTGCTTAAAGCTGGGCCATCTGCTGGATTTAATGATTTTTTTGCCCATGGTATGGGGCTGATTTCACATGAAGTGCCATTCTTAATGACCAATCATCCGGTGGCTTATGACGGCGTTGATGCAACGCGCAAACTTGAAGCCGGAATGGTGCTTTCTGTGGAAACTACAATGCTTCACCCGCGCCGCGGATTTATAAAAATCGAAGATACATTGGCTGTGACCCAAAACGGCTATGAAATGTTTGGCGCGCGTGCCCGCGGCTGGAACCGCGGCGGAACGTGATTTTTGGCGTGCGGCCAGAGGACGCGCAGATCGCTTGCGGCGCACCACTGTTCCGGTCACACAAAAACCAACGATCAATGATGATGTGCAATTGAGTTGGGCCGCCAACCGTATATGCGTGTTCGATGCAGCCACCTGTCAAAGCCTGCGCCACGGCGGTTATTCAACGACGCATTAAACCGCTGGAAATCGCTTCCGGTATTGGACCGAAACTTCAGGGTTGCAAAGATATTTTGGCATTTGATTGTGCAAAATTGCAATCACATCATCTACAGCTTGCGTGCCGATGCGCAGCATACTGTCTTCAGTAATACCTGCCATATGCGGCGTCAGTATCACATTATCCAAAGCATAAAGCGGGCTGTTTTCTGGCAAGGGCTGGTGATCAAAAACATCAAGCGCCGCGCCTAGAATTCGGCGTTGCTGCAACGCGGTGGTGAGGGCCGTTATGTCCACTACCGGACCGCGCGCCACATTGATCAACACTGACCCTTTGCGCATCATCGCAATACGCTTTGCTGAAATGACACCGCGTGTTTCATCATTCAGCGGGCAGCATAGCACCAAAATATCAACTTCTGATACCAACTCATCCACTGAAACCGGCCTTACATTGTCCGGCAAATTATCAAGCCTTCGGGTATGGCTGATCACATTCATGCCAAAAGCAGCTTGCGCCATTTGGGTCAGCGCACGCCCAATATTGCCCATACCAAGCACACCCAATGTGGCCCCCGATAGATCGCGCCCGTGATCCGAATAGGCCCGCCCGGCGTTCCAACCTTGCGCGCGCAGGGCAATATCCATGGCCCGAAATTGCCGACGCAAGGCAATGGCAGCAAAAATGACATGCTCAGCAACCGTGCTGGCGTTTGCCCCCGGCACATTGGTCACCAAAACGCCTGCATTTGTGGCCGAACGCATAGGGATCATGTCAAGGCCAGCACCATGGCGAACAGCACCGCGCAATTTTGCAGCCGATGCAAAATATTCAGGCGGGATATTGGCGCGCACAACAAGCACTTCGGCGTCCAATCCTTCAGCCATAACCGCTGACGCCGTAGGCGATGATGCAACACGGTAGTCCCCGGCCGCTTCGAGGCGCGCGGTCACGTCCGGATGCAGCGGGTGGGTGGAAAATATCTGGCCCATTTAAGCGTCAGGCCGTTTGCCAGTGATCAGGCCTTTCCAGTAACTTTCGGCGCTTTGCAGGTGCGAATTCATCAAAGCCTGAGCCAAATTGGCATCGCGCCGAACCAGTGCCTCATAGATTTGGATATGATCGGCATTGGATTTGCGTCCACGTTCAGGGTCGCTGAAATATATTGGCAGGCGCTGCTCACCGATGGCATAATACACGCTGCAGACGCGGTAGAACAAAGCATTCTGGGTGGCACGCACGATTTCCAAATGAAAATCACGATCTTCTTCCGCGATAGACTCGCCGCGCGACAAGCGCTTCTCCGAGCTGTCTAAAATTTCCCGGAGACGTGCAAAATTTTCTTCCGTTGCGCGCTGACTGGCAAGCACAGCTGCTTGGTTTTCATGGATTTTGCGCAGTTCAACCGTTTCATAAATTTGAACCGGATCAAGCGGCAGCCCGGCCTTGGCAAACAGCGCCAAAGCCTCAACACTGGCAGTGCGGGTGGTTAGATAAATGCCGGATTTTGCGCGGCGTTCCACAATCCGCATTGCTTCCAACACGGCCAAAGTTTCGCGTATTTGGCCGCGGCTCACCACAAAATGTTCAGCCAATTCGCGTTCAGAAGGCGTTCGCCCGCTATTCGAATTGGACGAGGCGTAAAGATACGCGGCAAGATCGGGAAGCAGGCTACTTTCAGACATTAGCTCATTTCTTTACATGCGCATGCAGGAAATTTTCAGATATCGAAAAACCAAGACCGGGTCTATCTGGGATGGCAACCATACCATCGGCCACATCAACTTTACCCTCGATAAGATTGTGGATCATCGGGTTTGCGCCGCTGGAATATTCAATTGTAAATGCTGCTGGCGATGCCGCACAGCAATGAAGCCCTGCAAAGAAGCAGGGTGCACCAGCCCAAAGGTGGGGGGCAAAGCGCAGGTTAAAGGCTGAAGCGATGGCTGCAATCCGCATGGTTTCAGTAATGCCGCCACAAAATGCAGGATCGGGCTGGAAGATGTCGACAGCGCGCAGCATTGCCAAATCGCGGAAATCAAAACGTGTGCATTCACTTTCGCCAGCCGCAACCGGCACGCAGGTGGCGCCGCGCACTTCTGCCATGCCAAGCTTATCATCACCGATAACAGGCTCTTCAAACCAAGCAAGATCGCAATCTTCAACCATGTGGGCAAAGCGTTTTGCTTCAGCAACTGTATAGGTGCCATGAGCATCAACGGCAATTTCGATGCCCGGCCCTAAAGCCTTGCGCGCCGCTCGAACCCGCTCTGCGCTGACGTGCACGGCGTTATCCATCGAGCCAACGCGCATTTTAACCGCCTTGAACCCGCCTGCATCGATATAGGCTTTCAGCTGATCCCCGATGTTTTCGGCATTGGCCCAACCGCCGGAAGCATAGGCTGGCATCCGGTCTGCCGACCTGCCGCCAAGCAATTGCCATACCGGTTGGTTCAGATGCTTGCCCAAAATATCCCACAGCGCGATATCAACCGCCGAAATGGCGGCCAGTGTTAAACCGCGCCGCGACAGGCCCGGCATAGCATGACCTGACCTTGCCGCAGTTGCATGACGCACGCCATTGTAAAGTATTTCCCAGATTGCGGTAATATCACCGGCATTGCGGCCAATGAGTTGCGGTGCAACCTCAACATTCAATAAATGCACAAGTGCAGCATATTGACCGGCGCTGCCCGCCGCATTTTTACCCTCACCCCAACCCACCAAGCCGTCTTCAGTTTCAATACGCAAAATTGCAGCGTCGAACGTTGTAAGCGTTCCAAAGTCACTGCTATGTTGGCGGGCGGTCTCAATTGGGATCGAAACCCACCACGCCTGGACGGCTTTAATCCGCATGATTGTCTCCTGATCAATCGTTTTGCCCGCATATACGCGACGGGCATTTGGTCTTAATTATTTGATCAACGGCAAAATGGTCTCTGCGGTAATGCGAACCTGATCGTCATAAAACGCCTCGGTCAGCACAGACGAGCCATGGTCTTGAATGAATTTCAGTTGTTCAGGTGAAATATCAACGGGATTGCGCTCCACCATATGCGGGTAAATCGCGGCGGGCGTGCGATCAACCGGCGCAACAAACTCATTCGTCAATGCGCCATCATAGCCGATTTCACGCAGAGTGCCGACAATCTTCGGCCAATCCAAATGGCCCAAGCCCGCTGCAAAGCGGTTATTATCGGCAACATGGAAATCATAAAGTCGCTTGCCCGCAAGACGGATGGCATCGTGAATATTGGCTTCTTCCATATTCAAATGATAGGCATCAAGGCAGACACCGCATTCTGGGTGCACAGCATCTGCCAGCGCCAGCGCTTGAGCTGAGCGGTTGAAGAAATAAGTTTCAAACCTGTTCAACGGCTCAATTGCCACTTTCACACCTACTTTTTGCGCATAAGCAAAACACTCTTTTGTGGCTTCAACCACCCATTTCCATTCTTCTTCTTCGGTTGCATCGGGTACAACCTTACCTACCGTGGCTGGCACAAGCGTGATAATTTCGCCTTCAAGTTCTGAAATCATTGTCAGCACCGATTTGACGTAATCAACCGACCGTGCGCGCTGGCCCTCATCTTTCGCTGCCAAATTGCGTTCGCCAAGCGTCAGCGTCACGCCGCCCCAGCATCGAATGCCATATTCTTTCAAAAGCGCCCTAGTTTCATTGGCTTTGTATTGCTCTGGCTCGCCGGAAATCTCGATGCTTTCATAACCATATTTTTTTAACCGGCGCAGCGTGACTTCAAGCGGCTCAGCGCGCATCCAGTTGTGTGACGAAAGGTGCATCGGAAATTTCCCGGTTGATAAAAAACTCTGGCCAAGTGCGGCATGTGAATCCCGCCAGCATGGTCGAGTTCTTTCACGCTGGTGCGACCAGACAATCTTGTCAAGTCTGAAAAACGCAAAAAGAATTTGATTGGTTTAGGCCGGAAAACAACCAAAATAAGCTTAAATCATTGTTATATTATATTTATTTGAAAAATTTGGGAATGTATCGTAAAAAAATTGGTAATACCACCTTGACGGCAGCACGTCTTTTCTACCTACAGTGTTTTAATAGCGCGTGATCATCGCCCGAGCGCAGGGCACGAATTATAACAGGATGTAGAAATGTCAAAAACGATGAAGGGTCCAGGTATATTTCTTGCCCAATTTGTTGGGGATGCTGCCCCCTATAATTCTCTTCCAGCAATTGCCAAATGGGCTGGTGATTTAGGGTTCAAAGGCATCCAGCTTCCCAGCTGGGATGCTCGATTGTTTGATCTGAAAAAGGCTGCAAGCTCAAAAACCTATTGCGATGAAATTGTAGGTGTTTGCGCCGAAGCTGGCGTTGAGATCACTGAATTATCAACGCATTTGCAGGGCCAGTTGGTTGCCGTGCATCCGGCCTACGATGCGCAGTTTGACGGCTTTGCGCCATCTCATGTTCACAACGATCCAGCTGCCCGTCAGGCTTGGGCTGTTGAGCAGATGACAATGGCTGCAAAGGCTTCGGCGCATTTGGGTCTGAAAGCCTCCGTTAGCTTTACCGGTTCTTTGGCCTTTCCCTACCTTTACCCTTGGCCGCAGCGCCCGCAGGGTTTGATCGAAACCGCATTTGCTGAATTGGGGCGACGCTGGACACCAATCTTAAATGCCTACGAAAATGCCGGTGTTGACTTGGCCTATGAAATCCACCCCGGCGAAGATGTGTTTGATGGCGCAACATTTGAGATGTTTTTGGAGGCCGTCGGCGACCATCCGCGCTGCACTATCAATTATGACCCAAGCCATTTTCTGTTGCAGCAGTTGGATTATCTGGCATTCATCGATATTTATCACAGCCGTATTGCCGCCTTCCATGTCAAAGACGCCGAATTTAATCCGACCGGACGTCAAGGCGTTTACTCCGGCTATCAATCTTGGATGAACCGCGCAGGGCGCTTCCGCAGCCTTGGCGACGGGCAGGTGGATTTTGTGGGCATTTTCTCAAAGCTCGCCCAATATGGTTACGACCGTTGGGCTGTGATGGAATGGGAATGCTGCCTGAAGCACCCAGAAGATGGTGCGGCCGAGGGCGCGCCGTTTATCAACAATCATATCATTCGTGTGACCGAGCGTGCCTTTGATGATTTTGCCAGTGGGGGTGCCGATCCTGCCCTGCTGAAACGCCTCATGGGGCTGTGAAAACAAGCTTCACCACAAAGGGAAAAGTGCGATGAAAATTGGCATGTGTATGCTGCTTTGGACAACGCATCTCACTGATGAGTTTGAACCTTTGCTTCGCGATATCAAAGCCACCGGTTTTGATGGCGTTGAAGTGCCCATTTTTGAAGGCGCGGTTGACCATTACAACCGACTTGGTGCGCTGCTTGACGCAATCGGGCTGGAGCGGACTGCTATTGCAGCAATGGGCGATCCAGCGATGAACCTCATTGGTGATGCGCAGGCGCGTGCTGCAGGTATTTCTCATATGCGCCACACGATTGAGTGCGCGGCCGCGGTTGGGGCAAAAACACTCAGCGGGCCTTTGCACTCAACCCTTGGGGGTTTTTCTGGTGCAGGCCCAACGGCAGAGGAATTTATGCATTCTATCAGTTCGCAGCGCGCCATTGGCGACCACGCAGCAAAGTTTGGTATTACAGTAGGGCTCGAAGCGCTGAACCGCTTTGAATGCTATTTGCTCAACACTATGGCGGCGCTGTGTGAGCATTTAGATGCGATCAATCACCCAAACATTCGTGCCATGTATGATACATTTCATTGTAACATCGAAGAGCAAGACCCGGTTGCAGCTTTCACCAAATCACTGCGCCATATTGCGCATATCCATCTTTCAGAAAACGACCGCGGTGTGCCGGGCAGGGGTAATATTCCATGGGCGGAAACGTTCCGGGCCATTCATGCCAGCGGATATGATCAATGGCTGACGATCGAGGCGTTTGGCCGTGGCCTGCCGGATCTGGCAGCTGCAACAAAAGTCTGGCGCGATTTTGCTGAAAGCCCGCAGGCGGTTTATAAAGAAGGTTATGCTTTTATCCGTGCTGGAATGGATAATGCAACACACGGTCATTGATTTTGGCTCTGGTCGGTAAGTATCGGAGAAAACAGAGAGAAAGCCGAGGGTCTGAATTGAACCATTATCGGTTGTGATTGCCTATTCAGCAATCGCATTTGGCAACCATCTGGTCTTGCCCGGCTTGCTTGGCGTTTATTAAACACATGGCGGCACTAATCATTCAACCCGTTCCATCAAAAATGACCGCATCAATCTGTTGTCATTGCATGAGCTGAAGTCTCGTTTTTTTCCACTACACTGAACGGATACCGCATGACGGTCTTTGATCAGAAGGCGCAGCCGATTGATGTGCTGGATGCTTGCGGAAAGAATTGCTCGGCCATGCAAATGGCGCGCGTTAATAGCTTGGCAACTTGCGCCAGCACGTTTGAGTATTGAAAAGCTTTTCGGCAAAAAAGCATTTGCTCCAAAAATCGCATTTTCTCAATTGTGTCACGACAGCACTCGACAACTTCATTAAGCAAGGTAACAACGGCACCTATAAGATGATGAAGAGGCAATATTCATGAAGCAGACATGGCGTTGGTTTGGCCCGGACGACCTTGTGTTGCTGCCGCACATAAAGCAGGCGGGCGCGTCAGGCATTGTTACTGCGCTTCATCATATGAACCGTGGTCAGGCATGGACCGATGAGGAAGTCCAGAAACGCAAGGGGGAAATTGAAGCAGAGGGCCTCAACTGGGATGTCTGTGAAAGCATTGCGGTTCCTGACAACATCAAAACCCGCTCTGGCAATTTCGTCGAGTTAATCGAAAATTACAAAGCATCACTTCGTGCTATTGGCCGCGCAGGCATCAAAACCGCCTGTTATAATTTTATGGCCGTTACCGATTGGACGCGAACGGATTTATTTTGGCCGCTGGCCAATGGTGGCTCGGCCTTGCGTTTTGATATGGTGGATCTTTGTGTTTACGACGTTTTAATATTAAGGCGCCGCGATGCAGAGAAAGATCATCCAGCAGAGCGCATCGAAGAAGCAAAGAAGCGTTTGGCCCAATCATCTGAAAGCAAACTTGCAGAGCTTGAACGCAATCTGATTGAGTGGGTGCCAGCGCGTGAAGCCACCTATGACCGTATCAGTTTCATCAAGCAACTGGATGCCTATCAAGACATTGGCATTAAAGGCATGCAGCAAAATTTATTTGAGTTTGTTAGAGAGATCGCGCCTACTGCAGAGGAATCCGGTGTTCAACTAGCCATTCACCCGGACGATCCGCCGTTTCCATTGTTTGGCTTGCCGCGTGTCAATTCAACGGCGGATGATACGCGCCAACTTTTGAAAGCTATCGACAGGCCTGTGAACGGTGTCACCCTTTGCACTGGTTCGTATGGTGCCAATCTGAAGAATGATCTGGTGGCGATGGCCAATGAATTTGCTCCACGCATTCACTTTACGCATTTGCGCAACACCAGCCTTGAACCGGACGGCTCATTTTATGAAGCCGAACATCTGGATGGTGATACCGACATGGTAAGCGTGGTTGCAGCTTTGATGACCGAGGAAGCGCGGCGCAGCAAAGAAGGCCGCGTTGATGCAGAAATTCCAATGCGCCCTGACCATGGCCATTTGATTGTTGATGACATCGGCAAAAAAGTGAACCCCGGCTATTCCTGCATCGGCCGCCTTAAAGGTTTGGCCGAATTGCGCGGAGTTATGCGAACAGTTGCCCATTTCCGCGCCGGTAAAGTGAACTAATCCACTCTGACAAACTTCTTACTCATAGCCGGGCTGCGATAATGTGAATGAAGCTATGATCACTTGCTCTGGCACAATAATGCCCTTCAGGTTTGGAAAGGCTTGCGCTAAGTCCAAGGCTTGTTGTTGGTTGACCTGTTCGCTTTCTTCGCCGCAAGCCACCTGAACCAGCTTCATTTTGGTATATTTGGCATCATTGGCGAGCATGCCTTTCATGATGTCGATCCAAGCGTTTTGGTTGGTTGCGGTCGGCGTTGACGACAGGATCGCAAACCCGCCTTCAGCACCAATCAGATCGGCCATCGACACCAGCATCATTTCAGCAAGTCTCTCGCCTTTAACCTGATTGACATAAACTTGGCGGGCGTCGACGGCTACATCAGAATCGTAAGAGATCACGCCAATACCCTCTTGCACTGCGCGTTTCAGGGCAGGTGCAACAGCATTGGCATCATTACCGGCAATGGCAATAATGCCGACCTTTTGAGCGATCAGATTGTTGATAAATTCAATCTGCGCTTCAGCAGTTGCAGCAGATGGCGCAGCCTGAATAACCGAGCCGCCCATTTCCTTGGCAGCATCTTCAGCGCCACCTTTATGGACTTGGAAGTAAGGATCGGTATCCAGTTTTGGCAGCAAGCCAACAACCACAGGTGCAGTTGCACATTCTTGCGCTGCAACTGACGCCACAGCAATCATGGGCAGCACCACTGTCGACATGAGCTTGTGTTTTAAGGTTTTCATTTAGTCTCTCCCAGATGTGAGGTTTATTGTTCTTCGTCTGTAGGGGTTAAATCCGGTCCCTAGCCGTTCGTCTTGGGCAGTGCTCCGATGTTGCGGAGCCAAGCCACAAAAAAACCTGTTGAATTGCTGATGAACAGTGAGCCGATAAGAAGCAGGCCAATCACCATGCCTTGCGTATCGCCGCCAATTTGGCTGATGCCCAAAATGTTGAGGATAGCGGAAACCAAAACGAGTGCCAGCAACACACCCGTTAAACGGCCTTTGCCGACCCAAACGCTGATGCCGCGGGCCAAAATCAAAAATGGAGGGATA
>JANOPZ010000064.1:0-4416 GCA_031422195.1 Limoniibacter sp. | reverse complement strand
CCGGAATTTAAGGCGGCACACTTCCAAAGATGTATCAGGGTCGGTGCAATTCCACGGCTCCCCGTCGCCATCGGTGGCTTTGTTGATAAAACCAACGACGCGCTTTTCTGTGACCAGTTTCGCCCAATCAATTGAGTTATGCTCGTAAGCATCAATGACTAGCGCACGGCTTTCATCACGCCACGGTTCATTGAACGTGCTGCTGGCTAATGCCGAAGCGGCAATCAAGCTGGCAGACGCAGCAATAACGAAACGAAGAATGGAACGCATGAACCAACCAGAACTAAGGGCACAATCTTCAATCATTGGCTTTTATGGTTAATATGCGGTTTCTTTCAGGTCGTAATATGATTTTTACAGCGCGCAAATGTCGCTCATGCTCTTACGTTTAAGTAAGATTTACGCGATAACGAAGCTTGCAAAATGAATGTGTTTACCCCCACAGTACGCTAAGATTTGGGCCCAACGCGCCCGGGAGATGACCAATGTATAGACCCAATGTTGCCGACATCCGCCATACGCTAAATGATGTTGTAGGCATGAATGCGGTGCTTGAGAGCGGGCGGCTGGGGGATCTCTCGGCCGATCTCGTTGATGCTGTGTTGGAAGAGGGTGCACGGTTCACCGCCGAGCGCATCGTGCCAATGCGCATGATTGGCGATAAAAATGCATCGCGCGTGAAAGACGGCGAAGTCACTACACCGGAAGGTTGGGCCGCGCTTTACCGAGACTGGGCTGCTGGCGGCTGGAATGCGGTTGCCGCGCCTGAAGAATTTGGCGGGCAGGGCCTACCGAGCATGGTGGCCGTTGCGCTTAATGAAATGTGGAATGCAGGTTCTATGAGCTTCGGCCTGTGCCCGATGCTATCCATGGGGGCAACAGAAGCCATTGATAAGCACGGCTCAGATTATTTGAAACAGACTTACTTACCCAAATTAGTCGCCGGTGAGTGGACAGGCACGATGAACCTCACTGAGCCGCAAGCGGGCACAGATTTGGCGGGGCTTCGTAGCCGCGCTGAACCTGTTGGCAACGGCACGTATAAAATTTTTGGTCAGAAAATTTACATCACCTATGGTGAGCACCAAATGGCGGAAAATATTTGCCACCTTGTGCTGGCGCGCCTGCCCGATGCTCCCGCCGGTACGCGCGGTATATCGCTGTTTCTGGTACCGAAATTCCGCGTCAATGCCGATGGTTCGCTGGGCGCCCGCAATGACGTCTATTGCCATTCGGTCGAACACAAACTCGGTATCCACGCCTCACCAACGTGCACGATGATTTACGGTGACGGCAAATGGGGCAATGAACCCGGCGCTATTGGTTGGCTGGTCGGCGAGGAGAATAAGGGTCTGGCCTGTATGTTCACGATGATGAACAACGCCCGCCTGATGGTTGGCTCGCAAGGCGTTGCCATTGCCGATGCCGCCTATCAACACGCATTACATTATGCCAATGAGCGCAAACAGGGCAAAGCCATTGGCAGCACCGAAGCGGGCATGAGCGCGATCATCGGCCACCCGGACATTCAACGTGAGTTGCTAACGATGAAGGCACTCACCCAATCGGCCCGTGCGCTGTGTTTTGCAACCGCACATGCGCTGGATATGGCACGCACTTCGGACGGTGATGAAGCTAAAAACTGGGCTGAGCGGGCAGGGCTGCTGACACCGCTGGCTAAAGCCTATTCCACCGACATTGGCTGTGAAGTGACGTCACGTGGCCTGCAGATACACGGCGGTATGGGTTTTGTTGAAGACACTGGCGCAGCCATGCTCATGCGTGATGCGCGCATTGCACCGATTTATGAAGGCACCAACGGCATTCAAGCCATTGATTTGGTTCAGCGTAAATTGCCGCTTTCAAATGCAAGCGCGATTAACGCTTTGCTCGACGAATTGCACGATACCATCGATAAAGTGCGCGCCTCAAACCAAACCGGTATGGGCGAAACCGCCACGCATTTAGCGCGGGCTTTGTCTGATACGCGCATTGCAACCAGCTTTTTGTTGGCGGCAATTTCGGCGGGCGATAACGCCACTGCGCTGTCAGGCGCAACCCCTTATCTTCGCCTGTTATCAGAAACCACGGGCGGTATTATGATTGCAGGTGGTGCCGTGGTTTCGGGTGAAGCGGCACGCTTGGCGCTGGCACGTTTCCTTGCGACCAACCTCATTGGCGATACGCCGGGCTTGCGCGATACGGTAACAGCCGGTGCTGATGCACTTCAAGCTGCCCGTTTGGCCTTGGTGGCATAATGCAAGATTTAATTTTGATCGAGCGTGGGGATGGAATTCTTACACTGCGCATGAACCGGCCGGACAAGAAAAACGCGTTGACGCGCGCGATGTACACCGCAATGACAGACGCTATCAACGCTGCGCAAACCGATGACGCTATCCGCGCAATCGTGTTTTTGGGTGTGCCCGGCGCATTTTCTGCTGGCAATGACCTCATGGATTTCATGAACGCAGGCACAGACCGTGGCATTGGCAACGAAGTGCTTGCTTTTTTAGCCGCCATTTCAACCGGTCAAAAACCGTTGGTGGCTGGTGTCGATGGCTTGGCCATTGGCATTGGCACGACATTGCTAATGCATTGTGATTATGCGCTGGCCGCCGAGGGATCACTTTTGCGCACGCCGTTTGTCGATTTAGGTCTTGTGCCGGAAGCCGGTTCTAGCCTCATCGGCCCGGCGATTATGGGCTATCAAAAAGCCTTTGCGATGCTTGCATTGGGTGAAGACTTTTCAGCCCAAGATGCCCTCGCCGCTGGCCTCGTGCGTAAAGTGACATCACGCGAAAATCTCGAAGCTGATACGCTGGCAGTTGCCAAACGCATTGCCATGAAACCGCCGGAAGCCCTGCGGCTGTCGCGCGCTTTGCTGCGTGATAATTCCGGAACGCTTAGCGCCCGCATTGATACTGAGGCAAATCTGTTTGCCGAGCGGTTACAGAGCAACGAGGCACGGGCAGCGTTTATGGCGTTTTTTGCTAAAAAATCAGGCTGAAAATAAGCGGCAATAGCAATGCCGTTGCCAGCGCATTCAGCCCCATCGCCAGCCCGGAAAATGCGCCCGCAACTTCGTTGACTTGTAACGCACGGGCGGTGCCGATGCCGTGGCTGGCAGTGCCCATGGCAAGGCCTCGGGCTGCCCAATCTTTAATGCCCAGCACATTGAGGACCAATGGCCCCAGCGTTGCACCGATGATGCCAGTGACGATAACCATTGCTGCTGTCAGCGACGGTAGGCCGCCAAGCTGTTCGGATATGCCCATTGCCACCGGCGCTGTCACGGATTTTGGCGCAATGGACATAATGGTTTCTTGGCTTGCGCTTAGCGCCCACGCAATACCAACCGCGCTGGCGCTGGCTGTGAGAGAGCCGGTGATAATGCTGGCAAAAATGGCAAGCGCAGAACCGCGCACCTTTTCAAATTGGCGGTAAAGCGGGAGCGCAAGACATACGGTGGCTGGCCCAAGCAAAAAATGCACAAATTGCGCGCCTTCAAAATAATCCTGATAGCTTGTGTTGGTGAAAATCAACATTGCAACAAGGATAACGACGGCAATCAACACCGGGTTGAAGATCGGGTTGCGGCCCATGCGCTCGTAAATACTGTTCCCAACCGCAAATGCTGCCAGCGTCAGCGTCAGGTGCAATAGCGGCGTTGTTGAAAGATAAACCCAAATTGATGTTGCATTGTTCATTTGGGCGCGCTCATTTTGTGTCATCCATTAACACTGGCGTTTTATTGAGACGCTGCATTAACAGGCCGGTTACGCCAACTGTAATCACCGTGGAACCAATTAACGCCGCCACAATCGCCACGGCTTCACGCGCAAACAAAGCGCCATAAACCATCACGCCGACACCCGCGGGCACAAACAGCAGTGACAGGTTTTTGAGAAGATTATCGCCGACAGAGGCCAAATCATCCGGTACGCCTTTCCGGATTGCGCAATATATAAACAGCAGCACCATGCCGATTACGGGGCCGGGCAACGGTGTTTCAAAGGCCCGCGTCAAGGCCTCGCCAGCCAGCTGGCACGCAAAAATGAGCGTTAGGTGATTGAGCATATTTTGAACCTCCTCATTGAACCATTTGTGTGCGTTTGTGCCATTCGGCGATGCTTTCCTCTGGGTAAATGTCGTGGCTCTTATCACCTTCAACAATATGCGGCTCCACCCAATTGGCTTTGCTGCCCAGCATCAAATGCGTGCGTTCCGGTGGTACCGGTAAAGGCGTATCAATAGCGCAAGCCTGTGGATGAACGAGTTTGGGCCAGTTTGGGTCCCACAGCCAAAGCGCACTTCCGCATTTCACACAAAAACTGCGTTCCCCGCTGCTTTTGGTGGTTTCACCGGTTTCGCTGTCAACAAAACTGGCAGTATAAACGCGAATGTGTTTTTGGC
>JANOPZ010000063.1:0-1812 GCA_031422195.1 Limoniibacter sp. | reverse complement strand
TGGATGACCCGAAATCATTGGAAGTTGATGCAACACCGGCAGAACCCGTTCCAGGCGCTTTGCTCATGGCAACAGGTGCGGGCAACCCGATGGAGTTGATTAAAACGTTGAATGTGGTGGTGACGGCGAATGAGTGAGATCTGGTTGTTTTCTTGATTTTTCGGTCAATTGAAATGTCATTGGGCTTCCATATTTTTCTCGGAGTCAAATTTTGTTTGACAAATTAATTTGCCCCCGAACAAACTCATACTTTTTCGGTCATATTGAATCTCTAATTCTTGATGGCCGCAGATATCCAACCGCCCCAATTCACCTTCTTTCAGGGCGTCATATTGGCGCTAATAGAGGTTTTGGCGCTTTGCACATCTGGGCGGAGCACCACAAAGAAATGGCGAAATCAGGCTTGTACGATTTTGAGCAAGTTGCAGTTTTTGTCGAACGTATTGTTGCACCAAACACACCACTTCACTTCGAAGGTGGAAGCTTCAGATTTACCCGACTGATTGCTGTAAAAAGTAGTTTTGGAACCGCAATTCTCGAATGGCGTGAGCAGCGGCAAGCGCCAATATGGTCAGTGGTAACTGCTTTTCAAACACCGCGAGCGTCGGGCAAGCTTGTCGGTAAAATCCAATAAAAAAGCGCGAAGCATTTTTGCATCGCGCTTTTAAATTGTGCCGCAGTAGCAACGTTTCCTTAGCCTAAAGGGTCGGAAACCAGCCTAACTGTCCTGCGTACAAACTCCCTGCAGAGTTCGCCATCCACATGAACGGGCCAATTCACAGGTGAAGCCGGTTCAAAATGCTCTTTATGGAACACACCCTAAATGTAGCGCATTTCGCTACAGATATCAAGATTTTTCGATCCTTAGATCAATCTTACTTCTTCACCACCGGCATTGGCCGGATGTGCAACTCCTGCAACTGCTTATTCGTCGCTTCGGCGGGTGCGTTCATCAATAAATCCTGCGCCTGCTGGTTCATCGGGAACAGCGATATTTCGCGCAGGTTTTTCGTGCCCGTCAGCAGCATGACCACGCGGTCAACACCTGCGGCCATGCCACCATGCGGCGGTGCGCCAAATTGGAAGGCGCGGTAGAGGCCGCCGAAACGCTCTTCGACAGTTTCGCGGGAAAGACCTGCAATTTCAAAGGCTTTGACCATGGTTTCAGGCACGTGGTTGCGGATGCCGCCGGATGCAATTTCAAAACCGTTGCACACCATATCATATTGGAATGCTTTGATTGTCAGCGGGTCTTGGCCTTCCAGTGCGCCCATTCCGCCTTGCGGCATGGAGAATGGGTTATGGGCAAATTCAACCTGTTTGTTTTCTTCGTCATATTCGTAGAACGGGAAGTCGATCACCCAGCACAGAGCGTATTGGTCGCGGTCGATGAGATTTAACTCCTCGCCAGCGCGTGAACGGGCTTCACCAGCAAAGCGGTAGAATTTGGCAGGGTCGCCGCCAACGAAAAAGCAAGCATCGCCTTGTTTGAGGCCCATTTGCGTGCGGATGGATTCAGTACGTTCATCGCCCATGTTCTTGGCGATGGGGCCTTTTGCTTCGGTTTTCTCTCCGCCAGAAAGAAGTATGACCTGATCAGCGCCAACTTCTTTCTCAATGATCGAATGTTTTTCAACAATCGTGGTCCAATATACATAGCCCAAGCCCGGTTGGCCTTGGCTTTGCGCCCAGCCATTCATGCGGTCGCAGAATGCTCGGCTTCCGCCGGTTTTGGCAGGAATGGCCCAGATACGGGTTTTGGGGTCGCGCTCAATCATGCCGGCAAACACTTTGAATCCGGAGCCTGCAAAC
>JANOPZ010000062.1:0-7090 GCA_031422195.1 Limoniibacter sp. | reverse complement strand
CAAGCCCAACCACATTCACATTCCAGCAGAAAAAGCGTTTCTCAAAGAGGGGAAACATTTAATATGTGATAAGACGCTGACGTCAACTCTGGGCGATGACAAAAAATTGGCAAGTCTTGTGGCAGAAAGCTGCAAACTGTTCATTCTGACCCATAATTACACCGGCTATCCAATGATACGGCAGGCCCGTGAGATGGTTGCAAAAGGTGAGCTGGGCCGGATTCAAGTGGTGCAAGCCGAATATGCGCAAGACTGGCTGACAACGCCACTGGAACAAACGGGTCAAAAGCAAGCCGAATGGCGCGTTGACCCCGCCCGTTCAGGAGCAGGTGGCTGTATTGGAGATATTGGCACACATGCCTTTAATTTGGCATGTTTTGTTTCCGGTCTAGAAGCAGAGTCTGTGTCAGCCGATTTTGACTCATTTGTTGAAGGCCGCAAGCTTGATGACAACATCCATGTCATGTTGCGCTTTAAGCCGATGGTGCGCGGCAACCGTGAAGAGCGCGCTGCAAAAGGCATGCTCTGGGCCAGCCAAGTGGCGCCGGGCAATGAGAACGCGCTAAAGTTGCGCGTCTATGGCACCAAAGCCGGCATTGAATGGAGCCAGGAAGACCCAAATTATTTATGGTACACGCCTTATGGCGAACCCAAACGTCTGATCACCAGAGGCGGTTCTGGAGCAAATGCCGCCGCCGGGCGTATGACCCGGGTTCCGGCGGGACACCCTGAGGGATACCTTGAGGGATTTGCCAACATCTACACAGAAGCAGCAACAGCAATTAAAGCGCTTCGCAACAAAAAAGGAAAAGTGCCAAAGGAAGTGGTTTTCCCAACGGTGCAAGACGGCCTTTCTGGCATGAAATTCATTGATGCCTGCGTGCGTTCGTCTAAGAAAAACTCGGCTTGGGCCAAATTGGATTAAATCATTGGCAGGTGGCCTCTAGCCTTGCTTTTCATAAACGTTGGCATCGGTCATTCAGACTTAAATCCATTTGCTCGTTACGCCAGAACGTGCTTCACTCTGCGTCATACAAGGTGGCACGGCCACCTTGTTTTGGTGTGGACTGGACTAAATTTGCTGCGAGCATTTGTACCTTCCTCTTTGCCAATTCCCGGCGTCGTCGCGCTGGTCGTTTTGCATGATGCAAAGCCCGCAAGCATAATCCCCATTTTTGCCATGCCAGCGCTTCCCCCAGTAACATTACCACTACGGAGATTGTGTTATGCTGAAAGGCACTGTGAAATGGTTCAACGAAACCAAAGGCTATGGTTTTATCAAGCCTGATGATGGCGGAGCAGATGTTTTTGTCCACATCAGCGCCTTGCAGCAATCGGGATTTAAAAGCTTAGCAGACAACCAGCGTGTGACATATGATATGGCAAATGATCCCAAACGGGGCAAAGCGTCGGCAGTCAATATAAGAATGGCTGGCTGATTCGTGATTGGGTTCGCGCCTTATCGGTTACTAAACAAATTGTTGAGTGAATTTTCTGTGACTCAGCCGGCGACTGCACTGTTAATCGTTAGGCTGAAACCGGCCTAAGTATATGATAAGTTGCGATTTTTTGGATTATTATTGCTGCATTGCAATAATTAAATGCTGCAGTGCAGCTATTTATTCCTGTTGATTTGTTGAGTAAATCAATCATAACTCAACAATCGCCATTCATCATTGCCCTGCGCAAATGACACGGTGACCTGTCCTTGGAGGAGGCCAGGCTAATCTACGCGGGCCTGCACGGTGCGGCCGCGAACGGGAGGACTAATATGAAGCATTTGGGAAGAGTTACGCTCGGCCTCGTTTCTGCCTTGGCTATGTCGACGGCTTTAACAAGCGGGGCAAAGGCTGCTGAATTGACATTGTGCTGGGCCGCTTGGGATCCTGCCAACGCGCTCGTTGAACTCTCAAAAGATTTTGAAGCGCAATCCGGCATCAAAATGAACTTTGAATTTACGCCTTGGCCAAACTTCACCGACCGCATTTTGAATGAGTTGAATTCAGGCGGCAAGCTTTGCGACGTGCTTATCGGCGACTCCCAGTGGCTCGGTGGTTCGGCTGAAAACGGATACTACGTGAAGCTGAATGATTTCTTCGATAAAGAAGGAATTAAAATGACAGACTTTGCGCCGGCAACTGTAAATGCTTATTCCACATGGCCAAAAGGCACCCCAAACTACTGGGCGCTACCAGCAATGGGCGATGCCAACGGTTGGTTCTATCGCAAAGACTGGTTTGAAAACCCCGAAATAATGGCGGAATACAAAGCCAAAACGGGCGCTGATTTGGCTCCGCCAAAAACATATGCTGAATTAAAGCAAATTGCCGAATTTTTCCAAGGCCGCGAAATTAACGGTCAAAAAGTTTATGGCGCAGCAATTTTCACTGAGCGTGCGTCTGAAGGCATCACAATGGGCGCAACGTCCGCGCTTTATCCATATGGTTTCAAGTATGAAAACACGCCCGGCAAATATGACATGGAAGGTGCTGTAAACTCAGCCGATGCCGTTGCCGGTCTTGAAATGTATAAGGCCATCTATGATTGCTGCACCCCTCCGGGCTACACCGACAGCTATATGGGTGAAGGCCTCGATGCGTTCAAATCGGGGCAGGTTGCCATGATGATGAACTGGTTCGCCTTTATGCCGGGTATGGCAAAAGACGAAAAAGTTGGCCCGGTGACCGGCTTCTTCGTGAACCCGGGCGCAAAAGTAGCTGCTTCCACACTTGGCGGTCAGGGCATTTCTGTTGTTGCCAATACCGACAATATGGATGGCGCTTTGGCCTACATTAAATGGTTCGCCAATCCTGACATCCAGAAAAAATGGTGGGCACTTGGCGGTTACGCTTGCCACAATGCTGTTTTGAACGATCCGTCTTTCCCGACCTCTCAGCCATTTGCTGCTCAGTTCTTGGAAGCCATGGGCGGCGTTCAGGATTTTTGGCAAGAGCCTTCTTATGCTCAACTTTTGCAAGCCATGCAAAAACGGCTGCATGATTATGTGGTTGCAGGTAACGGCACTGCCAAGGATGCGCTTGATGGCCTGATCGTTGATTGGACAGCTGTGTTCAAAGAAGACGGCAAGCTCTAAAACCGGACTTCCCGTGCTGCCGCCCTTCATCACTTAGGGGCGGCGGTCACTTATCTCCTCAGTTGAATTGAATGGACCGGATCGTGAGCGATACCACCGGCATGATAGATCGAGCGGCAAACGCCGCCGTCAAAGCCACGCCCAAGAAAATAGTAACGCGCGTCAGGGGGCTGTCTGATAAAGCAATTGCTTGGCTGTTCATCACGCCAACAATGTTGCTGCTGTTGGCTATCAACATATTTCCATTGATTTGGACCATCCAGCTTTCATTCACAAATTTTCGCGCCAACCGGCCAAACGCCGAAGTTAAAAACGTTGGGCTTGATAATTATGTTGCCGTCCTGACCAATCCGGATACCTGGTTGGCGATGCAAACCACCGCGCAGTTCGTGTTTTGGACAATCCTATTGCAAATGGTAATCGGCTTTTCTTTGGCCTATCTCATTGACCGCAAATTTCGCGGCCACGCATTTTGGACAACGATCATTTTGGTGCCAATGATGCTTTCGCCAGCCGTTGTCGGTAACTTTTGGCGCTTTATGTATCAACCGCAAATTGGTCTGTTTAATTATCTCGTTGAGCTGGTTTCAGGTGTTCCGGCGTCGTCGTTTCAAATGGTTGGTTCTGTAAA
Organism: Limoniibacter sp.; assembly: GCA_031422195.1. GTDB lineage: Bacteria > Pseudomonadota > Alphaproteobacteria > Rhizobiales > Rhizobiaceae > JALOTE01. The sequence goes on along the minus strand of JANOPZ010000062.1, from coordinate 3,365 downwards.
CCTAGCGCCTTGGTCGATTGTCATTGTCGATACATGGATGTGGACGCCATATGTGATGCTGATTTGCTTGGCTGGCTTACGTTCAATTCCAGATTACATCTATGAAGCGGCTGAAGTGGACCGTGCCTCGCCGCTGCGCCAATTCTGGTCAATCACTCTGCCAATGGCGCTGCCATTCATCATGCTGGCGGTTTTGTTTCGCGGCATCGAAAACTTCAAAATGTTTGATATGGTCACGTTGCTCACAGGCGGAGGGCCGGGCTCAATTACCGAAGTTGCGTCCATCACTCTAAAGCGTCAGGCATTCGAAGCATGGCGGACGGGCGCATCCTCGGCATTCGCCATTATCTTATTTGTCGCCGTGTTTGGCCTGGCCAACATTTATGTCAAAGCACTCAATAAGGTGAAATCCAGATGAGCGGAATTTCTTCACATCTGGCCACCGCTCACTCTGTTGTTGAGCCAAGCCCATGGTCAAAACGTATCGCCGGTTCGCTGGTCATTATTTATGCCCTGGTCACGATGCTGCCGCTGTTTTGGATATTTACAACGTCCATTAAATCACCGCCGGATTCGATTTCATATCCGCCCAAAATCCTGTCATTTTCCCCGACGATTGAAGGCTATTGCAACCTCTTCACAACACGGTCGCGGCAAACTGCTGAATATATCGAAACCCTCGGGCCCGCGACCACAACATGCGATAAAATTGCCCGTGATCGCTCTATGGTTGTTGTAGGCGAAAGCAAGTTTTGGCCACGCTTTATGAACTCTGTTATTATCGCGTTTGGTTCAACGGCCCTGGCGGTTTTCCTCGGCACACTTGCAGCCTATGGCTTTTCGCGGTTCAAAGTGCCGTTGGCCGATGATCTGTTATTCTTCATCCTGTCCACCCGCATGATGCCTCCGATTGCCGTCGCTATCCCGATATATCTCATGTACCGGCAGCTCGGGCTTTCAGATACGGCGCTCGGCATGATCCTGCTTTATACCGCGATCAACGTATCTTTGGCCGTCTGGCTGCTCAAGGGGTTCATGGATGAAATTCCCCGCGAGTATGAAGAGGCCGCATTGATTGACGGCTACACAAGGCTGCAAGCATTTATTAGGGTTGTACTGCCGCAAGCCACCACCGGCATTGCCGCCACGGCCATCTTCTGCTTGATTTTCGCCTGGAATGAATATGCCTTTGCGGTGATTTTAACGTCTGGCGAAGCGCAAACTGCTCCGCCATTCATCCCGACAATTATCGGTGAAGGTGGCATGGATTGGCCAGCCGTGGGCGCTGGAACAACCATCTTCCTTGTACCAATTTTGGTGTTCACTATTCTACTTCGCAAGCATTTGCTGCGCGGAATTACATTCGGGGCGGTGCGCAAATGAAAATGGAATCTGCAAAACCCAAACGCTCGCTTTTACTTCGCCGCGGGCCGATGGAAAACACGGCCACGGCCATCATCGGCCTTGGATTTTTGATGATGTTTCAGCCCTTCGCCCTCTCGCTCTACACTTGGTCGTTCCTCACGCTTTTGTTCGGAACGGTCATGTTCATCGTCGTTTCAAAGTTTCCGGAGTAAAATTGTGGCTGAAATTCGCATTGAAAATCTGCACAAATCATTCGGTGATTTCGTTGCGGTTCAAAATTCCAACTTCGTTGTGAAAGACGGTGAGTTTCTAGCGCTGCTCGGCCCATCCGGCTGCGGCAAAACCACGACATTGCGTATGATTGCTGGCCTCGAATTACCAAGCAATGGCGCGATTTTATTGGATGGCGAGAACGTGACGTTCAACCGTGCTCGCGACCGTGACATCGCCTTTGTGTTCCAATTGTTTGCGCTCTACCCGCATATGAATGTGCGCAAAAACATTGGCTTTCCATTGCTCGCCCAAGGCGTTCCCGCCGCTGAAATTAAAGCCCGCGTTGAAGAAACGGCCCGGCTTTTGCAAATCGACCATATTCTTGAAAAACCGGTATCAGGCCTTGCCGGTGGCGACCGCCAACGCGTGGCGCTTGGCCGTGCGATTGTGCGCCGCCCCAAATGCTTCTTGATGGATGAGCCGCTTGGCACACTCGATGCGGAATTCCGTGATGTGATGGTGCGCGAACTAAGAGAATTGCATCTCCGCATCAAAGCAACCACGGTTTATGTGACCCACGACCAGCTTGAAGCTATGGCGATGGCCGACAAAATTGCCGTGATGAACAAGGGCTTGGTCGAACAATTTGGCACGCCTCAGGAAATTTACAACAACCCTGCAACCTTGTTTGTCGCCGATTTTATCGGTTCGCCATCGATGAATTTGATCAAGTTTGAAGGCGCTTTCCAAAAGGGTGATCAATCGGTGATGATTGGCGGCATTAAAATTGCCGTGCCGCAAATTTCTGAAAATCTAAATGCTGGCAAACGTGTTTTGGGTGTGCGCCCTGAGCATATTCGCTTTGACCCAAAATCACCATTAAAAGCCAAGATTTACGGAACGGAATATCTCGGCACCACGCAGATTGTGGCGCTGGAAATGTTTGGCGCAATCGTGCGGGCAAGAGCCACCTCTGATTTGCAGTTTACAGTCGGTGAAGTGGTCGGCGTCACTTTCGAGACAAATCGTCTATCGGTATTTGATGCCGAAACAGGCAATGCCGTTAATACCGCCATCGCAAAGGAGGCGGCTCATGTCTGATGTTTCGCTGCAAAATATTTCTAAAGCTTTTGGTCTGAACCAAGCTGTTTCGGGTGTTTCACTGGATATAACAGATGGTGAATTTGTGGTGTTGCTTGGCCCAACCGGCGCGGGCAAGACTACCACCTTGCGCTTGATTGCCGGCCTCGAAAAATTGGATAGTGGCGACATTCTTATCGATGGCGTTAGCGTTAAAAATGAAGCCCCATCAGGACGCGACGTTGCTTTTGTGTTTCAAGCCTATTCGCTTTATCCGCATTTGAGCGTTTACGAAAATCTTGCCTTTCCGTTGCGAGCACCAGCCCGCAAGATGGCAGCGACAGATATTGATGCCCGCGTCCAATCTGTCGCCAAAATGGTGCGCATTGATCATAAGTTGCAAAACAAATCGACGAAATTATCTGGCGGTGAAATGCAGCGTGTGGCTATTGGCCGGGCGCTCGTCCGTGATCCGTCGATCTTTTTGATGGACGAACCGCTATCTTCACTTGATGCAAAACTACGAGGTGATTTGCGGCTTGAGTTAAAACGCATTCAATTCGAAATTGGTGCGACTATGCTTTATGTGACTCATGATCAGATTGAAGCCATGACAATGGCAGACCGCATCGGCATATTGTCAGATGGGGTTTTGGCCCAAATTGGCAGCCCGCGAGAGATCTATGAAAACCCCGCCAACCTTTATG
>JANOPZ010000061.1:0-11900 GCA_031422195.1 Limoniibacter sp. | reverse complement strand
GGAAAGCCAAGCTTTCGTGACCGGCGATGGTATTGCCAAGCCGCGCGGGTTTTTAGACTACCCAACCATTGCTGAAGCCTCTTGGGCCTGGGGCAACTTGGGCCAAATTGCAACGGGTGTTTCCGGTGCGTTTCCGGCGTCCAACCCTTCAGACATTCTGATGGATTTGATGTATGCTTTGAAATCAGGGTACCGCCAGAACGCGTCGTGGGTGATGAGCCGCCAAACGCAAGCCGCGATCCGCAAATTGAAAGACACAACCGGAAACTATTTGTGGACACCGCCGGCCGCCGTTGGCGCGCGCGCAATGCTAATGGGTTTCCAACTGGTGGAAGCTGAACATATGCCGGACATTTCTGCCAACGCTAAAGCCATAGCCTTTGGTGATTTTCAGCGTGGTTATTTGGTGGTTGACCGTGTTGGTGTGCGGATCTTGCGTGATCCGTATTCTGCCAAGCCTTACGTTCTGTTTTACACCACCAAGCGGGTCGGTGGCGGAGTGCAGGATTTTGATGCGATCAAAATTCTAAAAATGGGAGTTTGATTTTAGTCTTAAAATCAAACCCGATCGCGGTCCCGCGCCCTCCCTGTGGGGCCGCATTTTTCTCTTTTACAGCGAGTTTGCAAATGGCATTGTTTAAAATTGCGGAACCGGCCTTGGAGCCGGTGACCGTTGCCGACGCGCGCGCATGGTTGCGCATTGGCCATACCAGCGAAGACATTCTGATTGCTGATTTGATTGCCGCCGCGCGGCAGGATGTTGAAAACCAGACCGGCCTTTCCCTCATCAGCCAGCAATGGCGGATGACGATGGATAATTGGCCAGACGGCGACATGATTGAACTGCCGCGCGGCCCTGTGACCGGCGTCACAACGGTGACAATTTATGCCGCCAACGGCGCGCCGTCCATTGTACCGCCTGCTGATTATCTGTTGGACATACGCAGTGAGCCCAGTCGGCTGTTGTTTGAAAAACGCAATAACCCGGGCCGCCGCATGAACGGGATTGAGATAGATTTCACGGCGGGGTTTGGTGCGACCGGCGCAAGTGTGCCCGATATGCTGAACCGGGCAATATTCTTGTTGGTTGCTCATTGGTTTGAGTTTCGCGGTGCGTTTCGCGCCAGTGATCAGCCGGTGTCTTACCCATCCGGCTATCTGCCTTTGCTGCGGCCATATCGTAAAGTGAGGCTATAATGCGGCTGACATTTATTGATCCCGGTGCGTTTCGCACTGAATTTCGGTTGGAACAGGTCACCCAAACGCCTGATGGGTTTGGTGGGAAAACCGAAGTGTGGAACGAGACTGCCGCCGTATTCGGGCGGTTTGAGCCGCTTTCAGTTACGCAAATGTTTCGTGCGGATCAGGACATCGAAAGTGCGACACATCGCATAACGATCCGCATGCGAACGGGCGTAAAAAGCGCGATGCGTTTCAAATTGGGACCGAGGCAATTTCGAATACTTACCGTCAATGACCCTGACGAAACCGGTCGCTATTTGAACTGTTACTGTGAGGAATTGACATGAAACTATCTGCTAAAATTACCCGCAATCGCATTGCTTCGACTTTGCGTTGGATTGGTTTGGCGGCGTTGGAAGAGGCCGGATTAAGGCAAATTCCAAGTGTAAATCCATCGGATGTACTCGGCCGGTTTGAACGGGCAGCCAAACGTGCGGCAAAACTTAAGCCGGGTAAACTCAGATGATCGCGGCAGCTGCGTTGCAATCGGCAATCCATGCGCGCTTGATTGCCGACACTACGGTGACAACGCTCCTCGGCGGACCAAAAGTGCATGACCGCACGCCGCCCGATGAAGCCTTTCCCTATGTCACGTTTGGCGCCGCTGCATCGCAAGATTGGAGCACAGGAACCGAGCGCGGCGATGAGCACTTGATTATTCTCAATGCCTGGTCGCGCCAACACGGCAAGAAACAAGTGCTGGATATTGCGGGCGCTATAATGACGTCGCTCGAGACAGCAGCATTAGCTCCGGCTGGCCATCGGGTGGTGTTGCTGCGTGCCATTGGCATGGATGCAAATTACGACACCGGCTTTCGCGGTTATAAGGCGACGATGCGTTTTGAAGCGCTGACCGAAGTCAACTGACATCTCAATAATTAGAAAGGTAGACGGCAATGGCCGCTCAAAAGGGCAAGGATATGTTGCTCAAAGTACGAACTGCTGTGGGCGTTTTCACCACGGTAGCCGGACTTCGTGCACGCAAAATGGCTTTCAACGCCGAAACCGTTGATGTGACCGATGCAGACTCAGCTGGGCGTTGGCGCGAATTAATTGGCGGGGCAGGGGTGCAACGGGCCGCTGTATCAGGATCAGGCATTTTCAAAGATGTGACGTCCGATTTCAAAGTGCGGGAGTTATTTTTCAATTCGGCTTTGGAAGACTGGCAAATTATTGTGCCGGATTTTGGGACGATGGCTGGCCAGTTTCAAATTACAGCACTTGAATATTCCGGCAATTATGACGGCGAACTGACATTTGAAATCGCACTGGAATCTGCCGGTGCCTTAACATTTACGGTGATTTGAAATGGTTAATGTACATCGCGGCGAAGTGCTCGCCACCCTTGACGGCATACAGCGCAAAATGCGGCTGACGTTGAATGTGCTGGCAGAACTGGAAGAAGCATTTGGCGTCGATAGCCTGTTTGAGCTGATCCAAAAACTCACATCGCAAAAACTCACTGCGCGCCATTTGGCATTGATTGTAGCTGCTGGGTTGCGCGGGGCAGGCGAAGACATGGACGCTGACCGTGTGGGTGCAATGCACTGTGAAGCGGGCGCAACCGGCTTTGCTGACATTGCGCGCGCGCTCCTTGAGGCGAGCTTTGGCAGCGTTAAAACCGAAGTTGCGCCGAAAATATGAACCCGCAAAAACCTGCGAGTTGGCAGGAACTTATGGGTTTTGCGTTCGGTGTTTTGAAGCTATCGCCCGATATTTTTTGGGCAATGACGCCGCGAGAATTTGATGCTGCAGCAAAGCCCTATTTGCCAGCTGACAACACAACACCGCGCGGCGCTTTGATTGATTTGATGCAAGCGTTTCCTGATTGAAGAAACACGGAGAGGTTTTCACTATGGACGAGCAAATGACCGTTCGCATTGGTGCGGACACAAGTGCGTTAGAGCGCAGTTTGCGGCAAATGGAACTGGATGCTGACCGCTTTGCTTCGACGCTAACGCAAGGGCTGAAAAGCGCTGTTATCAGCGGCAACAGCCTCGAAGATGTGCTGCGTAGTGTTGGCCGCCAGTTGGCAGGCAATGCTTTGAGTATTGGTTTGAAGCCATTTGAAAAGCTGCTCGGCGGCGCGATTGGCAACTTATTTGGCGGATTAGTGCCATTTGCCAAAGGCGGCACGCCGGGCCTTGGCAGCGGTGTGGTTTCGTCGCCAACAGTGTTTGGAATGGGCTCGCGATTGGGCGTGATGGGTGAAGCCGGAGCCGAAGCCATTTTGCCATTGCGCCGTGATGCCAGCGGCAGGCTTGGCGTTGGCGGTGCGGGCGGTGGCGGACCGGTGACAGTCAACGTTTCGATTGCCACGCCGGACGCAGGCTCATTTCGCAAATCTGAGGGCCAAATCGCAGCCATGTTGGCGCGCACGGTGTCACGTGGCACCCGCAACATTTGAGGTAAAACTATGCCCGGATTACCGGCTTTCCATGACGTGCGTTTTCCGTTGTCGATCTCTTTTGGGGCGACGGGAGGGCCAGAGCGCAGTGTTGAAATTGTGACGTTATCTTCAGGCCGCGAGAAACGAAATTTGCGTCAAGCCCATGCTTTGCGCCGTTATGATGCTGGCACGGGCCTGCGTGCAATGTCCGAGATCGAGGAAATTCTAAATTTTTATGAAGCCCGAAGAGGCCCTTTGCACGCGTTCCGGTTTCGCGATCCATTTGATTGGAAAAGCTGCGGGCAAGGCACTGCCATTAATTCGCTTGATCAACACATTGGTGTTGGGAACGGAACGCAGGCGATTTTTCCATTGATCAAAACCTACGGCACTTTGGCTTATGCTTATCAGCGGCCATTGGCCTGTGTCATTGCCGCCAGTCTTCGGGTTTCGGTTGACGGCCTTGAAGTGCTGCCTTCTGTTTATCAACTCACGGCGCCTGGTAATGCAATCACATTTCTGCCGGGCTCAATCCCATCAACAGGCAAGCTTATCAAAGCCGGTTTTGAGTTTGATGTGCCGGTTCGGTTTGAGACGTCGTCATTGACACTATCGCTTGCCAATTTTCGTGCAGGGCAAGTTCAAGCCATTCCGCTAAAAGAGGTGCTGATATGATCCCGTTTTCAACGGCACTAAAGCAGGCTGTCGCCGGCGATGTAACGACGCTTTGTTACTGTTGGATAATCACCCGCAAAGACGGGGTGGTTGCCGGCTTTACCGACCACGACCGGACACTGACAGTGGATGGTGTGCCGTGCAAACCCAATAGCGGGTTCACTGCAAAAGAAGCTGAGGCTGCCCTTGGTCTGACCATAGGCAACGGCGAAATTGAAGGCGCGCTGGATGATGTGGAGGTAACCGCTTTTGATTTATCGACCGGTGTTTATGACGGTGCCGCCATCGCGCAGTACCTGGTGAATTGGCAAACACCTTTAGAGTTTGCTTTGTTGCGCACCGCTTATGTTGCACGAATTGAACAGGCTGATGGTATTTGGCGTGCCGAACTTGAGGGCGACGCAGCTGACTTTACGGCAAAACGCGGCCGGCTTTTTCGAAAGGGATGTGATGCAGAGGTGGGCGACGCGCGTTGCGGTGTGGTGCTTGGTAATTCCACATTTGCCGGAAATGGCACAATTGCAATTGTTCGATCAAAGACGGAGTTTGAAGTTACTGGTCTCAATGGCTTTGAGATTGGTTGGTTCACTGACGGGTTGTTGCAATGGATAACGGGCCCACAAGCGGGTAGTTTAGTAAGAGTTTTAACCCACACGAAAAACGGCTCTGCGGTTGTAATCGTCTTGCGCGATGAACCTAAGTTCCCGGTTGAAAGCGGAATAAGCTTCACCATAAAAGCGGGCTGCGACAAAAGCTTTGCGACCTGCAAATCCAAATTTGGTAACAGCCTGAATTTCCGTGGTTTTCCGCATATGCCGGGCAATGATCAAGCTTATGCCTATGCCCGTGATGGTATGAACTTTGATGGAGGGCCGGTGGTAATATGAATATTCATGCTCCGTTATCCATCGAAATGCACGTTGTGGAAGAAGCTAAAAAATGGCTTGGCACACCATACCGCCACCAAGGCTCTAAATTAGGTGTCGGGGCAGATTGTCTTGGCTTGGTGCGCGGGATTTGGCGTGAGATTTATGGCTCAGAACCGGAAGCGCCCGGACCTTACGCCATGGATTGGGCAGAAAAGGGCGACAAAGACCGTTTGCTTGATGCAGCATTGAAACACTTCGTTTTGGTGCAGACGAGCCCCAATATTGGGCAACTGGTTCTGTTTCGTTGGAGTGCGGGCACTTTGGCGAAGCACGCCGGTATTATGGTGAACGAGGCCGGTTTTATACATGCATATTCTGGTATTGGCGTTGTGTTATCGCCGCTAGTGCCGACTTGGCGCAAGAAAATTGCAGGCGTTTTTGCGTTTCCGAAATCTACCGGTCTGTAATCTCAACCTACTGGGGTAATGATATGGCAACCTTGCTTTTGGGCGCGGCTGGCGCTGCTTTGGGCGGCGTATTTGGCCCTACAGCTGCTATAATTGGGCAGGCCGCAGGTGCGCTTGTTGGCAACATGCTGGATAATGCGCTGTTGACGCCGCGGCGTTCGGTAATTGGCGCGCGCCTGTCCACAGTCAGCCCGTTTTCAGCCGAAGAGGGAACGTCCGTCCCTCGCATATATGGTGCAGCGCGCATTCCTGGAACTTTGATTTGGGCAACGCGGCTTGACGAAGTATCTTCGACTTCAAGACAAGGTGGCAAATCACTGGGTGGCGGAACGACGGCCACCAAATTTAGCTATTTTGCCAGTATCGCGCTCGCAGTGTGTGAAGGCGAAATCGGCGGCATTCGCCGCGTTTGGGCCGATGGGCAGGAACTTGACTTAAACGACATCGCATTGCGGGTTTATACCGGATCTCAAACCCAATTGCCCGACCCTTTGTTGCTGGCAAAACAAGGTGGCGGTAACACGCCTGCGTATCGCGGCATTGCTTATGTGGTGATTGAACGACTGGCCCTAGAGCGATTTGGCAACCGCATACCGCAACTCCAATTTGAAGTTTTACGGCCAATTGGGCGGCTTGAAAGATCGATACGCGCAATAACTTTGATTCCCGGTGCAACCGAATATGGCTATGAGCCAAGTCCGGTTCTCTGGGAAAGCTCGCCCGGTGAAACGCTGCACTTGAACCGCAACGTTTTGCATTCTGATACAGACTGGAATGTAGCTATTGATGAACTTTTGGCGCTTTGCCCCAATCTTGAAAACGTTGCATTGGTTTCTGCTTGGTTTGGCGATGATTTGCGTGCCGGAAACTGCAAGATTAAACCCGGTGTTACGACCAATAACAAAACGGGTATTTCACAAAATTGGAGCTCAAGTGGTGTTACGCGCAGTGCGGCACGCGAAGTAACCCGTAGTGGCAGCGCAGCAGCTTATGGCGGAACCCCTGATGATGCAGCCTTGGTTCATGCCATTCGTGATTTGAAGGCCCGCGGATTGAAGGTAACATTGTATCCATTTGTTATGATGGATATTGCCGCAGGAAATGAATTTCCTTCGCCTTATGGCGGTATTGGTCAACAGGCTTATCCATGGCGCGGGCGGATCACTTGCCATCCCGCTGAAGGTCAAGCGGCTTCCGTCAATGGAACTGCGACCGCACTTGCTCAAATGAATGCGTTTTTAGGGACAGCATCCAGTGCGCAATTTACTGCCAACGGCGATGCGGTGTCTTATATAGGGCCTGCAACCGAATGGGGTTATCGCCGGTTTGTGTTGCACCATGCCCATTTGGCATTAAGGGCTGGTGGAGTAGATTCGTTTTTAATTGGCTCTGAAATGCCCGCGCTTACGCGCGTTCGTGGTGTGTCAAACAGCTTTCCATTTGTGAGCGGTTTGATGCAACTGGCTACAGACGTAAGGGCACTTTTAGGCAACACAACCAAGCTCACTTATGCCGCCGATTGGGTTGAATATTTCGGCTATAGCCCGCCATCCACACCGGGTGACCTGTTTTACAATCTCGACCCGCTGTGGGCGCATGCTGCAATCGATTCAGTTGGTATTGATTGGTATCAACCTTTAACCGATTGGCGCGATACACAGTTGCAGATTGCCTCGCCAGACGGCCCAAATTCAGCTCATGATAAAGCTGCAATGAAGGCGGCGCTTATTTCGGGCGAGAACTACGATTGGTATTATGCCAATAGGGCGGATCGGCAAAATGGGGTTCGCACGCCAATCACAGATGAAGCAGCGAACAAGCCGTGGGTTTGGCGCTCAAAAGACATACGCTCTTGGTGGTCCAATGCGCATTTTAACCGAATTGGCGGGATTGAACAGGGTATTGCAACGGCTTGGGTGCCGCAATCAAAACCAATTTGGTTCACTGAGATTGGCTGCCCCGCAATCGACAAAGGGGCCAACCAGCCCAATGTATTTAGTGACCCGAAATCAGCTGAAAGCGCAGTGCCTTATTTCTCATCGGGCGCACGCGATGATTCGCAGCAACGGATTTATTTGGAAACACATTTGACAGCGTTTGATGCGGCGAGCGATCTGTTTGATCCGGCGCTCAATCCGGTTTCCAATGTCTATTCCGGAAGAATGTTAGACGTTAAGCACTGCTACGCTTGGGCCTATGACACGCGTCCGTTTCCAGCGTTTCCGCGAGAAAGTGATCTTTGGAGTGATGGCGAGAATTGGCGCACAGGTCATTGGCTGAATGGCCGCCTAGCCTCGGTGAGCTTGGCTGATTTGGTTCAAGCAATTATGACCGACCATGGCCTGAATGCTATAAATGTAAGTCAATTGTCCGGCTGGATGCATGGTTACGCGGTGCTGAACCCCCAGTCTGTGCGTGAAACCCTAGAGCCGTTGCTTGACCTTTTTGGAGCAAATTGGCGTTCTCAATCAACGGTGTCTGAAGCTTTTTCACTTGATACAGTGCCAAGCGCAATTCGTTCAATTGCAGATATTGTCGGGTACGATAAAAATGCAGAAATTACGCGAGCGCGATCAGCCAGTAATTTGTTACCGACAGAATTGGTGTTGTCATTTGCGGACCCAGTCGCGGATTATCAGAATGCTACGGTATCAGCGCGATTTGTTGGCAGCGCCGCAAACAACCAAACCCAAATGAGTCTTCCAATTATTTTGGATGGAGACACTGCTGGCAGCCTATCAAACAAATGGCTGCGAAGAGCTCGCGAAGAAGCTGAAACATTACGCTGTTCGTTACCGACCGAATACGCCGATCTCGAAATAGGCGACCTGATGACTGTGACAGCCGTTGGCAGCGATGTTTACCGGATTGAACGCATTACCTATGGACAAACCCAAGCCATAGAGGCCCGAAAGACGAAAACCTATGCACTGATTTCAAATGGTAAGTACCAGATCGCAAGAAAGTATGGCCCGCAAGCGGTTGCAGCAAGTGGCCGCGCCGCTGTTCAGGTCATGGATTTGGCAGGCCCAGCTTTGCGTGATGGATTGGAAAGTCCTGTGGTGCGGATCGCAGCGTTTGCCAACCCGTGGCAACGACAATTGGTTGTTGCATCGCAAGACCAAGGCGATACGCCGATTGGAAACATCAATGAGCCAGCCACGATGGGCGAGGTCGTTTCAGGTGGTTCTGATCATGTAAAAGGACGTCGATCTGGCAAGACAATGACAATCAAGCTGTATGGCGGCGGGCTGCAGAGTGTTAGTTTGAATGCATTTTTGTCTGGAGCCAATACCGCAGCGGTGCTGTCACTAAGCGGGGTTTGGGAAATACTGCAGTTCCAGATTGCGGAAGAGGTGTCACCAAAAATATGGAAGCTGTCAGGCTTGCTGCGCGGCCAAAAAGGAACGCAAGATGCGATGTTAGCAGGCCATGCAACCGCAGCGCCTTTTGTCTTGCTCGATCACTCAATAGTTTCACTCACGCTAAATGGCAGCTTTTCCAGTGGAAGCACTTTAAGAATTGGTCCGGCAAGTAAAACTCTAACGGATGCCTCGTGGCAAAATGTAGAGACTGGCGCATTGACCAGAAGTGTAACAACCTTGGCACCCGAACAGCTGCGAGTCACAACAAACGCTTTGGGCAAAGTGTTCCAATGGATAAGATGCGGGCGCGTTAATGCGGACGACTGGGAGCTGATTGAAATTCCGGTTGGAGAAGCCAATGAAAGTTATACGGCTACAATTGTGAACAACGCCGGTACAATCGTTAGGACGGAAATGCTAACCACGCCGGAATTTACTTATCTTACAACCCAAAGACTGGCTGACCTTGGTTCAACCACCGCCGGATTTAAGTTCAAGGTCAAGCAAAATGGCGCATATCCAGACCTAGCGTTAGAAGCCCAATTGCAAGTTTTCTAAGCCTGTTGCGAAAAACCATTCATACGCTATTCAGGTGCCGGGGACTAAACAGCTGCCTTAAACTAGGCGTGGAGATTCAAGTGAACGCTCTCACAACATTTGGCTTTGCTTTTTTTCTAACAGCAAATCCTGCAGGCCCTGTTCTTGGGCACAAAGAGGTTATTCTCGTGCAGGCGGCAGATTGCTACGCCATTGGCGAGCAGCAAGCAGCAGCACAAGGTGGCACTTTGGCGATGGCAAATGATGCCGTGCAAAATGGTCAGCCTGTTTGCCGCGTTATAATTGTGGTACCAGGCCAAAATGGCGAGCGCCCTAAGCGGATGGAAATTATTGTTTCCAAAGGGTAGAGTATTTTGTCAATTAGCTCGGTTTTTATCAAAGGCTGTTCATGCGCATTCTTGTTGTTGAAGATGACAAAAACCTCAACCGGCAGTTGAAAGCTGGTTTGGAAGATGCCGGATATGTTGTTGACACTGCCTTAGATGGCGAAGAAGGCCATTTTCTTGGCGACACCGAGCCGTACGACGCCGTGATATTGGACATTGGCTTGCCAATGATGGACGGTATCAGCGTGTTGGAAAAATGGCGACGGGACGGGCGCGTGATGCCAGTTATGATGCTAACCGCGCGTGATCGTTGGAGCGATAAGGTTGCGGGTATTGACGCAGGCGCAGACGACTACGTTGCAAAGCCTTTTCATATGGAAGAAGTATTGGCACGTCTGCGGGCTTTGATCCGTCGGGCGGCAGGCCACGCTTCTTCTGAAATTATATGCGGCCCACTTCGCGTTGATACGATTTCTGCACGGGTTGATGTGAACGGCGAATTGCTGAAGCTAACCAGCCATGAGTTCAGGTTGCTGTCTTATTTATTACATCACAAAGGCAAAGTCATTTCCCGCACAGAATTGGTTGAGCATTTATACGACCAGGATTTTGACCGGGACTCCAACACCATTGAAGTATTTGTCGGGCGCTTGCGCAAAAAGCTCGGAATTGATCTCATTGAAACAATTCGAGGCCTTGGTTATCGCATTCAAGACCCAAAAGCATAATGGCAAAAAAGGTTTCTGGTGGTAGCCAATTATTGCGGCGCATGTCGGTTCGGGTTGTTGCGGTTTCCACCCTGCTCGTTACTTTTGCCTTATTGGTTGTGTCGTTTATAATTGTTGATCTTTACCGCGGCGCAATTGAACGGCGGTTTGATACATTGCTTTCAGCGCATCTGTTTTCTTTGGTCGCTGGAACGAACGTAACGGCTGCAAATCAATTGGTGGGTGTGCCGCAAATTGGTGACCAGCGTTATCAACAGCCGGGTACGGGTTGGGTATGGGAGGTTTTGCCGGCTAGTTCTGCAGTTACAGGGCGTTTGGCGTCAAATTTTTTAATCGAACCTTTGTTGGCGCCGCCAGTGACCACAGCGCCTTTTAATACTGCTTTTGAACGCTATTATGATGTTGAATATGTTCTGGGTCAAACATTGCGCGTGCTTGAAACAGAAGTTCAGTTGGGTGCTGAAACCACCATTGCCCGCTTCCGCGTCGCTGGAAATTTGCAAGATATCGACAATGAAGTGACTGGTTTTTTCCGGCAGATTATGAGCTTTCTAAGCATCGTAGGTTTGCTGATGATAGCGGTTAACGCAGCGGCAATTGTCCTTGGACTGCGGCCATTGGATCGCGCTCGCGCCGAACTGGGTAAAGTTCGGTCGGGCGAGGCAGACCGATTAGACGGAGTTTTCCCAATCGAGATTGAGCCTTTGGCTGATGAAATCAATGCGCTTATTGATAATAACAAGAGGATTGTCGACCGTGCAAGGGTTCAGGTCGGTGATTTGGCCCATGCACTGAAAACGCCATTGGCGGTAATTTTCAATGAAACCAACACTAAAAAAGTAGCCGATGAAAAATTAATTGCTGAACAAGCCAAAATAATGCGGCGGCAAATCGATCATTATTTACAGCGGGCACGCGTTGCTGCCCAAACTGCCACCGTCAGCTATCGAACTGATGTCAAACCAGTCTTAGAGAAAATGGCCCGGGTTTTCAAAAAGTTAAATCCAGAAAAAACGTTTGATCTTAAGGTGCCAACCACACGGCTTTGGTTTGGCGGTGAGGCCCAGGATTTGGAAGAGATCATCGGCAACCTGCTTGAAAATGCCGCAAAGTGGTGTAAGAAAAGCGTGTTGATCACACTGACTTACAATCCATCGATTGAAGGTTCTGATCAGACTTTAGAGTTTATTGTTGAAGATGATGGCCCGGGTATCACGCCAGAAGGGCGTAATGAAGCGCTGGCTCGGGGTAGGCGGCTTGATGAAACCAAACCCGGCACAG
>JANOPZ010000060.1:0-10050 GCA_031422195.1 Limoniibacter sp. | reverse complement strand
GAGGCTGGCGTGGTGGTATTCGGCGAGCGCGGCGATTTTGCGGGTTTGTAAAATGCCGCCAGAGCGGCCTGAGTTCGGCTGCACGATGTTTGCGCCGCGCATTTCGAGAAGGCGGCCAAATTCCCAGATGGTGGTGAGGCGTTCGCCTGCTGCAATGGGGATTGAGGTTTTCGAGGCAATGCTGGCCATGGCTTCGGGCGAATCTGGTGGCACGGGTTCTTCAAACCATAGAGGATCGTAAGGTTCGAGCGCGCGGGCCATGCGTGCTGCGCCTGAAGGGGTAAACTGGCCGTGGGTGCCGAACAAAATGTCGGCGCGTGTGCCAATCGCCTCGCGCACGGCTTTGACCATGCGCACTGACAAATCGATGTCGATGAGGCGCGGCTGGTGGCCGTCAAATGCCGTATAGGGCCCGGCGGGGTCGAATTTAAGGCCGGTCATGCCTTGGTTCACCCAGTTGAGCGCGCATTCAGCGGCCATGTCAGGGTCGTTATAGACGTTTTTGCCTATGAGGTCTGACGGGTAAACACTGGCGTTTTTTTCGTCGTCGAACTGCGGGTACATATAGGTATAAACGCGCAGGCGCTCGTGCACTTTGCCGCCAATCAGCTTGTGCACCGGCTTGCCGGCAGCTTTACCAATAATATCCCAGCAAGCCATTTCCAGCGCGGAAAAACAACCCATCACGGTTGGGTCCGGGCGCTGCGAAAAGCCTGAACCATGGCAGAGGCGGAAGAATGTTTCGGTATCGTGCGGGTCGCGGTTTAGGAGATATCGCGCGCCTAAATCCTTGATCAGTTTTGTGGTGAGATGCGGGTCAAACGCTGCGGAATAGCATTCGCCATAGCCGATGATGTTATCGTTGGTGGTGAGTTTGACAAACAGAAAATACCGCCCGCCATAATGCGGCGGCGGGTTGCCGACAACGAAGGTTTGAATATTGGTGATGTGCATATTGTTTCCCCCAACTCAATTTGTGTGGGCTGGGTTTACCCCACCCTTTATCCCTCCCCACAAGGGGGAGGGGGACTTTAACATCTGTGGTCATCCTGCAATCTTTGTATCAAGCCCGAAGTTCAAAAAGAAAAGTGCGATGTTTGAATCTTCCTCCCCCTTGCGGGAGGGATGGAGGGTGGGGGTAAACTCAGCCCACAAATTTCAAGCATTATCCTCCAAAATCATCTCAGCGCCTTTCCAGCCCATCAATATCGCTGGCGCATTGGTATTGCCCGCAATCAAGCTGGGAAATGATGATGCGTCAATGACACGGAGGTTTTGAATGCCGTGGACGCGCAATCTGGCATCGACAACGCTGGTCGCTGCATCCGGCCCCATACGGCAGGTGCAAGACGGATGATACACGGTACCAGAGCGCTGCTTAAAATCATGGATCAGCTGTTCGTCGGATTTTACGTGCGGCCCGGGGCGCAGTTCTTCTGCGATCAGTGAGGCAATCGGTTCTTGCGCCGCAATTTTGCGCAAATATTTCACTGCCGCGAGCATTTCAGCAGTGTCGTGGGCCGTACCAAATGCGTTGGGCGTGATGGTAGGATGCTGATGCGGGTCGGCCGATTTAATTTCAATATGGCCGCGAGCGGTGGGGCGGCAATTTGAAAGGCCAATCGAAAGCCCGGAAAATGGGTCGGGGTTGAGCACCGGACGCTCACCCGCTTTGGGCAGGAGCGTTGAGAACGCCTGCATGTAAAGCTGCATATTGGGCGCTGAGTAAGATTGATCGGTTTTGAAAAACCCGCCGCCATGGTTGATGGACAAGCTAAGCGGGCCTTTACGAAACAGTAAAAATTGCAAACCAACTTTCAGCTTGCCCCACCATGGGCGCAGCTCATCGTTGAGCGTTGGCACTTTCATGCGCCATGTGTAATTAATGCCAAGATGGTCTTGCAGATGTTGGCCGACATTGGCGTTTTCTTGAACGATTGGGATGTTGTGTTTGGCTAAAAGCGATGCAGGACCAATACCGGACAGTTGTAACAATTGCGGCGAGTTAATCGCACCACCAGAGACAATGACTTCGCGCGCCGCGAGGCATTGGCATTGCTGGCCTTTATAATCATACACCACCCCGGTAGCGCGTTTGCCTTCAAACAAAATTCTGGTGGCCGCCGCATGTTTGAGAACAGTGACCGTTTTGCGCTTCATTGCAGGGCGCAAAAAAGCTTTAGCGGCGCTCATACGCAAGCCGTTTTTAGTCGTTAACTGGTAAGTGCCTGCGCCTTCCTGTGTTTCACCGTTAAAGTCAGGATTGTAAGCCAAGCCTGTTGCGCCGCAGGCTTCGATATACGTTTGCGTCAGCGGGTGAACTTGGTGTCGTGTCTCGCAAATGTGCAAAGGCCCGCCCGTGCCGCGATAAATATTTGCGCCCGCTTGATTGTCTTCGATGGCTTTGAAAGCAGGCAACACATCATCCCAGCCCCAGCCTGAGTTTCCGGCAGCTTTCCACGATTCATAATCATCGCGGTGGCCGCGAATCCACACCATGGCATTAATCGAGGACGAGCCGCCCAAAACCTTGCCGCGTGGCCAGTGGTCACGTTGATTATTGATCCCGGCGTCGGGCTCGGCTGCATACATCCAATTGACGGCGGGGTTATAAAATGTTTTGCCATAGCCAAGTGGCATTTGGATGAAGAAACGACGGTCATCGCCGCCGGCTTCAAGCACCAGCACCGAATATTTTCCGCTGGCCGACAATTTATCAGCCAAAACACAGCCCGCCGAGCCTGCGCCGATAATGATGAAATCATAAATGTTCATGGCTGCTGTGTTTGCTGATGGTTCACGTTTGTGAAGCGCTGGATGCGACGTGGCAGGAAAAATCGCAAGTCGCAATTGACGCAATATGCTGCTGCTTTATGCCAAAGACAGTTGGAGACGTGCGATGACCAAAATTGAACTGCAAAATGAGCCGAAAAGTGAACCCATGGGTGAACTCACGCTTCGCACGCTGGCCATGCCGGCTGATGCCAATGCGGCTGGCGATATTTTTGGCGGCTGGGTCATGGCGCAGATGGATTTGTCTTGTGGCATCCGTGCCGCTGAGCGTGCCAATGGCCGTGTGGTGACGGCTGCTGTGAAAGAAATGAGTTTTATTGCACCGGTTAAAATTGGTGACACATTATGTATTTATACCTCGATAACTCGCGTTGGACGCACGTCAATGACGCTGCGGGTTGAAGCTTGGGCGCAGCGTTATTTGAGAGCAGGCGATCGGCAATTGGTGACCCATGCTGATTTCGTGATGGTTGCGCTGAACAGTGAAGGCCAGCCAACGCCAATTGCGCCTTAAGCCTTAAACACGTCATCTACCTCAACTTGCGTCGCCACGGCCAGCGCATTGGTTTGGTTTGCCATGCCGATGACCGCCATCAACTCGCCATGTTGCTCTTGCGTCATGCCTTTGGCGCGCGCGGCAGCTGTGTGGGAGTGGGTGCAATAGCTGCACCCATTGGTAACGGAAACCGCCACATAGATCATTTCTTTCACCAATGGATCAAGTGCGCCTGGCCCCATCACCATTTGAAGGCGCTCCCAAGTCGCTTTCAAAAGCGCGGGGTCAGAAGCGAGCGCACGCCAGAAATTATTAACATAATCTGTGCTGCGTTTGGCTCGGATATCATCGAAAACGGCAAGGGCCTCTGCCCCTGCCGCTTCATCGGTTAGAAGTGGAACTGTTGCCATCAAACAACGGCCATCACGCGGGCAGGGCCGCCTGTGCCGCCTTTATGCTTGGGTGCGCCAACAAACACAGTTGCGCCTTTGGCTGGTACAGCATCGAGATTGGCCAGGTTTTCAATGCCGTAACGCCCGCCGGGGAGCCAAGAATAATGCACCGCAAAATCAGCTGAATTGCCGGGATCAAGTGACAAAGTATCGACGCCAATAGCCGCAACATTGCGTTCAGCCAATGCATCGCAAGCGGCTTTTGAAAAACCGGGGAAGGCCAGTTTGCCATCCGGCGTGTTGCGGAAGGAAGCATCGCCCACTTTGGGTGCCCAGCCGGAATTCATCGCCACGAGCGCGCCAGCTGGAATTTCGCCATTGGCAGAAATCCAAGCCTCAATATCTTCGGGCATAACCATAGCATTGGCGTCGTCTTTGGCTTTGGCCTTAATGTCGATCACGCATAGTGGACACATCAGGCTTTCAACCGGCAGGGCATCAACGGATGTTCCAGCCTCTGTGAAATGCAACGGCGTATCGATATGTGTGCCGGTATGTTCAAATATGGTGAGTTTCCAAAGCTGATATCCGCCGGGCGTATACGGCACAGCGGCATCGTAGATAATGCCGGGGTTGCCATCAAAAGTTGGAAAGCTTCCGTCATAAGTGTGCGTGAGATCAACCACTTTGCCAGAAGATTGTGCCAAGGCTGGCTTGGCAGAAACCATGCCCGCAGCAACGGCTGCAACCGTGGCGGCAGCAGCGCCCTTAAACAATGACCGGCGCGAAACCATATCAGCTTTGACATTTTCGATTAGGCATACATTGCACATGATGTTTCCCCGTTTGGTTTGACGCTAAGGAAACAAAGCATAAATGTCGAACACTTGGAATGATGTGATCTTATTACATTATGCGGCAATATCTAAATCCTACTCGCAACTCCGTCCGCGGCGGTTCATCAAATCCAGATGAAAATGGTCCGCGTGGGCAGCGTTATAGCCCGGCCCTAAAACCGTGGTGAAGCGGTCGCAGGCATCGCTGCGTATTTTGTTGAGCAGGCTCGATTCGCGCAAAGCAAAGAAACCCGGCTTATGGACTTGCAACACTTTGCCATTGTTAAGCGTGAGGCCGCCGATGTCGATGGCATTGCCAAATGAATGCTCTGACAAGCGCCCGCCGCGCTTATTGCCAATAGTGCGGCAGGAATAGCTCGACATGTTTTTGATTTCGGCAACGCCGGATAAATAACGCAAACGAGCCGCCGGTTGCACGTCTTTTTTGACCCACTCTGCAAAGGCTAACGCCATATTGCAGTTTAATACTGCTGCAGGTTTGACCACAATTCCGCCGGATAATTTGCTGACGCGCACCGGGTTAGCAATACCGCACGAGCCACCATTGCCAACCGGAGCAACATCTTCAAACGCAGCGCCAATTCGTTTTAGTTCGCGGCGACACTGGGTTTCCGGGTCTCTTGAACCAGGTTTTAGAAAATCCGGAACCAATCGCCCCGGCATAGCAGCCAGTTGCGCCAGCATGCCCGGCTCTTCTTGGTTTGGCTCGAAATCGTTCGCGCCGCTTTCTGAAACCACGGGCGGGTTGATATGCGGATTGATATTCGGAACAGCCGCTTGTTGTAAGAATTGCTGTTGCAATTCAAGCGGGGCTGGCACGTTGCCATTCGGCGTGACCAGCAAAACCGGCGCGCCGGATTGGATAATGCTTTGCTGAATTTGCGGCGCTTGACTTTGCTGCTCTTGAATTTGCGGCGCTTGGACTTGCGGCGCTTGGCTTTGCAACATTTCTGGCTGCAAAACTATGCGCGGCGGCAAGGCCTGCGTCGTGCCAACGTCAACATCGGGCCGCATCACATCGCCCATGGTGCATGCAGACAGTATGGCAGCTCCTGCAACTGCAAACAGCAGATGAAATCGTTTTTGGTGGCGCAAAATCAGCATGAAAAGACTGTCACCCAAAATGGTGAAAATCGTCTTTGCAGAGATGCTTAATAGTTGCTTAAGCGGCTTGTTCCAAACGGGCGGCGTAGGCCGCGCGCGCCGTTTCAATTTCATTCATGTTTTGATATGTCCACATCGCCAGCGCCTGCACCGGGACAAGCAAATCATGGCCAAGTTTGGTCAGTGTATAGTCCACTTGCGGCGGGCTGCTTGGTGTCACGTGACGGGTAACAAACCCATCTCGCTCTAAATTGCGCAGTGTCGTTGCCAGCATTTTCTGTGAGATATCGCCTATCTCGCGGCGCAGAGCATTAAATCGTTTCGGCTTGTCTCCCAACTGCCGCACAATCAAGATTGTCCACTTATCACCAATGCGTGCGAGCATCTGACTGATGCGTTCACACCCATCGCGGTCACGCACTTCGGTATTCATAGCATCGTAGATTCTGGTTACTTTTGAGATACTTGCAGACATTTTAGTGCCTCCTTGCAGGATCAATTTTGTTCACTATCTCACATCAGATAACTTTTAGATACCATAGGTGAAAAAATGACTGCTAAACCAAAAATCGCACTTATTATCGGTTCAACTCGCAAAACCCGCTTTGCAGATGTTCCGGCGCAATGGATGCTGAATCAAGCCCAGCAACGCGACGATATGACCGTTGAGCTGGTGGATTTGCGTGATTTCGACTTGCCACTTTTTGATGAGCCAGCCTCCAATGCCTATATGCCGTCGTCGAACCCGCAAGCCGTGAAATGGCAGAACAAAATGGCTGAGTTTGACGGCTATATTTTTGTGGTGGCCGAATACAACCACTCCATCACCGGTGCTTTGAAAAACGCTCTCGATCAAGCATTTGTTGAGTGGAAGCATAAGCCAATGGCAGCCATTGCTTACGGCTCCATGGGCGGCGCCCGCGCGCTTGAACATTTAAGAAACATTGCCGTTGAATTGCAAATGGTGCCAACTCGCGGTGCAGTGCATATTGGCGGTGGTGATTTTTGGCGCGTTTGGCCAGCAGCGGGCGGCTCAGGTAAAATCGAAGACATCGAACAGACCATTTTGCCATCTGCAAAAGGCACGCTGGATGATTTGGCTTGGTGGGCAAATGCTACAATGGCAGCGCGTGCTGCAAGTTAATTGGCTATTGCGCCGCCGGTTCTTAGAGTGTCAGCGGCGCATTTTTCTTGGGCTATTTGTTTCGCCACACAGCTTATTTTTGCAAATCAAAAAAATATTTAAGGTCATATTTGGGCCACGAATGGTGTGTTGAAATTTCGTACCAGCGCTATATTTCTGAATTGACGATTTTACACCCGCGCTTTGCGCCCCGGAGCACAATATGAAACCGACCCATTTAGTTTTATCGATGTTTGCCGCAACGCTGTTTTCAACATCCAGTTTTGCGGCCGGCGAAGGCTCAAACAGTAATGATGCGGCACCAGCGGCCACCGAAACCACGCTGAAGTGCAAAAAGACCGAAGTTTATGACGTCAAACTCAAAAAATGCGTGGAGCTTAAGAAATCCGGCATGAACGAAATCATGGGCGATGACGCGCTATATGATACAGCGCGCGAGCTTGCCTATTTTGACCGTCCGGAAGACGCGATTACTTTGTTGAAACAGATTGCCAACCAAAACCAGCCGCGGATTCAAAACTATCTTGGTTTTGCAAACCGCAAAGCCGGGCGGATGGAAGACGCAATGATGTATTACAATGCCGCTTTGTCGATAGACCCTGACTATGTTTTGGCGCGCTCGTATATGGGTCAAGGCCTGCTGGAACAGGGTGATTTCGGCGGCGCTTATGCACAATTGCGTGAGATCAAAGAGCGCGCGGGAACTGGCAACCGGCCATACCAGATGCTGGCAGCTGCAATTACGGGCATGCCGACCAATTACTGACCACTAACGATTTACTTGGCGATCCGGATCATTTGGCCCGGATCGTCATCAATCAAGAGATAGATTGAACCGTCAGCGGCTTCGCGCACATCGCGTACACGACCAAGCTCGCCTTCAAACAGGCGTTCAACTTCGTTAAATCCGCGGCCATCACGCTCCAGACGTGACAAAAGCGTGCCCGCCAGTGCGCCGACAAACACATCGTCCTTCCATTCTGGAAACATGGCACCTTGGTAAACGATCATGCCCGATGGCGCGATGGATGGATCCCAATAAAATAGTGGCTGTTCGAGGCCCGCCTTTTCTGTGCCTTCACCGATTGGCAGTCCAGTATAGTCGCGCCCGAAAGTGATGATCGGCCAACCGTAGTTTTTGCCTGCTTCTGGCCGGTTGATTTCATCGCCGCCGCGCGCGCCATGTTCAACCGTGATCAAACCGCCATCAACCGGATCAAGCGTTGCACTTTGCGGGTTACGGTGACCCTTTGACCAGATTTCGGGCAATGCGCCGCCCGCAACATAAGGGTTGTCGTTTGGCACTGAACCATCCGGCGCAATACGCAAGACCGCACCGGCGTGGTCCCCCATGTCCTGCGCGCGTGGTGCATCACCACGGTCGCCGGTGGTGATGAACAGATTGCAGTCGGGCGCTACCACAATGCGAGAACCGTAATGCCGGGTAGTGCCGCTCATTATGTTCATCACGAAAATGTCCTTTACATTTTCGAGTTTGCCGCCAGTTGCGCCATCGCGCACCAGTTCTGCGCGGGCGACGGCAGTTCCAGTGCCACCTTTGCCAGCTTTAGAGTATGAGAAGAAAACCGTACCGCTGGTTTCAAAATCGCAAGCGGTTGCAACATCCAGCAATCCGCTTTGGCCGGCGACGGCAATCTTCGGCAAACCCGCAAGCGGCTCACCCAATTTGCTGTCTTTGACAATCCGCATCGCGCCTTCACGTTCGGTCACTAAAATCGCACCATCAGGCAGAAACTGCATGCTCCAAGGGTTGCGCAAACCATCGGCAATGATTGTTGTTTTGACCGTACCAACTGATGTTTCAAAGTCAGTAGCAGCGGCCAATGTTGAAATTGCCGAAAACGCTACAACACCTATAATTTGCACAGACCGCATAAAATCACCCTCGGATTGGACTGTAAGTTGAGATTGGGAAAGAGGCCGATTTACGGCAAAATCAACCTCTGCTTCAACCATTGGCGAAACCAATAAAATCACCTATATGCGTTCTTGAGGCGGCCTCGCAGTCCAGTGTGGGCCGTTTTGTTTTTTTGACTGTGTATTATGAGGCGGCCGCAATGGAAAAAGTTCCCATGACAGTGACAGGCAATGTCAAATTGCGTGAGGAATTGCGTTGGCGGCAGCAGGAAGAGCGTCCGCGGATCATAGAAGCGATTTCGGAGGCGCGCGCGCACGGCGATTTGTCCGAGAATGCAGAATACCATGCAGCAAAGGAAAGCCAGTCGCTTAATGAAGGCCGTATCAAAGAGCTGGAAGGCGTGACAGGCCGCGCTGAAGTCATCGACCCTAGCAAAATGTCAGGCACATCGGTTAAATTTGGCGCAACCGTGGTGCTTGCAGATGATGATAATGTTGATGAAAAGACCTATCAGATTGTTGGTGAACATGAGGCCGATGTAAAATCGGGTCGCGTTTCGATCACTTCGCCTATTGCGCGCGCTCTAATCAATAAAAAAGTAGGCGATGCTGTTGCCGTAAAAGCGCCGGGCGGCGATAGGTCGTACGAGATTTTAGCCATTCACTGGCGCTGACCGGTCAGATCTATGACGTCGTTGTATCACTCCAACATTGATGAAATTGACGTGATTGCGCCGAATTTTAAGCGGCGTTTATCCGGTGTGACGTCCACCATTATTCAATTGCTGCCGCTTCAGGCCAGCATGGGCCTGAAAATCGCCGCGCTTGGCCCCGGCCTGCCTCACCATTTGCCTTTTATCCGCTTCCGCGATTTATGGCGAATATGGATCAAGCCGGCAGGCAGCCCATTGCGCGTTTGGCACGCCCGCCGAAATGTTGAAATGGTTGCGGGTATTTTGATGCGGGACGTGCTTCGCATGCCGCTTAAGCTTGTGTTTACATCAGCATCACAGCGCAAACACAAAAACTTTACGCGATTTTTGATCGAACAAATGGATGCCGTGATTGCAACAAGTGCCAAAACAGCACGCTATTTGACAGTGCCTAACCATATTATTTTGCATGGAATTGATACACGAAAGTTTGTTCCCCCAATTGATAAAGCTGCAGCTAAATATGCTGTCTCGCTTGATCCCGAACGTTATCATGTTGGATGTTTTGGACGCATAAGGCATCAAAAAGGTACTGACCTTTTCGTTGATTCCATGATTTTTGCAATGGCAAAAAACTCAAAATGGGATGCGGTTATAGCAGGGCGGGCGACAGCCGAACATTTAGCATTCGAACGGATGTTAAAATCGCGCGTAAAAGAGGCAGGCTTGGAAC
>JANOPZ010000059.1:0-35519 GCA_031422195.1 Limoniibacter sp. | reverse complement strand
GCCGGTGTAATTATGGGTCAGAATGAACAGTTTGCCGCTTTCTGCCACAAGACTTGCCAATTTTTTGGCATCGCCCAGAGTTGACGTCAGCGGCTTATCACAAATGACATGAATCCCCGCTTTGAGAAACGCTTTTGCGGCGGGAAAGTGAATGTGGTTGGGCGTGACAATTGACACGACCTCAATACCATCAGGCCGCTTGGCTTCAGCTTTCGCCATTTCTTCAAACGAACCATAAGATCTTTCGGGATCCAGGCCAAGTTCGGCCGCAGAAGCTAATGCCTTGTCTGGGCTGGCAGACAATGCCCCAGCCACCAGTTCATAGTGCCCATCCATACGCGCCGCCAGGCGGTGAACCGCCCCAATAAAAGCGCCTTGCCCGCCTCCAACCATGCCAAGCCGAATTGGGGCATTTGCGTTTGGGTTGGATTTTCCTTCAATGGCCATAATTTCCCTCCACCAATCATACTTGAATTGTTTTCATTGATTTTAGACAACATAGATTTGTGGCGGGAAAGTTCGCCGCCCGTTATAGCGCCCAGCTTGCAGAGCTTTCAGTATTTTCTTCAATGGCACATTGCCATCACCCGGTGCACCGCGATCATTTTCTGAAACATGCACATGGTTGATGTTTTTTATAGTGCGAATTACGGCATCGACAGCGTTGTTCCTAGGCCCGCATATTATTTCTATTTTGAAAGCCACCGAACAAACGCCTACCAAATCCAAGCGGGCAGTGCGTTAAATGGCGCTGCGTCACTGGCAAATTGCGCCAAAATTAGTGCTGGCCCCTTCATTGCTTTAGACATATTTGCCCTCCCAAGCTTTTTATCGAAATCTATTTCTTTTCACATTATTTCTTTTTTCTTTCAGGCCCTTTTCGCTCCGCAGATGCGGCCCAAAGATTAATATTGGCATCATGCGCATGAACTTCGATTTCCTCGAGTTCGGCTTCTGTGAAATCCAACTGCTTTATAGCCCCTGCACAATCTAAAACTTGCTCAGGACGGCTGGCGCCAATCAGGGCCGAGGTGACCCGCCCATTGCGCAGCACCCAGGCAATTGCCATTTGCGCCAACGTTTGGCCTCGATGGGCTGCGATTTCAGCCAAAGCACTGATGCTCTCCACATTGTCGCTGTTTAGCATTTTGGGATCAAGCGATTTTCCCTGCGCTGCACGGCTGCCTTTTGGAATGCCGGCCAGATATTTGTCAGTCAGCATGCCTTGCGACAATGGCGAAAACACAATCGAACCCATGCCAACTTCGTCCAATGTATCGAGCAAACCGTCTTCTTCAACCCAGCGATTGATGAGCGAGTATGAGGGCTGGTGAATAAGGCACGGTGTGCCAAGACTTTTCAAAATTGCGGCGGCTTCCCGTGTGCGCTGCGAATTGTAAGATGAAAGGCCAACATACAGCGCTTTGCCCGACCGCACGATCTGATCGAGCGCCATCATGGTTTCTTCAAGTGGCGTTTCCGGGTCAAAGCGGTGGGAGTAAAAGATATCGACATAATCAAGCCCCATGCGCTTCAGGCTCTGGTCGCAGGATGCAATCATATTTTTGCGGCTCCCCCATTCTCCATAAGGGCCGTTCCACATATGATATCCGGCTTTGGACGAGATGATCATCTCATCGCGGTAGAGGCGAAAATCATTGCGCAAAATGTCGCCAAACGCCTCTTCGGCGGTGCCTGCCGGTGGGCCGTAATTATTGGCCAAATCAAAATGGGTAATACCCAGATCAAACGCTGTCCGGCAAATTGCCTGTTTGGTGGTGTGCGGCGTATCATGGCCGAAATTGTGCCAAAGCCCCAATGAAATGGCAGGCAATTTCAAACCCGATTTACCGCAACGGCGGTATTGGATTTGTTCGTAGCGATTTTCGGCAGCTTGATACATGTGGGTAAATTACGAGTTGAAATATGTTTTCAATCTGCAACCTTCAAACGGAAATGCGCAAGCCCTTACCGGGCGAATTCATAGTAATTTTAACGGCGCTACAGTTTCAAAAGAGTTATTTCTGAAAGGTCACGTTGTTCACAAGCAAGCACGCGTACGATAGAGCTTCTTTGCGCACCAGTTCGGCCAGTAAGCGGGGAAATAAATGACACAAAACGTGCAAGCAGATTGGTGGCGCGGCGCTGTCATTTATCAAATCTATCCTCGGTCGTTTCAAGACAGCAATGGTGATGGCATTGGTGATTTGAACGGCATCGTTGAGCGGCTGGATTATGTGGCTGCGCTTGGCGTTGACGCTGTTTGGTTGTCGCCGTTTTTTACGTCCCCGATGAAAGATATGGGTTATGATGTTGCCGATTATTGCAATGTTGACCCGCTTTTCGGCACGTTAGATGATTTTGACGCTGTCATTACAAAGGCCCATGCACTCGGTCTGAAAGTTATGATTGACCAAGTTATTTCGCACACCTCAGACCAGCACCCATGGTTTGTGACAAGCAAAGCCTCGCGGATAAATGACAAAGCAGATTGGTTCGTATGGGCCGATGCCAAGCCTGCTGGTGATCCGCCGACCAATTGGCAATCGGTGTTTGGCGGTTCGGCGTGGAGCTGGCATTCAGGCCGCCGCCAATATTACTTGCATCATTTTTTGGCGTCCCAGCCTGATTTGAATTTTCACAACATAGAGGTTCAAGATGCTGTGTTGGAAGCAGCACGGTTTTGGCTCAAACGCGGCGTTGACGGGTTTCGCTTGGATACCGTCAATTATTATGTCCATGACAAACGCTTGCGCGATAATCCGGGTGTTGATTTGGCTGATGGTGAATTGCCTGCGGTCAACCCTTATGGGCACCAGCAGCATTTGTTCGATAAAACCCGGCCTGAAAACATCGCATTTCTGACCCGCTTTCGCGCACTGTTGAACGAGTTCGACAACCGCGCAGCCGTCGGTGAAGTGGGTGATGAAAGCCGATCGTTGAAAACCATGGCGGAATATACATCGGGCGGCGACCGCCTGCATATGTGCTATTCATTTGACATGTTGGGGCCAATTTTCAGCCCAGACCACTACCGCAATTGCATCAATGATTTTGCCAAAGCAGCAGCAGCTTTTGGCGATGAACATGCTTGGCCGTGCTGGGCGTTTTCCAACCATGATGTCATTCGCCACATGTCGCGGTTTGGCAAAGATATTGCAGACAGAACACAGCTTGCCAAATTGGCGGCCAGTCTTTTGCTCAGCTTGCGCGGTTCGATTTGCCTTTATCAGGGCGAAGAGCTTGGCCTTACTGAAGCCGACATAAAATTTGAGGATTTAACAGACCCGGCTGCTATTGCGTTTTGGCCCGAATACAAAGGCCGCGATGGTTGCCGCACGCCAATGCCATGGGAAAATGACAAGCCCAATGCCGGATTCTCAAAAGCCAACCGCACGTGGCTGCCGATACCCGCACAACACAGTGCCAATGCCGCATCGACACAAACAGACGCTGATGGCTCGGTGTTTGAGCATTACAAGGCGTTTTTGGCGTTTCGTAAACAGCAAATTGAAATCATAACAGGCGACATAAAATTCTGGCGCAGCGGGCCGGATGTTTTGGCGTTTGAGCGCAGTCTTGGTGACACAAAAACTCTGTGTCTTTTCAACCTTAGTGATAAGGCCGCAAAGTGGTTAATCCCCGACGGGGCTATGCTTGAGCCAATTTTAGCGCCAAGTTTTAGTTACGAAATGGGAAGCCGAACTGTCAAGCTTGGGCCGCTTCAGGCATTTTTCGGCACGCTCACGATTTGAAGTTTGCAGCCAAATTCACGCACAAACCGGCAGAGACAAACTGAAACCCTGGGCGTGGTTTATCAGTTTGCCAGAGGCCTTGGTGTCCCGAGATTGTCAAAGAAGACGGCCCGCCGGTTCGTAAATTTCAGCGGGCCGCGGCGTCAATGCACAAAGGTTTACACCCTGATCCCATATCTCAGCCCATCATAAATCGATGCATGAATATTGCGCGAGGCAATCGCATCGCCGATGCGGCACAGGAAGAACGCTCCGCTGGGGTTACGTTCGGGCATTAACACACCGCCGTCTGCAAGCGCGTTGTAATCGATTGCACCAAGGTTTTTAGATAATGGTTTGAGGGCAAAATACAGCTCGGCATTTGGCAATGTGCCGTGTTCAACGACCACTTGGTCAACATGCCGTTCAACATTCCACTCTGGTGCATAGGCCGAACCGAGAACTGCAACCAGCCCGTTGCCCTCACGGCGTACCGATATCAGCCGTGTCTGGATTGTGATTAACACGTTCTTTTCTTGAAGCACTTTCATATAGGGCACCAAATTCATGCCACCCATTTCGGGCGCAAAAAAGCGCTCAGGTGTAACAAGTTCCAGTTTCGCGCCGCCGCTTGCAATCAACTCTACCGCGCTCATGCCTTGATGGCCGCCGTGATCGTCATAGAAAAGCACATTTTCAGCAGGCTTAATCATGCCTGATAAAATGTCCCAACTTGATGTCACAAGATCGTCGCCTGCGATAAGCGGCGGGTTTTGTGGCACACCGCCGGTCGCAATCACAACAATATCGGGGCGATAGGCCAGCACATCGGCGGTTTCTGCCCAGACGTTAAACTTCGTTGTTACGCCAAGGCGTTCAAGTTCAGCAATGCGCCAGTCAATAATACCCTTCATTTCTTTACGGCGCAAATTGCGGGTGAGAAGATTGACCTGTCCGCCAGCAGCGCCGGTGGCTTCGAGCACAGTAACCTTATGACCACGTTCAGCCAAAATGCGAGCAGCCTCAAGCCCTGCCGGCCCTGCGCCAACCACCAAGCAGTTCTTGCCGGCGTCAACTGCCCGCTCAATATTGTGCGGCATTGTGCCTTCACGGCCTGTTGCCGCATTATGAATACACAGGGCTTCACCCCCTTCATATATTCGGTCGAGGCAGTAGGTTGCACCAACACATGGCCGGATACGATGCTCGTCACCGCGCATAACTTTGGCGACAATATGCGGGTCGGCAATATGGGCGCGCGTCATGCCTACCATATCCAGTTTGCCAGCGGTAATGGCATGGCGGGCGGTTGCAATATCGGCAATACGCGCGGCGTGGAAGGTGGGGAATTTTGTTGCGGCACGCACCTCACCGGCAAAATCAAGGTGCGGATTTGCTGCCATGCCTTGAATTGGAATGAGTTTGGTTAAAGGCGCGTCATGCTCAATGTGACCACGGATGATATTGAGGAAATCAACTTGGCCCGATTGCGTTAACCGTTTTGCAATCTCAATACCTTCGGCTTTGGTTAAGCCGCCATCCCAATCTTCATCGGCAACCATACGGATTCCAACCAGAAAATCAGGACCAACTGACTTGCGAACAGCTGCCAAAACCAAGTTTGAAAAACGTAGGCGGTTTTCCAAAACCCCGCCAAATAAATCCTCGCGCAAATTGGTTTTGGGCGACCAAAACCCATCCATTAAATGCCCGTAGGCTTCAAATTCAATGCCATCAAGGCCAGCTTCTTTCATGCGGGCAGCAGCATCAGCGTAATCTTGAATGATCCGATCAATATCCCAATCTTCGGCCTCTTTCGGGAAGGCACGATGGGCAGGTTCTCTAACGGGTGAAGCCGCTAAAACTGGTAACCAGTCGGCCTTGTTCCAGTTGGTGCGTCGGCCCAGATGCGTTAGCTGGATCATTACAGCAGCGCCATACTCGTGGCAGCTCTCTGCAACATCGCGCATCCAGCCAACGATCTCATCACTCCACGCATGCAAATTGCCGAAAGCCGATGGGGAATCGCGTGAGACGACTGCCGACCCTGCAGTCATAGTCAGCGCAATGCCGCCTTTGGCCTTTTCTGCATGGTAAAGCCGGTAACGCTTTTTTGGCATTCCGTCTTCAGAATAGGCCGGTTCATGCGATGTCGACATTATACGGTTTTTCAGCGTCAAATGTTTGAGCTGGTATGGCTGAAGAATGGGATCGGTTGACATCGATTATTCCTGAGGCGCGATAAGCACGATTTTGCCGACGTGCTTTTTAAGCTGAAATTCCTGCTGCGCTGAAACAATGTCCCTTAACGCATAGGTCTTGGCAATGAGCGGTCGAATTTCCTTGCGTTCAATATAGCCGACCAGATTTTGAAAAACGTCTGGATGCTGGGCGGTGCAACCCAAGAATGTTAAATCTTTCAAATAAAGTGTGCGTAAATCCAGTGTGACCAGTGGCCCGGCAATGGCACCTGAAACCACATAAGTGCCACCCCGCTTTAGAATGTCGAGCAAAGGCGGCCAACGGTCGCCGCCTACAATGTCGATGACAATATCAACGGATTCATGGCCGAGTTTGCGCACCAAATCAGCATCACGATCGACGACTTTAGATGCGCCTAGCGCGGTGATTGCATCTGCCTTTTCGTGTCCCGACTGCGCAATAATAATTGCACCCCTACGCTTGGCAAGCTGCACGGCGGCCGAACCAACACCGCCCGACGCGCCTGTGATAAACACGACATTGCCAGATTTAACACCTGCACGATGAAGCATGTTTTCAGCTGTGGAATAAGCACAAGGAAATGACGCCAATTCTACATCCGTTAAATCGCTTTCAATCCGGTAGGCTTGGCTCGAGCGTATTGTAACAAATTGGGCAAAGCCGCCATTGCATTCAGAACCGACGGTAAAAGTATCAAACGGTCCGCCGCCCGGCGCAGGTTGCATCGTTGGCACAATAACCCTTTGGCCTATACGCGAAACATCAACATTTTCGCCAACACCAACGATGCATCCGCAAATGTCGGCGCCTTGGATCAAAGGAAATGCCAATGGTATTCCACTCCATGACCCATCATCTGCACTGCTTGCTGCGTCATCTGACGTTGCTGTACTGACCGATTTTGAATACCAGCCAATACGGGTGTTGATATCGGTATTGTTAACTGCAGCTGCGCCAACGCGAATGAGCACTTCGCCAGCAAGCGGTTCCGGGCGGCGCAAATCATCGCGATATTGAAGCACCTCATAGCCGCCATGGCCGGTCGTCAATACTGCCGTCATCAGTTTTGGCAACATCTAATAATTCCCTCGTTTATCGGCAATGTGCGATATCTACATGGAATTGCCGGATCGTGAAAATGGCTGTTGGGGCCGTGGTCAGAAAGGTGCCTCGCCCAACATTACACAGTTTTAGTATCACGTGTCACGACCAGGCAGTGGCCCCTAGGTGCATGGACATTAGTGACGCGCCTATTGGTGATTTTCATTATTGATGTGCCTCACTTAATACCATGCATCGTGCATTTCCGACTTCTTGCGCATCATATAATCCTGCAAGGCTTCATCGATATTTTCGTCAAGTGCGGGGGCAACATAGTCGGCCAAGGATTTTTTCCATGCCTTGTTGGCTCTGGCTGCGGCATCCAACCTGCCATTTGCTTCCCATTTTTCAAACGGCTCGTTGTCGGCAAGGCTGGAGTCGAAAAATGCGGTTTCGTAGTTGGCCATGGTGTGGGCGCAGCCGAAAAAGTGGCTGCCCGGGCCAACCTCGGTGAATGCATCCATTGCCAAGGAATTATCATCCACCACAATGCCATCAAGATAGGTATGCAACGCACCGCAAAAATCTGCATCCATCATAAATTTCTCATAGGACATCGACAACAACCCATCGAGGAAACCAGCCGAATGCAAGACGAAATTTGCGCCGCAATGCACTGCCGCCAACATCGACATGGTGCCTTCAGTCATAGCATGGGCGTCAGGCAATTTTGATGTCGTGAAATTGCCTGAACAGCGAAGCGGCAGGTTTAGACGACGCGCCAATTGGCCTACAACCATAGATCCGATTGCAGGTTCTGGTGTGCCAAAGGTAGGTGAGCCAGAGCGCAAGGACATAGACGACAGGAAATTACCGTAGATCACGGGCGCGCCTTTGCGCTCCAGCTGTGTCAGCGCGCAACCTGCCATGGTTTCAGCATGCGCTTGCGCAATGGCGCCGGCATTGGTGACTGGCCCCATTGCGCCGCCCAAAATGAAAGGCACGATCACGGCGGCTTGGTTGGCGCGCGCATAGCTACGCAAAGCCGTCGTCATCGTGGCATCCCACACTAAAGGTGAGTTGACATTGACATTACCAAGAATGACGCAGTTTTTATCTACAAAATCAGCGCCAAACAAAATGCGGCACATATCTATCGAATCTTCAGCGCGGCTTTCCGATGTGACAGAACCCATGAAAGCGCGGTCTGAATATTTCATATGGCTATAGACCATATCAAAATGGCGCTTGTTGACCGGCACATCGACGGGTTCGCAAATCGTGCCGCCGGAATGGTGAAGCCAAGGTGAGCTTTGTGCCAATTTGATGAAGTTTCTAAAGTCCTCTATTGTGCCGTAGCGGCGGCCCCTATCCAAATCCATGACAAAGGGCGAACCATAAGCGGGTGCAAAAACCACACTTTTGCCCCCGATTTCAACATTATTGGCTGGATTGCGAGCATATTGGGTGAACTTGGCTGGCGCGGTCTTCAAAACCTCTTGTAACAACCCCGGCTCAAACTTTACGAGCACGCCTTCAATTTTTGCACCGGCACGCCGCCAATGATCAAGCGCAACAGGGTCATCACGGAATTCGATGCCTATTTCAGCTAAGATACGATCAGATGTCTTCTCAATTCGGGTCAGATTTTCTTCGGAAAGCACATCATACGTTGGAATATTGCGAATGATGAACGGCCGGCCCAAACTGGCAAAGCCTGCCGCACGCATCACTGCGCGCCCTGCCCTGCCGGAACGGTTTGGGCGGTCTTTTAACATCGGTTGAAAAGCCGTTAAATTATCACCCATACTCCACCTTTCGTCTTATTTAGGTTCAAAGTTAAGCGAAAGAACATGATCTGTGACGCTTGAAAAAAACGATGTTTTGCATAAGCTCAACTTATGGAAAGTCTTCGTCACCTTGTTCCTTCGTTTCGGGGTATCGTTGTGTTTGAGGCCGCCGGCCGGCACAGTTCGTTTACCGCGGCGGGTGTTGAGCTTGGCATGACACAGGCCGCAGTTTCTTATGCGATCAAAGCGCTGGAAAATGAACTTGGACTAGCACTGTTTGAGCGGGAACACCGTGCTGTGCGGCTGACAGAGGCCGGGCGCAAACTGCACGATAACTGCGTAATGGGGCTTGGCCTTATCAGTCGATCAATCGCCGAGATTAAACCTGCCAAAACGCAAAGCCATGTCACGCTTTCGGTATCGACTGCGTTTGCAACATTGTGGATGGTACCACGCATGCAGAAAATTCGGCATGATTTGCCGGAAATTGAAATTCGGCTGCATACCGCGGACCGCGATTTGAATATTGCCGTAGAGAACATTCCACTCGGCATTCGTGGCGGCAGACCGGAAGATTGGTCGCGCTATGAGTGCAAAAAATTTGCTGAAGAAGAAATTGTTGCCATTGCCTCCCCCGATTATCTTATGCGCAAAGGCACGCCGCATTCGCCGTTGGATTTGGCCACTCATCATCTTGCCCATTTAGACGAACCATTTCGAAAAGCCGCAAGCTGGGCGCAATGGCTGCAAAGCGCAGGCGTGACATTGCCCGCCAACACACGCGGACTTCGCTCCAATGAATACTTGCCTGTCGTACAGGCTGCGCTGGACGGGGAAGGCATAGCGCTCGGATGGTTACATCTCGTGAAAAACCACATTGCATCAGGCCGGATTGTTGCACTGACGGGCCACGTCATGCGCACCGGGGATGCGTTCTATGTGGTATGGCCCAAGGGTCTTGCTCTATCGTTAAATGCCCGCCGCGTCAGAGATTGGATCGTCAGCAATGCGTAGCTGATCGTTTTATATGCCGTCACCATGAACCGCGTGCGCATTGCGGGCAAAGGTGGCATCTGGACCTAAATGAATGCCGCATTCAACCTTGTTAAGGCCAGACCAGCGGCCGGCGCGGGCATCTTCGCCCGGTTCGACCGCACGGGTGCAAGGCGCGCAGCCGATTGACAGATAACCTTTGGCTACCAGTGGGTGACGCGGCAGATCGTGCTTTTTGGCATAATTGATGATGTCGTCAGCAGACCATTTAGCCAGCGGGTTGAGTTTTACGTGGTCACCGTCACGTTCAAAAAACGGCAGCGCCGCTCTGGTTGCGCCTTGAAAGCGCTTACGGCCAGTGATCCAGCTGTTATAATTTGAGAGGGCGTCTTGCAAAGGAAAGGTTTTCCGAAGCATGCAGCATAAATCCGGATTTTTTTGCCAAAGACCTTTGTCGGGATCTTCCGCCACAACAAGTTTTGGATCGGGATGGATATGGTGGATAGAGCGCAAGCCCAGCTCGGTTCGAAGAGTTTCGCCATATTGCAGCGTCTCTGCAAAGTGCTTGCCGGTATCGATAAACAAGACATCAAGATCAGGATTGTGTTGCGCAATGTGGTGAAGCAGAACGGCAGAATCAGCGCCAAAAGACGATACCATCGCTAACCGGCCCAATGCCGGATCGCTGAGTGCCGAAGCAAAATTAAGTGATCCGTCACGACGGACATGACGGCCTGCCAAGTCATCAAGCAACGGGTCATGGCCGCCAGCGGGCAATGAAAATCCCAGTGGTTTACCTAGTTTTGGTGCAGCATTTATAAAAGACACGAGCATCATCCAAAAGGACATTTTGATGGTGCATCATAGGTCGGCAAATAGCGCAACTGAAGGCGTGACGATGCGCCCCTGGCTGCCAGCCCGTCAATTCATTTCATAGTTTCAGCAAATGGCAGAATGGTATTGCGCCGCACAAGCAATGGCTACTGGAAGACCAAAGGCTCCAGCTTCATAAGTTCCAACCGCGATAAAATACCGATGTTGCGTTGCTTATCTGTGAGATCTGCGATGGTGAATTTATTGAGCACTAAAAAGAAGGCATTAAGGGCCTCTTTCAAAGCCTCCGACATGCCGCATGATGCAATGAGCGGGCATGTGGTTTCTCCAGCTTCAAAGCACTCTACGAGATCAAAATTCTCTTCAATCTGACGCACCACTTCGCCGAGCAACATTTGGTCAGCGGGCCTTGCAAGGCGAATGCCGCCGGAGCGCCCGCGCACAGTTTCAATCAACTTTGTTTTGGTCAACGCCTGCAAAATCTTAAATAAAAATGGTTCTGAGATTGCATAAAAGTCGGCTATTTGCGCCACTCGGCTAAGGCCATCATTGGCCGCACAAAACATTAAAATGCGTACAGCGTAATTGGTTTGGCGGGTCAGTCGCATGTATCACCTCGTGTTGACCCGATTTAATAGTGGAGTTTGCGTATCAAGAAAAGAAAATTCGCTCAGCTGGCAATCATGGGTTGGCAGGTTTCACACATGAAAGCGCGGCGGGTGGCAATTTCAAAAACGCGGATATTGCTTTGGCATTGCGGGCACAGCGTTTTGCCGAAGATATTAAAGCGCTCGCCATATTTGGATTTCCTGCCCGATTGGACATCATCTTCGCGTGTAACGATGGCGTTATGTTTAACCCCGATTTTCAAAAGATGGACCGAGTCTGCCCATACCCTGTTAAAATCTAGACGCGAAATGTGTTTGCCAAGTGTTTCGGGATGCAAATTTTGGCGCCATAAAATCTCGCTGCGATAAATATTACCAATTCCGGCAATGACAGATTGATCCATCAAAAGCTGGCCAAATGTAACCCGGCTTTTGCTGATTTTAGCAAACGCCAATTCCGGATCTGCATCCGCGCGCAACACGTCCGGCCCAATACGAGCCACCAACGCCAACAGCCCCGCATCATCTAGAATCTCGCACGTATTTGGCCCGTTGATATCGACGATATGACTATTACTGACCATCCGGATGCGCACCGCGCCTACAGGTTCCGCCGCTGGCGTTTTTGTTGTCCTGAAAATACCGAAAAGGCCAAGATGAATATGCAAAGCCATGCCGTTTGCAAAACGATAGATCAAGTGCTTGCCAAAGGCTTCAATCCCGATGCATTTCTGCCCGTCAAGCAACGCTGCGCCCTCCATGAACCGGCCTTGCGGGGAAGACACGTCCAAGATTTTAGCCGCGAGCATGGCACGCTGGTCTTGCGCAGCCCGGTGAATGGTATGGCCTTCAGGCATGACATGTTGTCCGGGTTGGTAAATTGGCTCTATCCCGGTAAAGCTTCGTTAACATTTCAGATATGAGACAGATTGACCAATGCCAAAGCGAGCCGATTTATCTGAAGCTGAAAAGAGTGAAATCATCCAGATGGCGCTCAGCGATCATACGAGCTTTGAAGCAATTAAAATGCTGCACGGCCTTAGCGCTGACGAGGTGAAAGCTCTTATGCGCACTCATCTTAAATCGGGTAGCTATCGCGCTTGGCGCAAACGGGTGAGGGATTTTGGCGACCGGCGAGCCGTCTACAAATAAGCCCAAACAATAAGTAGCGGCCGCCGGAGCGACCGCCTTATGTTTCGCGTTAGCTTGTTCACAGAGCCTGAAAGCCACACAGGCAATAACGCAATCTCGTCTGGCAAAGGCAATGCCTTTTCACCTGACTTTAGGTAAATTTTATAATTTGGTTAAACTGTTTTTCACCCGATAATCATGAAGACTTTCCAAATCGAGATCCCCTTTTAATATGTATTGAGGCTGAGCCTTTAATGCGATGATATGTGTATTATTGGTTTGGATATTGGCGTTAGCTCCATTGGTTGGTGCGTCCAAAAAGGCCAAGCTATCCTCGGTTTGGGGGTGCGTGTCTTTCCTTCAAAACGAAGTGTTGGCGGTGCGACTGCGCAGCAGCAGCTTATGAAGCATAAAGCTGCGCGCATTAAAAACAGCAAAAACCGCGCGCGATTAAGGCATTTGGCAGACCTGCTTGTGGGTGCTGGCCTGTTACCAGCCGATAGACCAGCAACAACGGCAAATGTTGCCCAGCTTTTTGAAATGGCTCTGGCCAAGCCATTGCAGCTCTTTCAATTTGGCGCTGTTTTGATGTCTTTGACAAAGCATAAAGGCAAGCCCGCAAAAAGACTCTGTCCGAAGTTTCCAAGTCGGCCACGCAGGTTTAATTTAGAGCCCAAAAACTACGCAGAATGGCAACGACGCGATGCAACGCATGCATTCAGCATAATATGGCGCGTTCAGACGCAAAATCGCTTATCGCCGATTCAGCATTATCGGCACGACATCGCCAAGTGCTTGTTCGCGCAGGACCGGCAGGTGCAAAATGCAGAAATCCCACTTACAAGCTCAATCCCCAATACTGCAGGCATGCGCACGGTAAAACAATTGAGCAAGGTTGTGGATGCTATTATTCGCCGGTTTGGAGTTCCTGAAAAAATTGCTTGCGAAGTATTTCAAAGGCCGTTGCAAAATGAAGAGGCAACTTCAGAAAAAACAATCCGGCGTTCTGCCAAAGTTGTGTCCAGGCAGGCAGATTTGCGTCATACACTTTGGCTGGAATTGCCCGAAATCCGGACCAATGTCCGCCAGTGTGTTTACACAGGTGAGGAAATTGATCTGGCTGATATTCATAGCAGCAAAGTGGAAATAGACCATATTGTGCCTCGGTCCCGGGGTGGCCGAAATTCTAGTGAGAACCTGCTATTATGTTTGGCGAAAGCCAATCGCGAGAAAAACAATTGCTCTGTCAGGCATGTGCCACTTTGGCAGCCATCTCTTGATGCAATTCTGCGGCGAGCCGGTACATTGCCCCTTGAAAAGCAACGTCGCCTGAAAAATGGAACTGAACCAAAGGCAGCCTATGAGCCCGAGTTGGGGAAATTGACCCGGATTGCACATTTGGCAGCTGCAGAATATTTGGCTCAGCGCTTTAAGGCACAGCGAACAAAGCTGATCTATTTTAAGGGCCATGAGACTGCACAATGCCGCAAGAATTGGCAATTGGATTGCCTGCTTTCACCTGAGACCAACCAAAAAAACCGAAATGATAGTCGCCATCACGCAGTTGACGCCTTTGTGTTGGCGCATCTGGCTGCAAACGCAGCTACATCTGACACAAGCTTAAATTCTCGGCTCGCAATTGCCAGTATATTGCCGCATGTCTTGACGTCGCACAAAGTAGATTATGCCGTGATGAGCGGTGCCAATGCCGCGGTCAAAACGAGCGGAGCGCTGACACAGGAAACCGCATTTGGGCCAACTTCTTTTTGCGTAGAGGATGACGTTTGTTTCGGTGTTATTCGCAAAAATACGATTGAGTTAAAAGACGCCAAGGATATTGCCATGGTGCGGGATGCCCAACTTCGGGACATGCTGTTTGCACATATCGCCAATAGGTCTGTAACAAGAACCCTGCCAGAATATTTTGAAACCGGCGAGCGATTCCCAAAACGAGTACGCGTTTTTGAGCGCATACAAAATCCTGTTAAAGTGCGCGATGGGAACGGTAAGATCATCAAACTTCTCAAATCTGGCGCAAATTTTAGCTATGATGTTTGGGAAATAAAGGACGGTAAATGGCTAGCAGAGATTGTTACCATGGCACAGAAGCAGAGCAGTGATTGGCAAAGTGCAATTAAGTCGCGTTATCCGACGGCAAAAAAGGTTTTGAAATTGCATCACAATGACTGCATTGCGTTGCTGGAAAACGGCCAAACCAAAATCATGCGCGTGATAAAATTTTCCACCAATGGAAGGCTCTGCTTAGCGCCTATCAACAAAGCGGGCGATTTGAAAGCCCGGGATGCCGACAAGCTTGACCCGTTTTCCTATACCGTTAGATCACCTGCAGGGCTTAAAAACCGTGGCGCTCGCCAAGTGCGTATCGA
Source organism: Limoniibacter sp. (assembly GCA_031422195.1). Lineage (GTDB taxonomy): Bacteria > Pseudomonadota > Alphaproteobacteria > Rhizobiales > Rhizobiaceae > JALOTE01. Next base: position 20,778 of record JANOPZ010000059.1, on the reverse strand, counting down.
TATTCTTGGCCAGATTAGTGATCCGGGCTGTCGCTAAAGCACTCTTTGGATAATTGTTCGCAATAGGTCGGTATTTCATGGGCATGAACCACTGCATGTTTTACCAAATTATCAAAAAGGCGGGCCAGGCTCCCCACGGCGTCTTTGGCGTTCAGAACCAAATAGGATTCGCCTAAGTAAATAGCTGCACGGCGCGGGCCAAATACGGTAAACGGAGCAGAAAAACTTTTCGTTCCGTCAAATAAAAATAATCGAAATGTAGGATAAAGTTCATCCGTCAGTTTGGCCATATGCTGCAATTGACGATGGCGCAGGTCGACATCCAAACCGGCCCAAACGGATTGGCCTTTCGCAAATTGCCATAGCGTTTGCAATGGCATGACCACTTCCATGTCGGTCTCCGGCAACCGATTATAGGCAACGCGTGTTCGCGCTTCGCTGATTTCTGTTTCCAAACGGCTGCCCATTCGGCGGGCATCAAATTCAATCACCTCTTCAGTGCGCAATAAATCAGGCAAGCCCGACGGCACGTAGCGGATTTTGGTTCCGGCGGCGTCTGAATGCCACTGCGCCAAAAGCGGATCATCACCATCAGAGGTTGCCTGCTCAATTTCAAAAGCAGGTGTCAAAGCAGCACTTAACGCTTCATCTTCGCTGAGGCCCATCAACCAATCCAAAGATACTGAATAGCGTTGCGCGATGCGTATTAATGTTTCTGCACGCGGCAACCGTAGAGTTTGACCCGATAGAATTTGCGATAGTGCCGAACGGTCCAAGCCAATACCTTGCGCCATTTGAGACAAGTTCAAACCTGAGCGCTGGCTGAGCAAGCCCATCCTAGATCTTAATATTACTGAAATTTGGTATTTGTTCATTGTCTACTATTGTTGTGTTTTCACACCAAATGCAAGCTTTGCAGCGCAAACACAATTTTTACAACACATGTTCACATTGAAGCGATTCCACAGTTCAGCTATCGGTCGCGACAGACGCGGGGTAACTAATATGCGAATTGAATGGCCAACCATCGCAATGATGGCTGCTTGCTACGGTGCTTGGTTGGCGGCTGGGCTTTTCATGTGGCCAGCTTTTCCTGTTTTGGCTTTGCTGGTAATGGCCCTCACAGCGGCCCTGCATTCTTCACTTCAACATGAGGTTCTGCATGGACACCCCACCAATAAGCCTTGGCTTAATGAGCTGCTGGTGGGTTTGCTGCCTTTAGCGCCTGCCTATCCTTATCGCAGGTTTAAGGCGCTGCACTTACGCCATCACAATGATGAGCGGCTCACCGATCCTTATGACGATCCAGAAAGCTATTATTTGGACGGGCGTAACTGGACCCAGATTTCCAAGCCGCTCCGGCTGCTGTTAACGATTAACAATACGATGCTGGGCCGGATGGTGCTTGGACCATTGTTGATGGTCTGGTCGTTTTTTACCACAGAACTGAAGTTGATCGCTAAGGGTGATGTTAAAGTCATTGTCGCTTGGGTATTGCATGTGGCAGGATTAATACTGCTCGCGGCTGTGATGCACATCGTATTCGACTTGCCATTTTGGCTTTATGCAGCGACAAGCGGATATATTGGGATGTCAATCATTTCGGTGCGCACATATTGTGAACACCAAGCAGCAAGTGATGCCAATCACCGCTCCGTGATTGTTGAAAAATCACCATTATCCGTGCTGTTCCTGAATAATAATCTGCATTTGGTACACCACAAAGCCCCGACATTGGCTTGGTATAAGCTTCCGGCACTCATGCGCGAAAAACGCCAAGAATGGGTAGCCATGAACGATGGGTATGTTTATGCCGGTTACATCGACATTTTTAAGAAATTTGCCCTGCGCGGCAAAGAACCGATTGTACACCCGCAATTTCCTGATGTTAAACACAGCAGCACGTACTGATCACCCAAGAGGGTAAGCCAATGATAGCCGCTTTGCCCATGTATGATTGGCCAGAAACGCGTGGCATTAATGACGTGCATTGGGCGCGTATCTCTGCAAAACTCAATGTGGCACACATCAAGACACCAACGGTTCTAACCCGCGGCCAAGACTTAGCGAAATTGTGGCTGTCCCCTGCTTTGCTTTTAGCCCAAACCTGCTCTTATCCGTTAGAAACATTTTTAAGCGGCAAAGTGCAATATGTTGCAACACCGACATATGGCGTTGAAGGCTGCGAAAAGCCGGGCCACTATCGGTCCGTTGTTTTGGCAAGAGGCGGCGACTACAATGTGCCGGTTCCAGTCGACTGCGCATCGATCTTGCCAAATTGGCATGACACCGCGTCATTTGCATTTAACAGCAGCGACTCGATGTCGGGCTATCATGCCTTAAAGCGCGATCTAGAAGCTGAAGGACGAACACTGCCAATCCACAAAATTGAAACTGGCAGTCATCGCGCCTCTATAATAGCTGTTGCTGATAATTCAGCTGATTTTTGCAGCGTAGACTGTGTTTCGTGGGCTATGGCGTTGGAGTTTGAACCCGTTGCTGCAAAATTGCGCGTCATTGGCTGGACTAAACCAAGACCAGGGCTTCCTTTGATTACCGCGCTTTCTACAACTACTGAAACAATTAGAGCATTGGCGGCGGCAGCGCGTTCGGTTTTGGGTGCCGTTGTTCTTGAGCATCCTTTAGATGTTCAGAGCTGAAATCAGATAGAGGTCCTAGCAATAAAGCCCTAAAAATAACAAAAAATTAAGCAATCTTATACTTTGCAAGACGAGCATTTGTTGTTTTGGCATCAAATTATCATTTTGAAAACCAATATTGATGCACAGTATTAGGGTGAATAATAGAGACCATGCGCATGATGCGGATGATGAACACATTTTATTGGGGCCGGTTTACCAGCACAACGCGCCAGCTGGGTTCGTCTCGCTCAGGACACGCCGGTATGATGTTCGCTGTTTTGGCTATGCCGTTGCTCCTGGCAATCGGTTTCGTCATGGATATGGCTCAAACCAACCGATACCGAAGCGAGTTACAAAGCGTTGCAGATGCGGTAGCTTTGTCTGCGGTTCGCGGTCTGCCAATTTCCGACGTACAGGGCCAACTTGATGGCAGAGCAATGTACGAGTCTTTAATGTCCAGCATCCGGGCCGGACTTTTAACCGACGATGTGACAATTACATTTGAAAAATTGCCCGAGTTCAAGGCCTTCGTCGTCATAAATGCCACAGCGCCAAGCTTTTTTGGTAATGGGATAGGCATTGGTCCAATCCGATATGAGGTCAACGCTCAAGCGATTTTGGGAGCCATTCAAACTGAGGTTGCGATGGTTGTTGATTTGTCAGCATCGATGGTAACCTCTCGAATAAGGGCACTTGGTTATGCAATGGCCGCCTTTGACAAAACAATAATGGAAACTGCTGCCGCAATGGCCAGCCTTAAAATTTCTGTCGTTCCATTTGCCCAAACTGTCACATTGCCACCCTATGCTGCCAACTGGTTAAACGATCCGAGCCAAGTTATTGCTGCTTCTACAATGCCCGGGGTCTGTTTTGCCGCGAACAATAGTGCCACAGACATTTCTTTAACCACGCCAAATGGCCTTGGATTGAAGCTCATCGCAAACCCAGCCCGCTGCATGAGTGAACAAGTCTTTGCGCTGACCGACAGTTTTTCACAATATCGCGCAATGGCAAACGCCTTCAAAAACCCTCCAGCATGGCGTGCAACGTGGCGTGGCCAGGAAGCGGGGCCCTATTGGGGCACGGCAATATATTTGGGTACAAGTTGGGCCAACCGGATGTTATCGCCAGACTGGGCTTCATTCTTGCCGTCGAGTTCCGCCCCTCGTTTACGGAATAAATCGTCCAAATTCGCAATTATTATGACCGATGGCGAGCAGGTTGGCTTGGATGCTTATAGCCAAGCACAGGCAGACGCTATGCTGCTTTCCACCTGCAACACCATGCGCACAAATGGGATTGAAGTTTTCACCGTAGGCTTTGAAGTTAACACCGCAAGCAAGGGGCTACTTGCGCGCTGCGCCGGAAAAACAGAGAACTTCATCTCAGCGTCAGGTGATGCAGAATTGAAAGCGGCATTTGAACGTATTGGCCGCAAAGTTGGAGAAGCACTCCCGCGGTTGGTGTTTTGAGTTAAAGCGCTTTGCGCGACAGCACATCTTCAAATCCAAAGCGCGGCGACCAGCCAATTGCTGACTTAATTTTTGACAGATCCAAGGTTTGTGAATACAGGAGTGACCCGGCCATATGTGCGCTAATATCTGGCTCCCTGTTCTCATTTAGCGCTAACATCATGATTTCAGCAATCGGGCCGGCAAACGCCAGAGCAATACCTGGAACGGGCAACCATTTTGGTTTGGTCCGTTCATAAGCAGCAATTCCGTCTGCGATCCTTTTGAAGGTCAGTGCTTCTGGCCCGGCAACGTTCAACACCATAGGGCCGGTTTTTTGCGGCACGTGAACAACTGCTTCCACGGCCTCCACCAAATCATCGATATGAATTAAATCAATGGCCACTTGCCCGCCGCGCACCCAAGGCAAAAAGCTGCGTGCGATTATTTTATTTCGTATGCTTTGCAGAGGCGAAACTGCGCCATAGCCGTAAGTTGAGCGCAGTCTAATCATTGTCACCGGCAGATCATCGACTGCACTTAAAATCAATTCAGACTGCTGGCGGCTCCAAGCGTAGCCGCTCACAGGCGGGCTAAAGGGTTTATCTTCAGTGATGCCGAAGCAATCATGTGCACGGTAGGAAACCGATGGCGACGAAAAATGAATAAGCCTGCAATTTTTTGCCGCCCGCGCCAAAAAAATGGCGTTCTCAACGGTTTCGATATTTGCTGTATGATATTGTGCTCTGCCACGGCTGAAACCTGATTTCCCGGCCGCGTTAATTATTGCATCAGGCGCAAATTTGGTCACCGCTTCCAAAACTTCCGGACTGTCTATTTCGCCTTGGACCCCGCTTATCCCGATAGATTTGAGAAGACTTAATCTCTCCAGGTTGCGCCCGACTGCCAAGACAGCATAATTTTTTTTATGGAAATAATGCGCCAACCTGCCGCCAAGGCCGCCGGTTGCACCAAGAATGACCAGCTTTCCAGACAATTACGCAAGCATTTCATTGAGCCAAGGCGGGTTGGCTCCAGCACGCGAAACAGTGACAGACGCTGCAACTGCGCCGCGGTTTAATGCAAACACCAAATCACTTTCAGACAGGGTTGCGACACCTTCTTTGGTTAAAATATTTTTCAGCCGTAGCCCGTCAAGAAAACCGGCATTGAACGTATCGCCCGCACCAATGGTGTCAACCACGCTAACACGGCGCGCCGGCACTGAGATTTTGCCGCGTGCCGTAAATGCATCAACACCCTCTGCACCACGCGTAACGGTGACGATTTTCACGCCGGATTTTAGCCAGCCGGCAATTGTAGCGTCATGGTTTGTTGAACCGGCAATCCACTCCAAATCTTCATCAGACACTTTCACGACATCGGCCATAGCGATCATTCGTTGTATACGGGCACGATGGGCCTGTGTGTCTGTAATGAAGTCAGCGCGAATATTCGGGTCGAGCGACATAACCCGTGTTTTATGTTCGCGCTGCATCAATGCTTCGTAAGAAGAACCGCAAGGTTCAAAAATCAGGCTGATGCAACTAAAATGCATTGCGGCGACATTCAACGCGACATCTGGTAGATCCTCAACCGCGAGCATGCGCCCGGCGGTGCCCTCATCATAAAACGTGTATTTTGCGTTACCGTTCACAAGCTTTACAAAAGCCATTGTAGTTGGCCGAGACGACATGGACGAAGGCGAAAAATCGACTTGGCTTTCGCTTAAGGTTTTGCTCAAAATCTCACCGAAGAGATCGGTAGAAAGGCCGGTAAAGAAGCTGGCGGGAGCACCAAGGCGGCCAAGAGCAATGGCCGTATTAAATACGGCGCCGCCAGCAAAAGGCACGTAGCCTTTGTGGCCATCAATCGTGTCGCGCTCAATCATATCCACCAAGGCTTCGCCGCAGCACAAAATCATCTCAATGGCTCCAAATCATATTGCCCGTCACTACCCATTTATGGGCTTAGGGGAAACAGGTTCTGAGGTTTTCAACCACCAAAGCGCTGGCAAAAGCGCGCAAATGCAAATTATGAGCAAACCAAGTGTAAAATTAAATGCAGTTGGTGCTAAAAAATGAACGATCAATGATACTGCAAGACCAGCGCCCAATTGAGCGGCAGAGCCAGAAAAAGCCGCTGCAAATGCGGCAATTTTGCCATGAGGGTCCAAAACGAGGCTAACGCCATTGGACACAACAACCAGAAAACTGGTGGCAAACAAGACAAGCGAAAGACTGATTGTGATGGGTCCATCGAGACCCAATGCCACCAAAGCCACCATGATCAGAGCCGCCACAACCAGCACGCAAGCACCGGTTGCCAAGGCAAAAGAAACTCCAAGCCGTAAAATCAACACGCGATTAAATTGCTGGCCAATAATAATACCCACACCGTGAAGGGCAAATAGCGCTGCAAAATAGAGGCCTTCAACGCCGTAAGCGGCAGCAAACACCACGGGCACCATTGTGAGAATGAAAATCATGGAACTCATGATCACCGGCCCGTAAAACAAGAAAAACCGTGACTGCCGGTTGGCGACAATCGCACGGATGGATCTCCCGATCTGATCAAAGGACACCGGCGTTTTATAGCGTGATGTTTCACCGATAAACAAAAGTCCAATAAGCATCAGCGCAGCCAAAGCCGCCAAACCAAAAAACACGGCGCGCCATGACATGAAGGTTAGAAACGCCGCTCCAATAAAAGGCGCTAAAATTGGCCCGATTGCAAACAAGGTGGTGGCAATCGCCATATTGGCTGCCAATTGCGGGCCAGAATAAAGATCGCGGATCATCGCGCGGGCCGTCGTGCCGGCAGCAGAAGCACCCAAGCCTTGCACAACCCGGGCGGCAATGAGCGCTTCAGGTGTAACGGCAAAAGCTGCAGCCAAAGAGGCCAGTATGTAAAGCGACAGGCCGCCAATGATTGCCGGCTTTCTGCCATAACGATCAGAAAAAACACCCCAAAACAATTGCCCTAAACCAAGGGCCAGCACAAACAGCGAAATTGTCAGTTGGATGGTTGATACGGGTGCGCCAAACTCACGCGCCATCGCCGGAATGGCTGGCAATGTAATATCAATCGAGAACGCGGTTATTGAGCTAAGGAGGCCTGCATAAATCACCGGCCATTTGTCTTTAAGCATTTCAATAGTCTCTGGCTGTGCTTTTGCTAACACGCACATTGCACTGCAAGTTGCTTGACGCAACGTTTCAGGCGTATGAAAACGCGGCCACGTTTCGCGTAAAGGGGTGTAATATGGATTTCAGACAAATAGCTGCTGATATTTCAGTGGCAGGGCAAATCGAGATCGAGGATATCGCTGATCTGCGCAGCGCCGGTTTCAAGTCGATTATTTGCAACCGCCCTGATGGTGAAGATGGAATGCAAACACCTGCCGATACTTTGCGGTCAGCCGTTCTGGCAGCGGGCTTGGAACATAGGTTTATTCCCGTTAGCGGAACTTATGGTGCGAGTGATGAAAATGTGGAAGCCACAATTGCTGCGCTCGATGAATTGCCGCGCCCGATTTTAGCGTATTGCCGTTCAGGCGCGCGTTCAACAAACCTCTATCAAATGGCCGTCATGCGCGGCGCAAAACCTTAAAACTTCCAACATAATCGTGCATAGCTAAGGCCAAGGCGTTTTGTTCAGGGCCAGTCTCGCCTATATGACAGGCATGACCATTCGCCAATTGCCAGAACCCGTTATAAACCAAATTGCCGCTGGCGAAGTGGTGGAAAGGCCTGCAAGCGTCGTAAAAGAGTTGGTTGAAAATGCGCTCGATGCCGGTGCGACGCAAATTGATGTGACAGCAAGTGGTGGTGGCCTTTCATTGCTGCGCGTTACCGATAATGGTTCGGGCATCGCTGCTGATGAATTGGAATTGGCTGTGTCACGCCATTGCACTTCCAAACTTGATGGCGCAATTGATGATATCCGGTGGCTTGGGTTTCGCGGGGAAGCTTTGCCCTCCATTGGTTCAGTTTCACGGCTCACATTGACATCACGAAAAGCGGGCCGCGAGGCTGGTGCGGCAATTGTTGTTATTGCTGGAAAAAGCAGCGGCGTGACCCCTGCCCCGATGAACCGTGGAACTATTGTTGAAGTCAGGGATTTGTTTTTCAATGTTCCCGCGCGATTGAAATTTTTGCGCTCATCGCAGGCAGAGTCAGCCGCCATTTCGGAAATTATCCGCCGCATTGCATTAGCAAGGCCAGACGTTCACTTTTCATTTGGCGGCGAACAAACAGGCTTGGTTGATTTGCCGGGCTCAACGCATGATGATGCTTTGCTTCGCCGTGTGCGCCAGATTTTCGGTGCCGATTTTGCTGACAGCGCTTTAGAGATTGACGGGGAGCGTGAAGGTGCCCGGCTTTATGGCTATGCCAGCCCGGCTGCCCTCAACCGCGCTAACGGCCGCATGCAATTTGTGTTTGTGAATGGCCGTGCCATCCGCGACCGGCAAGTTCTGGGCGCGATTGCCGGTGCTTACTCAGACCGGTTGCCGCGCGGACGATATGCAAGCGCCGCATTATTTATTGAGGTTGAACCGCAGTTGGTGGATGTGAATGTGCATCCAGCAAAAGCCGAGGTTCGGTTTCGCGACCCGGGATTGATTCGTGGGTTGATTGTAGGCTCACTTCGGGAAGCGCTGGACCGGCAAGGGCTGACAACCAATCGGGCGGCAACGCGCAGTTTTGGCGAGATGGCAACACGCGCAGGTGTGATGCAAAGCCTCAAAGTTTCACGGGGGCCAATCCGGTCTTCGATGCAAATGCCGCTTGAAATTTCAAACCGGGAAATCTCAAAACTTGAGCATTTTGCGCATGAAGAACCTGCGCCTTATCAAGCTTTCGCGCCATCTGCACGAAGTGAACCCGCAACCGATGCCTTTGGCAGGCTTGGCGCGGCGCGGGCGCAACTCCACCGCAATTATATTATAGCACAAACACTGGATGGCTTTGTGCTGGTTGATCAACACGCGGCCCATGAAAGGCTTGTTTTTGAGGCCTTGAAACGCGGCTTGGCCAGCAATGGCGCACCTTCTCAAATGCTGTTGATCCCAGATATCGTCAGTCTTCCAGAAACTGACGCCGCCCGCGTCCTCAATTGTGCTGATACGCTTTCCAAATTCGGGCTGCTGATAGAAACGTTCGGCTCTGGTGCCATTGCCGTTAACGGAACACCGTCGATGCTTGGTGAAGTTGATACCAAACAATTATTACTCGATTTGGCCGACGAGTTGGCGGAAGGAGGAGCGGCTTTAGCCTTGCAAAGCCGTATCGACGGCTTGGCGGCGCGTATTGCCTGCCACGGTTCCGTTCGCTCTGGCCGCGAATTGCGCATCGAAGAAATGAACGCGCTCTTGCGTGAAATGGAAGCAACGCCCGGCTCCGACACTTGTAACCATGGCCGGCCAACGTTCGTTGAATTAAAGCTTACCGATATTGAAAGACTGTTTGAGCGCAGATAAGACATGTTAATGATGAACCGTATGGAAAGCAGCGGGCCCGCGCGGCTGCGCTATAAAGACGCCGAGTTTGAAGTGCTGGTTTCTGGCGCTTATGTTATTTGTGCGGTGACAGGCCGCCAGATTTTGCTTGATGAGCTTAAATATTGGAACGTTGACCGGCAAGAAGCCTATGCCAGTGTTTTGGCCTCAGTGCAGCGCGAGCGTGAGGTGAACCCTAAACTGCCACGGTAGTAATTGCTGCCACGGTTATTAAACAGCGCTTTTTAACCGCTTCACTGCCTCACCCAACGCCCGTTTAAGCATTGCATCATCGAGTAAGTGCAATTGAACTGGTATTATGACAGCGCGCGCTTGAGCGTCAGGGGGAAGCCGGACTGCATCTTTTTCTGTTGTCACCAAAACCAATTCGCCCGCATCATCCATCAAAGATCTGAGTTCCTGATCTGTGTAGGGATGGTGATCGGGAAAACTACGGGTCGCAACAATGATTGCGCCGATGAAACGAAGCGTTTCATAGAATTTTTCGGGATCGGCTATTCCGGCAAATGCCATCACGCGTTGGCCTTTGATTTTGCTGATATTGCGCGGACTTAAAATTGCGCGCGCAACGGGCTTGCCTGCGCGGGCGGCAATACGCACTACGCCGTCACCAGCGTTGCCTTCACCGACGACGACAATTTGATCTGCAAATGGCAATTGATCACGCAATTGCGCCCTGAGTGGACCGGCTGGGATAACATATCCATTGCCAAGCCCACGCCGCGCATCGACCGCAATGATCGAATGATCAATAGATATGGTGCGGCTTTGGAAGCCATCGTCCATAATAGCAATTGTGCAGCCAATTTCGGCCAGCAATTTTGCGCCCGCCAAACGGTCAATACCAACTGCAACCGGAGCTACCCGCAACAACAACATCGCTTCATCACCAATGCTCAAAGCGGTATCAGTGTCGGTGGCAAGACAAGTGACTTTTGTTGTTCCGCCATGCCCGCGCGAGATAAAACCCGGCTTAAAACCCTCTGCCTTTGCAGCCTTTGCCAGCGCCAGTGCCAAAGGTGTTTTACCGGATCCACCTATCGTAAAATTACCAACGCAAATCACAGGCAAGGGTGCACGGTAAGATGGCGCGTTGCGCAAGCGGCTTGCCGCAACCCGCCCATAAACCCATGATACAGGCGCTAGACACCAAGCTTTAAACCCGGGCTTTTTCCACCAAAATGCGGGCGCGGAACCAAACATTTTATGATTTTTTCGGCTTTTGCGGTTCAAGCCGTGCCTTCAAAATTAGAGGCGCAATATAGGGTTCTAAAGCCTGCCGTGTCCGCACAAGCGCCCCCTTCATCGTGCATACAGTCTCAAAAGCTGCGCTTGCCATAGTTTCGCGGCGCGGCTTGTCCGTCAGCAGACGTCCTACGGCATTAACCAACGCGTTGGCATCAGCAACCAGAACGGCACCGCCATTTTTCAGAAGCTTTTGATAAGCTTCGCGGAAATTTTGCACATTGCGGCCAGATATGATCGCGGTACCAAGCATAGCGGGTTCCATCGGGTTCTGCCCTCCCGAGCCTGTCATGGAGTTTCCAATAAAAACGACTTCAACAATGCGCAGAAATACCCCCATTTCGCCAATTGTGTCGCAAAGATAGACGTCTGTTTCCGGCATGATGGGATCGCCCGATGATCGCAGAATCACGTTCAACCCTTTGCCTTGCAACATGGACTTAACTTCAATTGCGCGGTTGGGATGGCGAGGCACTATAATCGTCAACAAACCGGGAATACGCCCGACAAGCGCTTGATGCACATTGGCGGCTATAATTTCTTCCCCATTATGAGTCGATGTGGCTGCCCATCGCGGGCGGCCGCCAATCTGTTTTTCAAGCCGAACGCGGTCTACATGATTGTCAGGCGGTGGCGGCGAGTCGGCTTTCAGGTTGCCTGAAACCGTGACGGGCCGTGCACCAAGATCGAAGAAGCGTTCCCCATCGATATCGGATTGCGCCACCACATGAGACAGGTTTTCCATCAAGGCTTCGGCAAGGCTTATGCGTTTAAGCCAACTCTGAAACGAGCGGTCGGATAAACGCCCGTTGACAACAACTTGCGGAACCCGCCGCGCACCAAGCTCTAAAATGGTTATGGGCCAAATCTCAGATTCAGCAATGATTGCAAGATCGGGTTTCCAGTGATTGAGGAACCGTGAAATCGCGGGTTGTAAATCGAGTGGCACATATTGGTGGATCAGTTTGCTGCCCAACCGATCAGACACCATTTTGGCGGACGTGACTGTGCCCGTTGTCAGCACCACATTCAGGCCGTCATCAATAAGACTTTCAAGCAGGGGCGTCACCGCAGCAGTTTCACCAACACTGACTGCATGGGCCCAAATCAACGGTCCATAAGGGCGCTCTGCACTCGCAACGCCATAGCGTTCTCGGCGGCGCTCGCGGTCTTCTTTGCCATTCGCGGCACGCCATCGCATGTAGCTGCCGATGAAAGGGTAAGCGCCGGCACCCAATATGCGGTAGGCTTTCAGTGTTGCTCTGGCCCAGCGCTGGCTCAATTTGCAGAAATACCATTTATACCGGCGTCAATAGCTGCGCGGTGCGTGACGGCGTTCAAACCGTTTGTCACTTCCAATTGTTTTTCCTCAATACTGTCTTCTTTGCCAACGTAAATTGGTGCCCCAACGGCAAAGCCACGCTTTCCAAAAGGCAAATTAAGAGTTGCTTTATCCCAGCTTTTTTCAAAAACATAAAATTTGGACGTGGCATAGGCGACCGGAATAATTGGACGCCCTGATATGCGCGCCAAAGTCACAATGCCTTCTCCGGCGCAGCGCCGCTGTCTGTGGGATATATCTGCAATGAAAACAACGCTGCGACCTTCAGCCAATGACCGGCGTAATTCCAGCAACGCTTTTGCGCCACCGCGATCCAGTTTCTGTTTGGCGGCACGCCCACCGGAACCGCGGATGGTGCCAACCCCCATTCGCACAAGTATGCGCGCATTAATCTCAGCGTCGGCACTCTTTGAAATCAGCGCATTAATTGCCACATCTTTCGGCCACATAAACGGCACCAAAAAATGCTGGCCATGCCAAAGAGCAACAATCACCGGCGCATGAGGTTCAATGAGCTGGGGGTATGGAGACGCCAGCTCAGAAAAACGCTGTGTGATGTGGGTAAAACGCATGAATTGATAAAGCGCCGCACTCGCAAATCTCAAGAGAAATTCATTACGTTGCAGGCTTTTGCGCCAAGCGCGCGAACCAAATGCTGGTTTTTTTTGATCTTCGTTTGCCACAGAAATATCACTCATTGCGCACATAAAAACGGAACAAGCCAAGTTCATTCAAACGGGTCAAAGCTGGTCGCCGGTTTCAGGGTCAAGCAAACGATGTAAATGTACAACAAAATAGCGCATATGCGCATTATCAACGCTTTGCTGAGCTTTAGATTTCCAAGCATCGCGGGCTGAAGCAAAATCAGGATACATGCCCACAAAATCCATTTTGCTTAAATCGCGAAATTCAGTTGTGCCAAGCGATTTCAACTCGCCGCCAAACACGAGATGCAGCAGCTGTTTTTGCTCTTCTTGATTTGCCATGATTGACCCCAAAACAAAGTTGCCGTGTCACTAAACTATCGAAAGGGTGCGGACAACCGCCAAGATTGGATCGATCTTTGCGTTAGACGCTGCGAGCAAGGTGCTCAGCTTTGGCGAGGCAGCTGCGTAATCAACCGGCGCACCCTGTAAATTGACCAAGCTGCAACCTGCTTCACTCATAATAATGTCGGCGGCCGCAATATCCCAAAGCGCTGATTTCGGTTTCACCACTGTTGCATCAAGCTGACCATCGGCCACCATGGCCAGCCTTAAAGCCAATGACGGCACATAAGGCATTGATTTGATTGCAACTTCGTTTTGCTCTTGCATGGCGCGAATCAAAGGTTTGGGTCCTGCGATACGAAATTCCACGTTTTGTTCCAGCCCAATCTGGAGCCGAACATCGTTAAAAAAACTGCCCTGCCCTTTAACTGCATGATAAACACTATTGTTTACCGGGCAAAACAACACCCCAACAACGGGCCTTCCAGCTTCCACTAAGCCAATACTGATGCACCATTCAGACGTTTCAGCAATGAACGCGCGGGTGCCATCAATAGGGTCAACGACAAAATTGCGGGAAGATTTGTGGCGCGAACCATCATCTTCGCGCTCTTCAGAAAGCCAACCATAGTTTGGCCGTGCGCTGCGTAAAAAGTCGTGAAGATAAATGTCGATGGCCAAATCAGCTTCGGTGACCGGTGACGCATCACCTTTAATTGTCACGTCCGGTGCGCGGCGGAAATAGCTCATTGCAATGGATGAAGCGTGTTTTGCCGCTTCAAAAACTAGGGCCAGATCGTCTTGGTTGGTGTAACCCGAAGAACTCATGCGGACGTTCCTGCCACCATCATGCCTTCAATTGCCAAGGTCGGAGCGGCCGTTGAGAAATTGCGATCAACGTCATTTGCAAGTGTCAATCGACTAAACATCGACGGCAAATCTGAGGCAACCGTAAATTCGGACACCGGCCCGGTAATTTCGCCGTTTTCAATTAAAAACCCGCTGGCACCACGGCTGTATTGGCCGGTGATCATATTGACGCCCTGCCCGAACAGCTCGGTGATATAAACGCCGTTACCAACAGACTTAATCAAGTCTTCTGGGGAGACATTGCCCGGCTCAAATGCAAAATTAGTAGAAGATGGCCCAACGCCTGAACCGCCGCGTGAGCCACGACCGTTGGTTCGAAGGCCAAGTTCACGTGCAGCCGAAGATGACAAAAGCCAGCACTGCAAAACGCCATCAATCACAATATCCAATGGCTGGCCGCGCACGCCTTCGCCATCAAACGGGCGTGAAGCGCCACGGCGTTTGACCAGCGGGTTATCGGTGACATGAAAACCCTTTGGCAAAATTTGCTGGCCCATTTGATCACGCAGAAAGCTGGTTTTACGCGCAACAGAAATGCCATTTATAGCGCCTGAAAGATGGCCAGCAATTGATCGGGCAACACGTGGATCAAGCACAATGGTTTTCAAACCGGTTTCAAGTTTGCCTGGATTCAAGCGCCGCACGGCGCGCATGCCGGCATTTTTGCCAATTCCGGTACTGTCAGCCAAATCATTGAAATAAATACGCGATGAATAATCATAATCACGTTCCATAAGCGTGCCTTCGCCGGCAATTGCGCTGGCAGAAATCGAAAACCCTGAGCGCTTATACGCGCCGGAAAAGCCATGTGAAGTGACCAGAACTGCTCCGCTTGAACCATAACCGGCAGATGCTCCGCCACTATTGGTAACGCCTTTTACGCCAAGTGCAGCAGCTTCACATTCAAGGGCCATCTCGCGAAAACGGTCTGCGCCCGGTAAAGTGGCATCAAATAAATCAAGATCGATAATATCCTGTGCCAAGACGTCTGCATCGGCCAAGCCTTGCGACACATCTTCAGGCGAGGCTTTTGCCATCGCGACGGCCCGTTCCGCCAATGCTTGCGGGTTGGCTGTTGCATCCGCTGAAACAGACGCCACACGGTTGCCAACGAATACGCGGAACGCAATTGAGCTGCTTTCTGCATTTTCGCTGTCTTCAACCACACCATTGCGCACAGAGACACCAACAGAAATAGATTGGCCCGCAACAGCATCAGCTGCCGTTGCGCCTGCACGTTTGGCTTCAAACACCAGATTTTCAGCGGCTTTCAACAATTGCTGGGTGGCAACATCGTTCGTCATGGGAAGCCTTTGCAAAAGTTAGAGTGGCGAAGTTTCAAAATGGAAATACCACCAAAAACATCGGCTCAATGATTGATTGTTCAGCCAGGAAGCGCGAGACTGATTCCTTGACTGATCTATGGCGCACTATTGCCGACTGCAATAGCGCAAGCCTTAATCCTTTGAAAGCTGAACCCATGGCAATAGCAGAATCCGGGCCAAACCTATTTGCGCAAGCGCTGGTGATCTTAGGGGCTGCGGTCGTTGCAGCGCCAATCTTTAAGCGTATTGGACTTGGTACAGTGCTTGGCTATCTGGCTGCAGGCATTATTGTCGGGCCGGTTCTTGGCCTTATCGGTCGCGGCGAAGAGATTTTGCATGTTGCAGAACTTGGCGTGGTGATGCTGCTGTTTATTATTGGCTTGGAATTAAAACCAAGTCGTCTTTGGGCTTTAAGGCGCGATATTTTTGGCCTTGGCTTGGCTCAGGTTTTAACGTGCGGCTTTGGGCTGATGGGTGCAGCGATGGCATTTGCCGGACTGGGCTGGCAGGCGGCCATGATTATTGGTTTTGGCCTGGCTTTATCGTCCACAGCGTTTGCGATGCAGCTTTTGGAATCACGCCATGAAATCAATTCGCCATATGGGCGGCGTGCGTTTTCAATTTTGCTGTTTCAAGATTTGGCCATTGTGCCTTTGTTGGCATTGATCCCCCTTTTGTCACCACAAACAGCGCAAAGCAACCAACACCCGATGCTCACAATCGGGATTGCGCTGCTGGCGGTTGCCGCTTTAATTGCTGCGGGGCGTTATCTCCTCAATCCCCTATTTCGCATCATTGCCAACACCGGCGCCAAAGAAGCGATGATCGCCGCGGCACTTTTAATTGTGCTCGGTTCAGGTTTGGCGATGCAATATGCCGGGCTTTCAATGGCGATGGGGGCGTTTCTGGCGGGCGTACTTTTGGCTGAATCGTCTTATCGCCATGAACTCGAAGCCGATATTGAGCCATTTCGTGGTATTTTACTGGGTTTATTTTTTGTAGCCGTTGGCCTTTCACTTGATTTGACCGTGGTGGCTCAGAACTGGCTGGTCATTTTGATCTCAGTTTTAGCGGTCATCCTCATTAAGGGAGCAATGATTTACGGTGTATCGCGCGGGTTTGGTTCCAGCCATTCAGATGCGACCCGCTTGGCGCTCTTACTGCCACAAGGCGGCGAATTTGCCTTTGTGTTGTTTTCCGTGGCTGTAACAGCCGGTTTGTTTAGCCAAGAAGTTTCTTCTATGCTTGTTGCAATTGTCACGCTGACGATGGCGCTGACGCCGCTGACAGTGGCGATGGTTCGATTTTTTGTCAGCCAGCCGGTTGCAGAACAAATAGACGAGGATTTTGAGGGCGCGGGCTCTGATGTTTTGATGATTGGTTTTTCCCGTTTCGGGCAAATTATTTCACAGGTTCTGCTATCCAGCGGCAACCAAGCCACGATCATTGACACATCAGCGGAACGGATCAGGCAGGCCGGTAAATTTGGCTTTCGCATTTATTTTGGCGATGGCGGCAGGCTTGATGTGCTCAAATCCGCTGGAATTGAGCGCGCTAAGATTGTTGCCGTTTGCACCCATAACCGGGAGGCAACAGACCGTATTGTTGATCTGATAAAATCTGAATTTCCGAACGTGAAACTGTTTGTACGCTCTTATGACCGCACGCATACAATTTCGTTGCGCAAGCGCGACGTAGATTTTGAAATCCGTGAAACGCTCGAATCTGCTTTGGAATTTGGCAAACATGCGCTGCAAGAACTGGGACATTCTGAAGATGTGGCCCATGCTGTAATTCAAGATGTGCGCAAACGCGATGAAGAGCGGCTTGAGGCACAGATGACAGGCGACATTTATTCTGGCCGCGATAAAATGCATACTAAACCCGTGACGCCAGAGCCTTTGATTGCGCCTGTAAAAGAAGGCAAACGCATCGACAAAGCCGCCAATGATGTGAGCAGAATTGAAGCTGCAGAATGAACAGGCCCATCGACGCAACAATCGGCGCACCGATCGATACTAAAGCCAAATTTGTGACCGGCTCGACAATGCGCCATGTCGTGTCGATGACCACGACGGGCTCGATTGGCCTCATCGCGGTGTTTTTTGTTGATGCGCTGAACCTTCTTTATATCTCTATGCTCGGCAAAGAAGAGCTTTCAGCCTCCATCGGCTTTGCCAGCACAATTTTGTTTTTCACAACGTCAGTGGCAATTGGGCTGACAATTGGCACAAGTGCTCTGGTCTCCCGCGCTTTGGGGCGAGGCGACCGTGAGGCTGCGGCAAAAGCGGGTGGTGGCGCTTTGGTTCTATCCGGCCTGATTGTGACGGCGGTTACACTTGCGGTACTGCCGTTTTTATCTCCTATTGTCAGCTTTTTAGGTGCCACTGGCCGCACGCATGATTTGACGGTGCATTATATGCAATGGGTGATGCCGTCTTCGCCGCTCATCGCAATTGGCATGGGCGCGTCTGGCATTTTGCGCGGTGTTGGCGATGCACGGCGCGCTATGATGATCACACTCATTGGGGCCATCATCGCTGCCATTCTTGACCCCATTTTGATTTTCGGCCTCGGGCTTGAATTGCAAGGCGCTGCAATCACAACCATAGTTTCACGCGCCGCTATTTTGGTGGTTGGGCTTTATGGAGCATGGTTCATTCATCGTCTGGTCAAATTTGACGGGATGACAAGCATTCGCAACATGGCAAAACCATTTTTTGCAATCGGGATTCCGGCAATCGTCACACAGCTCGCGACGCCTATTGGCAATGCTTATGTTACAATAGAAATGGCAAAATTCGGTGATGATGCAGTTGCTGGCTGGGCCATCATCGGGCGACTGGTGCCAGTTGTTTTTGGTGTTATTTTCGCACTATCAGGTTCTGTCGGGCCGATTTTAGGCCAAAATTACGGTGCCAAACTGTATCACCGGCTCTATGAAACGATGCGTGACGCTCTGATATTTACTGCGGTTTACACGCTGATTGCTTGGGCTTTAATCGCACTTTTCAGCTACCAAATTGCCGTTCTTTTTGGCGCAACCGGGCTAACCGGTGAACTGGTCCGTTTCTTTTGCCTGTTTGTAGCGGGCAGCTTTTTGTTTAACGGCGCATTGTTTGTGGCCAATGCTGCGTTTAACAATCTTGGTCACCCAACACTTTCGACGGTTTTCAATTGGGGCCGCGCAACGCTCGGCACATTCCCGTTTGTGTGGGTCGGCGCAAAATATTATGGCGCGATTGGCATTATGGCCGGATGGGGGCTTGGCTCAGTTATTTTCGGCATTGCAGCCATTATTATGTGCTTCCGCGTTATTGCCGCGATTGAGCGTAACGGTGATAGCGGCGCCAAGGACGTTTTGCCGGAACCGCCGTCGGGTGCACATTCGCCCTTCACTTCGGCCAAGGGCGCCCTTTAATCAGTTTTTAATGTGCTTGTTGATCGCTGCGTCAACGGCGTATTTAACGTCTTCGCGAAAGCTCTCGGTTTGATGTAGAATTTCCTTTATCTTCAAGAAATCCATGACACGCCAGCTGTCGACTTTCGGGCGAAGAAAAATATCAGGCGCACCTGCACGCAGTTTTTCTGAAATAATGGACCGCATCATCAATTGACTGGCCCCAAACAAAGCATCAACGGGCGTTGGTAAGCGGTTTGCGGGGCCAGACGGGCCGCCAACCACATCAATTGCCAGCGTTATGTCTGCTTTACCCTTCAGAACATCAAAAGGGACCGGATTTGTTATGCCGCCGTCAATTAGCACCCGTTGATGGTGTATAATTGGGCGAAACAAGGCCGGAATTGCTGCTGAACCCGCAAGGGCAGGAAGGAGCGGACCAGATGTAAATATCGCCTGTTGTTGCGCATAATAATCGGTTGCAATGACCGTCAAGGGTATTTGCAGATCTTCAAATTTATCCGGCAATTTTTCAGGCAAAAAAACTTTGAGCACCGATTCTAAATCCACACGGCCCGGGCCGTTAAACCTGATTTGCACGCCGCCAAGACCTTTTGGACGCAAACGCCACAGCCTCGCCATCAGCTCTGTCCGGTTGCCTATCGATTTCAACATGAAATCAGAAATGTCTGAAGCGGGCATTCCGGCGGCATAGCCAACACCAATAATAGCGCCAATGGATGTGCCCGATATGGCAACCGGTTTAATGCCCATTTCATCCAGCGCAATCAACGCATGAATATGGGCAAGCCCGCGTGCGCCGCCGCCACCTAGAGCCAAAGCGAGCGTTGGCGTGCTATTGTTTTTAAGAGAAACTATCTTGGGGTTGGCCATTATCTCGATCTTTCAAATCGCATGAAACGCAAACACGTGTCGCCATAGCGGCGTTCATCTTCAAGCGCAAAGCCTTGCGGCAGATTAAAGACCGAACCTACCGCTTCTTCGAGTACACATAGCGCACCATCGGCAAGCCAGCCACCCGTTGCAGCGCTGGCATAGGCCGCTTCACCCAAGCCTTTGCTATAGGGCGGGTCGGCAAATGCCAAAGTAAACGGCTCCATCGTGCCAACAGGCCCCATGTCGGTGGCATCACGGCGTAAAAGCCGCGCGATTCCGGTCAGGCTAAAAGCTTCAATGTTATCGCGGATAAGACCGCGGCCCTCAACACTTGTTTCAACAAACAGCGCGTGAGATGCGCCGCGCGACAATGCTTCTAAACCTAACGCGCCAGTACCGGCGAACATATCAAGCGCACGCACGCCTGACCAATCATGGCCGAGCTGGTTGATCAAGATGTTGAACAGAGATTCGCGCGAACGGTCGGTGGTTGGCCGGATATCATGGCTTTGCGGTGTTGCCAGCGCCCTGCCCCTGAACTTGCCGCCGACGATTCGCATCTTTTACGATTTGGGCCCGCGATTGCCGGAAGGCCTACCGCCTGATGGTCGCCCGCCCGCCGGTCTGCTACCAGAAAGTTTGCCACCAAAAGACGGCCGTCCGCCTGATGGGCGCGAACCTGCGGGTTTGGCACTATAAGGTTTATCTCCATAAGGCTTATCGCTGCGCGGCTTGTCACCTTGATATGGTTTACGGTCGGGATCAAACGGTTTGCGCTCGCCCGTGTAGGGTTTACGCTCACCGGCTTCATTGGGTTTAGCCCCAAACGATCTTGGCTTGCGATCGCCATAAGGTTTGTCACCGCGAGGTGCATCCCCTTGAGCCTTAAATCCAAATGAGCGCGGCTTGCGGTCGCCATCTGCGCCTGCCCGCTCAGGGCGCGGGCCATCAAACTTTGGCCGCTCAGGGCGCGGGCCGTCAAACTTTGGCCCCTCAGGGCGCGGGCCGTCAAACGTTGGCCGCTCAGGGAGCGGGCCGTCAAACGTTGGCCTCTCAGGCGGCGGGACGGCAAACTTTGGCCTCTCAGGAGGCGGGC
>JANOPZ010000058.1:0-1952 GCA_031422195.1 Limoniibacter sp. | reverse complement strand
GCGGCATGTCGGGATTTTCCGAATTGTGGGTGTCCCGTTCTCCTATTCCCAGTATCACGAGCGTCACAAACAATTCGATTAGATGAAGCCACCCAATCTCAAATCTTGGGTCGCCAATATTTGTCATAGACCCAAAGCCCGCAGGACAGGGACCGTTGCTCGCCCTCCATGGTTGGCATTCATCTCACTTGCCAGCGCCATCATCTTGGCATTGATTTGCAGAAACGTAGAGGGCTGGCCAGCAGCAAGCGCTGCCGTATTAGAAAGAAGCTTTTGCATCGCAAATTTGCCAAGAAGCGCCAATGCGTCATTGGTTGCTCCGTTCCGCGGCGTCCCGGTCTCAACCAAGTCATCAACAAAATTCCGCACCTGGACATTCTCAGCCTCGTTCATCGGGGCAATGTCGTCGACAAAATACACCGGATCCCCGTTTGCAAAATTGGGAAAAATGCGTGAGTTAAAGCGGCATAGTGGATTTGAAACATCATCCTCAATTAACCACATTATGCCGGGCCGTTCTGCCACAAAGCCTTCGAGTATTGCCATCATCAATCCCCTCCGCTGCGTTGAGTTCGCACTGATACCGAATGAATCGTTGTTCCGACTTTGCGAAACTCAAGCATAACCTGAGTATCAGCCAGAACGCCTTTGGTACCTGCGGCTGTGAAGCTTACGATCAATGACTTGCCATCTGCGCTTGATTTCACGGCCCCTGGTTGGCCATGAAGCGCGACACTGTCCACACTGCCAAGATTGGTTCCGGTCACTGTGATGCTGAAGTCAGACGGGATCGGAAACTCCAGTCGGTCTGGAGAAAAAGACAAGAATTTCGGCGCCTTGTCATCATCGGTCGTCGGCGCCGCTACCGGTTTCTTTGGGGTACATTCCCCATTCTGTGGCACAGGTTGATAGTCGACCGCCGACCGTCTGACACCATAGGGTGACAATATTTCAATCTCTCGTTTCACCAGCGAATCTTTAGCCAGAGGGATAGGGGGCACTTTAACCAAAACGCCGTCCATGGATGGCAACAGGCTTACATCGCCGCCTTCGATCAGACGCCCCATGACCAGCGCCTGGGAAGTACGCCACACGCCGCTGCCGCCAGTAATTGTAAGATAAGTAGTTTCGCAGCCACTGACCATGCCATCGACATCCAGGTCAAGCGACGTAGAACGGCTCTCACCATATAGGAAATCAGTGAAAGCATCAAAATCGCCAGCAGACTTTGGCAAAGGGACGCGAATGGTTGATGTTGACGTAGCGGACAGAGCACCGCCCGCCAGCGATGTCGCCGATGGACCCCAAACCGACTTGATCGTAAAGGTAACTCCTGGCCACCATCGCGGCGCGATCAAGTCAACGCTTACGTCGTGAGCTTTCAAAACATGTGCTGTTCGGATTCTGTTCTCTTTAACATCGATTTGGGCCTTGGGTCCGAAAACCCAACCGAAATAAGGCTGCTCGCTGTTCACTTCTCCTTTTGACCCGGCATACCCGACCACCATCGGAATGCGCTCAAAGGCTTGCGCGCGGCCTGTTTCCTGTTTGGAGTAATTTGAGACAGCCTCAGCAGCTGCGCCGCTGGACGGGTCGTTGCCTGCTATCGACGCTGCGAGAGCCAGGCTGTTCGCTGCGCGCGCCACGGTCGACACTTGCTGTGCTTGCTCACGCGGACCGACGTCATAAATACGGATACCCTTTTTGACTGATTCAATGCGGCGTACGAGCCGGCTCCAGAATGGCGTTTCGATGGGTGAATTTGTACGGTAAAAATCCTGCGTCTTGCATTCGCCAACACCGCTCAGGGCTTGCGCAAGCTGCGCCAAAAACTCAGTGCCATCGCGAAGATGGTTCTTGTTGATGCTCAAGCCATTGGCCGCATAGCCGGCATCTCCAATAACTTCATTCACCGTGCTAATCAATCTTTGGTGGCGCTGCAGCGCCTGCGC
>JANOPZ010000057.1:0-18178 GCA_031422195.1 Limoniibacter sp. | reverse complement strand
CAAACCAAAGCCGAAACACACCTGATAGAAGCGTCAAACTCATCCATTCGGGACAATCTCGCCCGCTTCAACAGGCGTTCAAAACGGTTCTCAAAGTCATGGGAAATGCTACACATCACCCTCGATATGTTCGTCAATCGCCATCGATTCGAGAGTCCAAAATAAACACTGCCCCTTGCGGGGGAGATGTCGGCTTTGCCGACAGAGAGGGGTTCTTTCTTTCTTTCCCTGCAATCGGCACTTGTCATGTCTAAACCGCGCCGCAAGAAAGCGCGGCCCGTATCCGGTTGGGTGATTTTTGATAAACCCGAAGGTATGGGCTCGACGGAAGCTGTCAGCAAATTGCGCTGGCTGTTCAACGCTGAAAAGGCTGGCCATGCGGGAACACTGGATCCCTTGGCTTCCGGCATGTTGCCAATTGCTTTGGGCGAAGCCACAAAAACTGTGCCCTATGTGGTTGATGGCGGTAAGACGTATCGCTTCACCGTGTCTTGGGGCACAGAAACGACGACTGATGATCTTGAGGGCACTGTCACAAAAACCAGCGATCAACGCCCGTCGCGCGCTGCAATCGAAGCACTTCTGCCAAAATACACCGGCGATATCAGCCAAGTCCCACCGCAGTTTTCTGCCATCAAAGTCAATGGTGAACGCGCTTATGATCTGGCCCGCAGCGGGCAAGACGTAAAGCTGGAAGCCCGTCTTGTGGTCATCGAAGATATTCGCATCGCAGATCACAATGGCGAGACATCCACATTCGATGTTGATTGTGGCAAAGGCACTTATGTGCGCTCACTCGCCCGCGATTTTGGCCGCGATCTTGGCTGTTTTGGCCATGTTTCTTTTTTGCGCCGGATTGATGTTTACCCCTATTGCCAAGCTGATCTTGTTACTCTGGCTGATCTTGAGGCTGCACAGGAAACTGGCAAATCTGAATATCAAGCAGCGGTTGCAATTCATGGTGACGATGAAAGTGCCTGGCCCATTGGCTTGCAGGTGCCAGACCAGTATGCGCTGCTCGACGCGCTGCTCAAAACCTGTGGTTCCGCTTTGCTCGGAATGCCTGAAGTCTTGCTCAATGCCGAACAAGCCCGCCGCGTTCGCCTTGGTAATCCGGTCATGCTGCGCGGCCCGGGCATGCTTACCTTTGCTGATGAAGCATTTGCGACCGAACGTGGTGAGTTGATTGCCATTGGTGCAATGGAACATGGCGAATTTAGGCCTCGCCGTGTCTTTGTGAACAAGACGGCATAAATTAAATCCGCTACACTGCCAAAAAACAGGATGTCTCAAATGGTCGATACACGTGATTTTTATATCAACGGTACTTGGGTTAAACCCGCTGTTCCCCATGATTTTGATGTGATCGACCCCGCAACTGAAGAACCCTGTGCGGTTATCTCTATGGGCACAAAAGCCGATGTCGACGCAGCCGTTGCCGCAGCCAAAGCCGCATTTCCCGGTTGGGCCGCAACGCCTTTGGAACAGCGCCTCGCGCTTATGGAAAAGCTTGACACCATCCAAAACGCCCGCAATGCAGAAATGGGGCAAGCAGTGTCTTATGAACTGGGCGCTCCCATTGATTTTGCCAATGGAGATCAGGCCGGTTGCGGCCCTTGGCACATGGGCGGGTTTTTGAAAGCAGCCCGCGAATTTCACTGGAAAGCCAAATTCTCAGACCATGAAATCATCGTGCGTGAACCCATTGGCGTGTGCGGGCTCATCACACCCTGGAACTGGCCTGTTAACCAGATTGTCTTGAAGGTTTTGCCAGCCTTGATTGCCGGTTGCACCGTAGTTTTGAAACCATCTGAGATTGCGCCTCTATCGGCGTTGAAATTCGCTGAATTCATCCATGAGGCTGGTTTTCCTAAAGGTGTGTTTAATCTCGTCAATGGTTCTGGCATGGATGTCGGCGAAGCGATGAGCCGCCATCCCGATATTGACATGATGAGCTTTACCGGTTCCACTCGGGCAGGCATTGCCGTTCAAAAAGCTGCAGCCGAAACTGTTAAACGCGTCACGTTGGAACTCGGCGGCAAATCGCCCAACATCATTTTTGCCGACGCCGATGTGGCAAAAGCGGTGAAACGCGGTGTTGCCCACTGCTTTGATAATGTTGGTCAATCGTGCAATGCCCCAACACGAATGATTGTGGAGGCCTCAGTCTACGATGAAGTTGTTGAACTGGCCGCCAAATTTGGCGCCGATATCAAAGTTGGCAATCCGCGCGAAAAAGGCCGCCATATCGGACCTGTCATTTCGCAAATGCAGTATGATAAAATCCAGGGCCTGATTGATATTGCCATCAAAGAAGGCGCGCACGTTGTGCTCGGCGGCCCCGGGCGCCCTGAAGGGTTTAACCGCGGCTATTATGTGCGCCCAACAATTTTTGCCGGTGTCACCAATGACATGACAATTGCGCGCGAAGAAGTGTTTGGCCCGGTGCTGTCCATCATCAAAGTGGCAGATGAAGCCGAAGCCGTGCGCGTTGCCAATGATACCGCGTTTGGTTTGGCAGCTTATGTGCAAACCGGCAGCGCAGAGCGCGCAGAGCGCGTCACCCGCCAACTGCGCGCGGGTATGGTCAGGGTCAACGGTGCCGGCCTATCGGCTGGCCATCCATTTGGTGGCTTTAAGCAATCTGGCAACGGGCGCGAAGGCGGCATGTTTGGCCTTGAAGATTTCACCGAAGTGAAAATCATCGCAACAAAAGGGTTTTAAGCACCGGAAGCAGCCCAATGACACAAACTGAATTGCACTTCCGTCTGTTTATCTATGATGCTTCAAGCCTCGTTGAAAATGCCAACGCAACGCTCGCCGATGTTAGCTTAGCGCTGGCAGGCAAGAAGCGGCTGTGGATCGAGCATGCTGGCCAATTAACGGAGAAGGACACCGAAGCTGTAGCGGCTGTTTTGGATCTCAACGCGCTTGATATCATTGAAGCAATGGAACCGGAACAACGTGCCGGTGTAGCCCATGTTGACGGCGCGACACGCGTGATTGCCACTATGGCCGAAGGCGATACGGTTTTTGAAACCGATCAGCTGGCCATATTTTTCAACAACCGGTTTTTGCTGACATTGCAGCGCACAATTGATGATTGCATTGAGCCGGTCCGCTCACGCTTTCGCAACCCGAAATCCCGCATTCGCGCCAATGGGCCTGATCACCTTGTGCATGCCATTTTAGAGGCAACAATTGACGCCTATTACAAGCCGCTCGACCGCCTTGCCGAAACGCTTGATAAGTTAGAGGACTTAATATCACTTGACGCAAAACCCATCCATATGCGCTCTTTGCACGCGACCAAACGTGAGTTGCTTGGCTTGAAACGGGCACTTTGGCCGATGCGGGAAGTTTTGCTGGCGCTTTCCGTTGATGACGCAACTTATGTAAAACCCGCAACGCGCCGCGCATTTCGCGGCACTCAAAGCTATGCCATCCAGCTTATTGAGATTGTGGAAAGCGACCGCGAATTGGCTGCAAACATCTTGGATCTTTATCAATCATCCCTCTCCAACCGCATGAATGAAATCATGAAGGTTCTGGCAACAATTTCCACAATCTTTATTCCATTGTCTTTCTTGGCCGGCATTTGGGGTATGAACTTTGAACATATGCCCGAGTTGGATGAAGTCTGGGCTTACCCCGCGGCGTTGGCATTTATGGCTTGCGTTGCATTGGGCCTTATTGCTTGGTTCAAATTGCGAAAATGGCTCTAGCAAACGGAGTTTCTAAGTGTCACTTATTATTGCTGTTGATGATTTACGTGGCCCCGAAATCGCCGCGCTGCTGCAGCGTCATCTCGATTTAATGTATGAAATCACACCGGCGGGGAGCGTCTATGCGCTTGACCTCAATCGGCTTCGTCTGCCTGAAATCACGTTTTGGTCTGGTAGGCTTGATGGCCAAATGGTGGGCTGTGTGGCGCTAAAAGAGTTCGGCGCACAGAATAATCGGCACGGCGAAATCAAATCCATGCACACTATAAAAGAGCGGCGCGGCAAAGGCATTGCACGCGATTTGGTAGCGCATCTTATAGGGCAAGCCAAACAGCGCGGCCTAAGTTCGCTTTGGCTGGAAACCGGCCGGACCCCGCCATTTATGCCAGCACAAAAACTGTACGAGAGCTTTGGTTTCAAAACGTGCGGCCCGTTTGGCGATTATACAGCGGATCCGCACAGTCTTTACATGACGTTGGATATGGTATCCTAGAGCATTGTTAACTGCAGACTGGTTTCTTAGCGATCCTAATTCGTCATGATCAAGAACCGCCTAGTCGTCAATGATCTCAGCTGTATAAACGCCCCATAACCGCGACTTTTCAATCCAGCCGCCATAGGCTCCTGTCGTTACCGAGCACCATTGGGCATCGCAGGTCATCACGTCTACGTTGACACCCGGCTCCAGCAACGCAACGCGGCGGGCGTTGTCTTGCGGCTTGGCAAACAAGGGTACAGTGAGTTCTGGTTCTGCAGAAGCAGCTTCAATAATACTGGTAATATCCCCCGTCTTTTTAGCTAACTGCGGCTCAACTGTTGCTGTACGACGCCCCGATAGCATGGCTTGCGACACCCAGCCTTCAACACCTTCAGAATCGCGTATTTTGCGCCAAGTATCAAACTCAAGCACGATTTCCACGGGCAGGCCGGCCTTGACATAATTCCAAAGAATGGCGTTTTCCTTGCCGGGACCCACGCGAACATTGATGTTTCCTGACTTCAAACTCGCAAAACGTGGTAATGCCAAACCGCTGGCCCCCAGTTTCGCGCCGCCGGGCGCAATGGAACCCGTTGTTTCAAGCCCAAATGTCGTCCCAAGTGTCGTCCCAAGCGCTGACCCAAGTGTCGCAGCACCTTCAGGCTGTGTCTCAAGCTCAGCCGATCTGGCCGTAGCCGACAATGCAACAAGGCAGAGCGCCATGCTCAATGAACTGACTATTTTTGAGATTATACGATATTGCATAAGGAAAACGCACCCAGAACCCGATACATTAAACACACTAAAGATGCAAAATTGCTTGCCAGCGCCACGATCAACGCTAAACCCTTGCAATCTCACCAGCGTCACGATGCCGGTTTAAGGTTAAGTTTCAGCTAAAGCCGGATAATCCGAACCCAAAATTATGAACATGAGTGATCAAACTGAAATGGCTCATAAAGCATCCATAATTGTTATCACGCGCAAACTGCCCGAGCGGGTCGAAACTCGCATGGCAGAACTTTTCGATTGCCGGTTTAGAAATGATGATCCACCTATGAGCCGCGATGAATTGGCTGTTGCCATGCGCGAAGCCACAGTTCTGGTGCCCACGGTGACAGACCGTATTGATGAAGCATTGATCAATTCTGCCGGCCCGAACCTCAAACTCATCGCCAATTATGGGAATGGCGTCGACAATATTGATCTCAAAGCCGCGGCCGCCCGCGGGATAATGGTGACAAACACGCCTAATGTTTTGTCAGAAGATACCGCCGACCTTGCCATGGCTTTGATATTAGCTGTCCCGCGCCGCATCATTGAAGGCGCGTCAGTCTTGCGCGAAGACCAAAGCTGGGCCGGTTGGTCGCCGACATGGATGCTTGGCCACCGTCTGCGTGGCAAAAAATTGGGTATTTTGGGCATGGGCCGTGTGGGTACTGCCGTTGCCCGCCGCGCCAAAGCGTTTGGCCTTGAAATTCATTACCACAACCGAAAACCGGCACAGGCTGCAACGGAAGTGGAGCTTGGCGCGACTTATTGGGATAGTTTTGACCAAATGTTGCCGCAAATTGATATTTTATCGGTCAATTGCCCATCAACACCTTCAACCTTTCATCTGCTGTCGGCACGGCGCATTGCACTGATGAAACCGGCAAGCTTTGTAATCAACACCGCGCGTGGCGACATTATCGACGAAGAAGCAATGATCGTGGCCTTGGCTGAAAACCGGTTGGCAGGCGCGGGCCTCGATGTGTTCAGTCATGAACCCAAAATCGACCGCCGTCTAATGAAACTGGTCAATGCAGGCAAAGCCGTGATTTTGCCCCATATGAGTTCGGCCACGCTTGATGCCCGCCACGAAATGGGTGACCGCGTTTTGATTAATATCCGCACATTTCTGGATGGCCATCGTCCTCCAGACAGGGTGCTCGATGTGCTGCTGTAAAAGACTTTCGAGCCTGATGAAACTTCAGGAGATTAACGCAAATGCAGCAAGTCAGCAGCATTTCGCTTGTATCTCAACTCTGAAAACCGGGCATTAAGCCCGTCGTACAGCATCACGCGGCCCACCAGCGGCTGGCCCGCGCCGGTGATCAACTTAACGGCTTCCATCCCCATTAGCATGCCGATCACGCCCGTCAGCGCGCCAACAATACCTATTTCAGCGCATGAGGCCAGCAAACCGGCTGGCGGATCGTTAGGGTAAAGATCGCTGAAAAATGGGGCAGGGCGGCCTTTATGATCCGTCAAATGCGGGGCGATGGCTGAAAGTGATCCATCAAAACGGTTAACCGCTCCTGTGACCATCGGAATTTTTGCAGCTTCACTGGCGGCGGCCAAAGCGCGGCGGGCGGCAAAATTATCGCTGCCGTCAATGGCAAGTGATGCGCCGGAAATAAGCGATGTTGCATTATCTGCGGTTAGCCGTGTTCGATAGTGCTCTATTTCAACATGCGGGTTTAACGCTTGGCAAAATCGTGCTGCACTTTCCACTTTTGCGATATTTTGATCAACCGTCCGGTGGATGAACTGGCGCTGCAAATTTGATAAATCCACATCATCATCATCAATCAAAGTCATTTTGCCAACACCAGCTGCTGCCAGTATTGCAATCACCGGCGCACCAAGGCCGCCAGCGCCCAGCACCGCAACATGCGCAGCTTTGAGCTTTTGCTGGCCCGGTCCGCCAATCTCTGGCAAAACCAAATGGCGGCGATATCGCGCGATTTCTTCGGGCAAGAATATCTCAGTCATGGCGGCTGTCCTGTGGACGCACCACGCTATCAGTAATATTGAAGAACTGCGCGCGGTTTTCCAATGCATCAAACAGATGCGTTTCCGTGCCAGTCATGATGGCTTGCCCGCCGAGTTGATCGAGGATTTCAAACAGTTGCGCCCGGCGGCCTGCATCAAAATGCGCACCGATTTCATCAAGCAGCAAGAGTGCAGTGAGGCCGCTGGTCTGCGCAATCAAGGCGGCATGGGCTAAGACCATTCCGGCGAGCAGTGCCTTTTGTTCACCGGTCGAGGCAATAGCAGCGGGCATGTTTTTGGCAACATGCGTGACCTCAAGTTCGCTGCGATGCGGGCCGATCAACGTGCGCCCGGCTTGCCGGTCTGCGGGGCGGGAGCGGGCCAGCGCGGCTCGATAAGTTTCGGCCAAATCTTGTACGTTTGAGGCAAGCGCGTCGATTTCGCTCACCAATGAGAGGCCAGCAAAAGGAAACGCAGCGCGATCAAAACCAGATGTGGCCATGGCATTAAGTGCTGCAATGAACCGGTGCCGTGCCAATGTGATGGCCGCACCATGCGTGCCGATTTCGTGCTCCAGCGCGGAAAACCAAGCCGTATCATTGACATCGTCGGCAATCAGCCGGTTGCGGCTGCGGATGGCTTTTTCAAAGTCAATTGCATGGCGGCCATGGGCCGGTTCAACCGCCAGCACCATACGGTCCAGCATTTTGCGCCGGTCGGCAGCGGGGCCAGTAAACACCCCATCCATCGCCGGTGTTAGCCACGTCAGCCGGAGGTGGTCGTTTAAGGCATCAACGCTTTTTTCTTGTGTACCATTGATGCGGACGATCCGCGCGCCCGAGACTTCGCCAACAGCTGCGCCAAGACCCGTGCCAAGTTGCGTCTCGTCATTGTCAATGTTTACCTTTGCTCCGATTGCAAAGCCACCAACACCCGCCTTGCGCGCCATATCGTCATAGGCGGCGCGCCGGAGCCCACGTCCCGGCGTAAGAAGCGATATCGCTTCTAAAAAATTAGTTTTACCGGCGCCATTTTGGCCGGTCAGCACAATATGGCGCGGCTCAAGTTGCACCGAAAGGCTGGCGTAATTGCGAAAATCTAAAAGCGTAAGAGCGGTCAGCCGAACCGGCTTAAGTGTTTTGTCAGATTGCACCCAATCAAACCCGCATTGGCATCAACACATAGAGCACGCTTTTATCTGAACTGTCTTCGATCAGGGTTGGCGAAGCGGCATCAGCCAGCATGAAGCCAATTTCGCTGCCGGAAACTTGGCTGGCTATATCCAGCAAATATTTGGCGTTAAATCCGATTTCCATTGCTTCCGAGGAATAGTCTGCAGCCAGCTCTTCGGTTGCGTTTCCAGAGCCGGGGTTATTAACGTTAAGCACAATTTGCCCTTCGCTGATGGCCAATTTAACCGCCCGTCCGCGTTCGGTTGAAATCGTCGACACCCGGTCAACCGCACGCTGAAATGTGTCACGGTCGATCCGCAGGCGGCGGTCATTTCCCGTTGGGATAACGCGCTGATAATCGGGAAACGTGCCATCAATCAGTTTCGAGGTCAGCACCACCGGGCCATAGGTCAGGCGGATTTTTGTGTCTGAAATTTCCAGCGTTGCCGGCGCTTCACCCTCTTCAATGAGCTTTTGAATTTCGCCAACGGTTTTGCGCGGCACAATAATGCCGGGCATTTGCTCAGACCCGGAAGGCGCAACAATCTCAGCGCGTGCCAAGCGGTGGCCATCGGTTGCCACAGCGCGCAAAATCAAATCGCCGCCAACCGTTACGGTGTGCATGTAAATGCCGTTCAAGTAATAGCGGGTTTCCTCATTGGAGATCGCAAACTGTGTGCGGTTGATCAGTGTTTTCAGCTTGTCAGACGGCATGCGGAAAATATGGGTGAAAGTACCGGATGAAAGTTCCGGAAACTCTGATTTTGGTAAGCACTGCAGTTGAAAGTTGGCTTTACCGGCGATCACATTCAATGTGCGGCCATCATCAGACAGCGATAGCATCACCTCAGCTCCATCATGCAATTTACGGACAATATCATGCAGCAAATGGGCCGGCACGGTTGTCTCACCCGATTGCTCCACCATGGCAGGCGCAGTCTCAGTAATTTCGAGATCAAGGTCGGTGGCTTTCAGCGTCAGCTCTGACCCGGATGCCGAAAGCAACACATTGGACAAAATCGCAATCGTATTTTTGCGCTCCACCACGCGGTAGACGTGGGAAAGGCTTTTGAGGAGATTTGACCGCTCAAGAGTGACGCGCATGATACTCTAAATCCGTGCTGTGCTTTAAACTAATTGAGATCTATCATGAATGTGAAACCCCTTGAAAGGCAAGCACCCCAGATGCTGCCAAAGCGTTGAATCACCAGATTCACCAGATTCAACAGTGTTAATCTTCAAAACTCAACTTTGGTCTTGAATCAAGCGCTGCAACAATTCCAATTCCTGCTCCAGCTTGTTGTCGTCCTTGGCCAAGCCCTCAATTTTTCGCACTGCATGGAGCACCGTCGTATGATCACGGTTGCCAAACCGGCGGCCGATTTCCGGCAGGGAGCGTGGTGTCATCACTTTAGCGAGATACATGGCCACTTGCCGCGGTTTAACCACGGTGCGTGTGCGGCGGGCAGAAACCAACTCCGTGCGTGTCACTGAATAATGACGCGCGACAACCCGCTGAATATCCTCAATTCGAATACGCTTTGCTTCAGAAGCGCGGTAGATTTGCCCGATTAAACTATCGACGCGCTCGACGGAGATGTCAGCTTCAAACGTGCGGCGAAACAGCAATTGATTAAATGCGCCTTCCAGCTCGCGTCCTGAACCCACAATTGTTTTCGCAATATGTTTCAACACGTCTTCCGGTACATCAAGGCTTACGTCTTCAGCTTGCGCCGCAACCAAGCGGTTGCGAAGCATTTCGAGCCGCATTTCATAATCAGGCGAAGTCATGCCAATCGACATGCCGCCTGAAAGGCGCGACTTGATGCGCGGTTCGAGCGAATCAAGTTCGCCCACCGGCCGGTCGGCAGCAACAACCACCTGCTTTGCGCTATCAAGCAGCATATTGATCAGATGGCAAAACTCATGCTGGATTTGATGGCCCTGCAAAAACTGCATGTCATCAATAATCAGCAAATCAATGTCACGCAGCTGCTCTTTGAACACGAGCGCATGATTATCTTTGATGGCTTTGGCAAAACGCCACATAAAATATTCAGCCGTGAGGTAAACCACACGCGAGCGCGGCCGGCGCGCTAAAGCGCCATTGGCAATGGCCTGTAGCAAATGTGTTTTGCCAAGCCCAACTGAGGCGTAGATGTAAAGCGGGTTAAACCGCACAGAGCCACTGTCGCTTTCGGCCACAGACTTTGCTGCTGCCAATGCCACCCGGTTCGAAGCGCCTTCAACAAAGGCCCCAAATGAATAGCGTGCATCCAATGGCGAACCAATGACGCTTTTGGCTGGCGAACCGGCATTTTGTATGACAGCCTGCGCATAAGCAGGGTCACTGCCGCGCGGCTTGTTTGCCGGCACTTTTGCAGCGTCACTCGCTGAACGGTCTTCAACCTTCTCAGCATCTTCAACCGGGCGAGCACGCACGGCTGTGCGAACCACAATTTCTAACTTCATCAACTCAGGATTTTCGTCGCGCCATAATTCTGTTATTGTTGCCAAATAGTGGCTGTTAATCCAAGAGCGCAAAAAAGTTGTCGGAACCGACAAGCGTACAACGCTTTTTGAAGCTTCATCTAATTTTATCCGGCCAAACCAGCTTGAATAGACTTCGCTTCCAACGCGGACCTTCAGTTTGCGCGTGACACGCTGGAACAGGGCAGGCCCCGTGTCACCATTCTCATCAATCATCATTATATCCCCGAAGTCCCCATCCCGAGCGGCTGGGTTAATTTTAGTGGCAGCGCACTCACGCATGGATGTGTTCAGTTCATCTTTCATACGGTGGCCTGAAATTATAAACCTGCCCCAGTAGGTTTATAACTATATCTAATAGCCCATAGAAAAAATATCGAACTTATATTTGACAATCAATAAAGAAATGAAAACAGCAATATTACCAGCCATTAATCTATCTGTTATTCTGTCTATCTCAAGCTCGTGACTTAAATCTAACGATTGGAGCGCTGAGCGCAAGGGCGCATCAGGAAATTTAGTTTGCCTGACAGCGAATAAATGGCTTGACTCCGGGGCGCCCGTTTCAGGGTTTTACCGTCTATGCCGAAAAGCTCAATGTTTTGCCGGAGTGAGCAAAAAGCAGCAGCTATAAAGCTGGGGAAATCTTTTTTCTGCTGTTGCTAAAATGCAGCGAATTTACCGTCTAAGCAAATCGACGGCTGTGGATAACATCCTGTAAGATATTGATAAACATTAAGAATTTCAAAACATCGTTGTTTTTATTAGATATTTTTACAAAATTATGACAATAGCTTGGCGTGTTTGCGACATTGGTTTGCACAATTTGTGACATAATCCCGATAACGCGTCTATCCGACGCTACGTCATGCCGCAAAACAAAAAACCCGGCCATTGGCCGGGACTTGAAAGCTCACAAGTTGGAAAGTTTAGGCAGTCAGTGCGCGCACACGGGCCGCGAGACGCGATACTTTACGCGACATAGTATTCTTATGTAAAACGCCCTTGCTAACGGCACGCATCATTTCCGGTTCAGCAGCGGTCAAAGCCACTGCGGCCTCGGCGGCCTTGCCGGCGAGAAGAGCTTCCTCAACCTTGCGGATGAACGTGCGAACGCGCGAGCGGCGGTTGCGGTTGACTTCGGTGCGTGCCTCAATTTTGCGGACGGCTTTTTTTGCAGAAGACGTATTGGCCATAGTGCCTCTCAATAATGGGGGGAGGCGCATATAAAAACGGGCTCCCGCATTACTGCGTAAAGCCCGATGGCCATCCGTTCGAAGCGTCCTTAGGTGAACACGGCTGAAACGTCAATGGCTAAGTCTCATTAACGGTTACGGAAAGTTGCAATACGCTTTTCAACAAAGGCCGTCATGCCTTCCTTTTGATCTTCAAAAGCAAACGTCGAGTGAAACAATCGCTTTTCAAACCGCAGACCATCTTCGAGCGGCACTTCAAACGCTTGATTGATCGCCTCTTTAACCATCATCACCGCAGGCCGCGAAAGGCTGGCGATCTTTGATGCGGCCGCCAACGTGATGTCTAACAATTCAGCTTCGGGTACAACGCGTGCGACCAACCCTGCACGCTCTGCTTCGTGCGCATCCATCATCCGGCCGGTCAGACACATATCCATTGCTTTGGCTTTGCCAACAGCGCGCGTGAGGCGCTGCGTGCCGCCCATACCGGGAATAGTGCCTAGCGTGATTTCGGGTTGGCCGAATTTTGCAGTGTCGGCTGCATAAATAATATCGCACATCATAGCGAGTTCGCAGCCACCGCCGAGCGCATATCCAGAAACGGCTGCAATGACCGGCTTACGGACTTTTTTCATTCCATCCCAGCCTGCCCATAGATCTTGTAAGTAAGCATCAGCGTAGCTGTAGGCTTGCATGTCTTTTATATCAGCGCCCGCTGCAAAAGCCCGCGTTGACCCAGTGATAACAATGGCACCGATCGCATTATCGGCATCAAAGGCTTCTGATGCTGCAACAACTTCGCGCATCAAAGTGAAATTCAGCGCGTTAAGTGCTTTGGGCCGATCAAGCTTTATCATGCCAACCAAACCGTGGATTTCCGTTTGAATGGTTTCATATGCCATAGCGCTCTCCTTTTTTACTTTTGGCATGAGGCGCAGAAAAATGTCGAGCGCCCGTTTTGCACAATGCGGTCTATTAGGCCTGAACAATCAGAGTGACGGCATTGCTGGCCGGTTCTTCCATATGCGTTAAAGCTGTGCTGAAAATAGCCAAGCTCACCATCTGCCTGACGGTGGTCGCGCAACGTTGAACCGCCAGCTTCAATAGCGCGGGTCAATATATCGCGAATTGAAGCCGCCAATTCATCAGCTAAGCTGGATTTTCCGCCACTTTTTTTAGCCAAAGATGAGGCCAAGCTCGTTGGTGAAAGTCTGGCCGCCCATAAAGCCTCACAAGCATAGATATTGCCAATGCCCGCAATCAAGCTTTGGTTGAGCAAGGCGGCTTTGAGTGTTGTTGATTTGCCGGCATATTTTTCAAACAACACATCGCCATCAAAACTATTGCTCAGCGGCTCAATCCCTAAATCACGGATGAGCTTGTGCCGGGTCAATTCAGAGGTTGCTGCCATCAACACGAAGCCAAACCGGCGCGGATCATTGTAGATAATGTGCGTATCGCAGGTGCCTTGCCGCTGTATGGTCAGCACAATATGATCGTGTACTTTGGCCTCGGAGCGCGCGTGGTGAAATGCACCGGGCCGATAGTCGTCTGAAGACACGATTCTAAATGAGCCTGACATTCCAAGATGCACAATCAGACTTTGGCCGTTATCCAAATGCCATATTAAATATTTTGCACGCCGTTCCAATGCGGTAATTGTCGAGCCTTCAATTGCTTTGGCCAAATTGTCTGGGAATGGAAAACGCAAATTTGGCCGGTTTAAGACGGCCTTCGCAATCATTGCACCTTCGACAAAAGGCTGTAGTCCGCGCCGCACGGTTTCAACTTCTGGAAGTTCAGGCATTTGCAATCTGCAAAAGAAATGAATCGCCAAACGGTCCCGCTTCAATCCCCAGGTGCGCACTTATAGTTTGACTGATGTCGCAGAAGCTTGACCGTAAACCAAGATTGGCAGGGCTGAAACTTGGCCCTGTCCCAAAAATTGGAATTTGCTCGCGGGTATGGTCCGTGCCGCGCCATGTTGGGTCGCAGCCATGATCAGCCGTTAAAATCAGCAAATCACCGACTTGGAGCTTAGCCAGAACCTCCGGTATGCGGCGATCAAACGCCTCAAGCGCAGCAGCATAACCTGGCACATCACGGCGGTGGCCAAATTCCATGTCGAAATCCACAAAATTGGTGAACACTAAATCGCCGTCTTTCGCAGCCTCTATTGCGGCTAAGCTGGCATCAAATAGCGCCATGTTTCCGTTGGCCTTAACGGAGGTCGAAATACCGTGGCCAGCAAACACATCACTGATTTTGCCAATGGCATGGACGCTTTTACCATTTGCAACCAAACGATCAAGAAGTGTTGGGCTCGGCGGCGCAATAGCAAAATCATGCCGGTTGGCAGTGCGCTTGAAGGTGTTTGGATTGTCGCCCAGAAACGGCCGCGCAATCACGCGGCCAACACGCATTGGCGCTGTTATGGCAAACACTTGCCTACAAAGCTGAAACAGCCGTTCAAGCCCGAAAAATTTTTCATGGGCCGCAATTTGAAACACAGAGTCGGAAGATGTGTAAAATATTGGCTTGCCAGTTTTAATATGTTCCTCGCCAAACTGCTGGATAATATCTGTGCCAGAGGCATGGCAATTGCCCAAACTGCCGGTCAGGCCCGCTACCTGATAAATTTGAGCTAATAATTCTGGCGCAAATGCTGGTTTTTCTTTCGGGAAAAACGTCCATTCAAAGGGTACCGGCAGCCCGGCAATTTCCCAATGACCCGACGGAGTGTCTTTGCCCTTTGAGATTTCAGCAGCGGCACCAAAAAAGCCATGATTTATATTTCTTGGCAAAACATTCCCGTGTGCCAGCGCGTAGGCATGACGTAGGCCCAGCCTGTCCATATTCGGAATAATCAACGGTCCGCTTCTTAAGCCCGGCTGCTCTGCTTTGCCTGTGGCACAGGCCATATCAATATGACCAAATGTATCAGCACCGACATCACCAAATGCCGCAGCATCGGGTGCATTGCCTATGCCGAAACTGTCCAAAACAAAAAGAAACGCGCGTGCCATATTTACCTCGTTGGCAAGTTCTATAACCCGGCCACTTGATCAAGCAAAGCTTAACCGTTCATAAGATCGCAGTTTCGGAGATGTGCAATGGCGTTGGCAATGCGAAAATATCTATTCAGAACCGTTTTAGCATGCGCATGGTTGGTGGTGCCAGGTCTGTCGGTCGCGGTTTCTCAAGACAATTCAGCCGTCGCTGTCGCGCCTCAGGCAACATTACCTGCAGCTGTTAATGCGCAGCAAAGCGTAGATTGGCGCAACGAAATTGGCGTCTTCAAAATCGGACTGGTGCGTGGCTGGTCGTCGGACATGTCACGCCTCGCACTTGCACGGGTTGAAAGTGTTTTTGCCGAAGCACTCGGAACGCCCGTTAAAGTTGTTGTTTTTGGTCGCTTTACCGCGTTGATGGATGCCCAAGCCGATGGAAGAATTGATTTGGCAGCCTACTCTGCCCGGGCTTTCGCGACGATACGGCTGATGTGTGAGTGTGTTGATGCCGTTGCTACGCCCACAACACATGCCGGTGACACCGGGCAAACCGCGATCCTTGCAGGCGATACTTTGCTGATTTCGGATCTCGCCAACATCGCTGGAGCAAAGCTAGGCAGGCTGGCCACCGCAACTGTTTCTGGCAAAGAAATGGTGCGCGGAGCGCTCACAGTCAATAAAAAGCCAGTCACCGGTAATGAGCCCTTTTGGGTCGACTACCCAGATTATGCCACGGCTGTCAGCGCTTACCAAAATAATGAGATTGCTGGCTTGATGATCCCTGTTGCATCGTCATTTGGTGATACATTGGAAGCACTGAGCCAAAAGCTAAACGCGCTGAATAGTGGTGCGTTGCGCCCTTCAAGACCAAAAAGCGTTTTATGGCGCTCTTCATTTTGGCCTTATGGCCCACTTGCTGTTCGTAACAATTTGGCAGCCGACGCCAAAGC
Source organism: Limoniibacter sp. (assembly GCA_031422195.1). GTDB lineage: Bacteria > Pseudomonadota > Alphaproteobacteria > Rhizobiales > Rhizobiaceae > JALOTE01. The sequence goes on along the minus strand of JANOPZ010000057.1, from coordinate 2,399 downwards.
CATTATTTTAGGGCTCTTAGAACAGATGGATATCACAGCTCCGCTGGTCCACGGCACCCTATCTGAAGGTTTGGCAGGGCCGTTTCGCAAAACGAATACTGCCGGTTTTTCCAACGTTAGCGCCTCTATTCGTTCGTTAGTGAGCCAAAATGCAAACTGGCGCTAAACAGCGCCAGCATCACCTAATTTTAGTCCAGCCTTAACAACCAGTGCACGTTATCGTCGGGCTTGTGCGTGGACGCAAATGATAAAACTCGCCCATTGAAATGCCCGTCTGGCCGCCTGCGGTGCTGGTTATTGTATACGTCGTAACCGGGAAATAATTGACTTTGAGCCCGCCTCTTACAAGAAAAGTGTTGCGGATCAAGAGCTCAGAAGGGATGGTGATGACAGATCCCACCGCGAGAAACGAAGCCCCGCTGCCGCCACTGACCCGCTGAGACCAAGCCACCAAAGCCTTAGGAGGGTTCTCGTTGTTGATTTGAATTCCAACAACTTCAACGACAGGTGCCGACCGGTTGTAAGGCTGAAGTGTTGCCGCAGCGATATTGGCAATAGCCACAATTTCGGCCTTCGAAATCACCGCCTGCTGGGTCACCAAATCTGCAATGGAGCTTGCAGCGCGGCCAGCTTTTTTATTCACTTCCAAGCCCTGCGACATTTCCATTGTTCCGAAATAAAGCGTCAGCATGATCGGCACAACCAAGGCGAACTCAACAGCCGCCGCGCCATCTTTCCGGCTTGAAAAATTTCGGACTTTGTTGCCAACTCTCGTCATAAACCCTTGCGATTGAACCCGCTTCGTAGCGTAAGCCGAGGTTGCGCTTGTTTTGGTGTTTGCAGTCATGTCCATATTCATGATCCTTACAGGTCAAAGGGTTCATTGCGCCACGTTGCCGAGGTCAACAGCAAGGTTTTGTTTCCCGGCATGTTCGACATCGATTGCCTCAGGAAATCGGTCCAAATCGGCCAACGGTAATATACCCGCATGTGATTAATGGTGCTCGGTCCGCCTGGGTTGGATGTAAACCCGCTGGTGTTGATGTCGCCAGCGCTCGTAAAAGGTATGCGCTGGGGCACATTGGCAAAGCTTGTGTAGGTGTTGAGATCAATAGATAAATCTGGGCATCCATCTGGCGCCATGAGCGCAATTCCATTGCACATCAGCGCATGCAGTTGGTTGGCCGAAAGGTTGGCTGGTTTCAGACGACCGGTGCGAACATCACGCGATATCCGGTCGGCCGCATTGGCCATTAATTGCTGCGTGCCGAAAGCCATACAGGATTCAAAAATAGCGAAAATAAGCGTAAGAAACGGCATTGCCATAATCGCAAACTCAATTGCCACACTGCCTTTCCGCTCACGTGATAAGCGGCGGATGAGACCAAGAGGCTTTTGTTTTGCAGAATTCGCCGTCATTGGAAGCGGCTTGCTTTCAGATACGTCAAGTGCAGGTAATTGCGGCATTTTTTGCAACCTATGGTTAGCTCTGCCGTTAACGTACCGAAAATAGGTTTCGAATGCGTTTGCAATTTGGCTAAAATAGCAATTGTTGTGAACGAAGCCTGCGCAAACATAACCAGCCTTAAATGCGGTCAGACACTATTCGCTTGCGTTTAACTCAGCTTCAGAGGTTTGTTCTGCAGCATTTTTATAGGAGCCTTCGCAAAATGGCGTGCACGACATCGTCTGAATTTTGGAGCGGCGATAGACGCGCAGTGACTTTTCATCATTACGGCTGACATATACGGCCTCGTCCACAACGGCTTTTCCCTCCGGATCAAGAATAACCAAATTGGTCACTCCAAACCCTTTGCCTGTCAAGACAATGGTGCGGGCGTCTTGAACCGTTGCATCCACAATTTCAGGATTGCCAACCACAATGGTTGAAGCGTCTTGCGTCAGTTTGACGATTTTAGCTTGGTTCATAACCACCCGAATACCGCTCTCTGCGTTTGCCGGTAAAACGGGTGAAATTGAAAACGCCAGCGCTGTTACGGCAGCGAAAGAGAATAATCTAAACAAACGCATTGGAACACGCCTCCGGACACTTATGATGATCGAATGATGAACGGTTTTGGTGAATATCAGGTTAAGGGCGGAGGTTGGCCTTTTGCACTTCAAACGGCAGACTTTAGAACCTGAGACTATGAAATTTGGTTTGTCGAGATTGAGTGGAAACATATGTCAACGGCGTTCACGCCAACGTTTCTTAGTTTTCATATAAAGTTTTAGTTTCAACATTTCAGAAACCATCTTCTGGTCTGAACCATTGGAACCCTTTCTTAATGGTGTTTTTTAATCTGGTTGCAACGGCTGCTCTGTAGCTTGCAGTTACCGACTGGCGCTAAAGACCGGCGGCTAGCTGAAGACACTCAGGAGAGTCACATGAAAAACCT
>JANOPZ010000056.1:0-66787 GCA_031422195.1 Limoniibacter sp. | reverse complement strand
GGCTGCCAATTACGATCTCATCATTATCGGTTCCGGCCCGGGCGGCTATGTCACCGCCATCCGTGCAGCGCAGTTGGGTTTGAAAACCGCGATTGTTGAGCGCGAGCATTTGGGCGGCATTTGCCTAAACTGGGGCTGCATTCCAACCAAAGCGCTATTGCGCTCGGCTGAAATCAAGCATTTTGCCGAACACGCCAAGGACTATGGCCTGACGATTGCGGGCGAAATTTCTGCCGATGTTAAAGCCGTTGTTGCGCGTTCACGTGGCATTTCAGCCAAGCTCAATGCCGGTGTTGGTTTTCTGATGAAGAAGAACAAGATCGACGTGATTTGGGGTGAGGCGAAAATCACTAAGCCCGGCGAAATTGTGGTGGCTGCGCCTGTTAAAGGCCCGGTATTGCCCCAAAACCCGGTCCCAAAAGGCACGCTTGGGTTCGGCACTTACAACGCCAAACATATCATTATTGCGACCGGTTCACGCCCGCGCGTACTGCCGGGGATTGAACCAGATGGCAAACTCATCTGGACTTATTTTGAAGCCATGGTTCCTGCCGAAATGCCGAAGAAAATGGTTGTGATGGGGTCCGGCGCAATCGGCGTTGAATTTGCCTCGTTTTACAATGGCATGGGCGTTGACGTGACTGTGGTGGAATTGATGAGCCAGGTGATGCCGGTTGAGGACACTGAAATTGCAAAAATGGCACAAAAGCTGCTCGAAAAGCAGGGTCTAAAATTCATTCTGGAAGCCAAGGTTTCGAAGGTTGAAAAGACAGCAAATTCAATCAAAGCCACCGTTGAAACCAAGGACGGTAAAAGCCAAGTGATTGAGGCTGACCGTCTGATTTCTGCGGTTGGTGTGGTTGGCAACATCGAGAATCTCGGCCTTGAGGCGCTGGGCATTAAGACAGACCGTGGCTGCGTGGTGATAGATGGCTATGGCCGCACCAATGTTGAAGGCATTTACGCAATTGGCGATGTTGCTGGCCCGCCAATGCTGGCCCATAAAGCGGAGCATGAAGGCGTGATTTGCGTGGAACATATTGCAGGTCTGCCAAACGTTCACCCGATGAACAAATTGCACATACCTGGATGCACCTATTGCCACCCGCAAGTTGCCAGCGTTGGCTTGAATGAGGCCAAAGCAAAAGAGGCGGGCCATGATATCCGCGTCGGGCGCTTCTCATTTGCAGCCAATGGCAAAGCGATTGCGCTGGGTGAAGATCAGGGGATGATCAAGGTGATTTTCGATAAGCCGACTGGCCAGTTGCTGGGCGCACACATGGTGGGCGCTGAAGTGACCGAGCTCATCCAAGGTTTTGTTGTTGCGATGGGACTAGAGACCACAGAAGAAGATTTGATGCACACGATTTTCCCGCATCCAACGCTTTCTGAAATGATGAAGGAAGCCGTGCTTGATGCATATGGCCGGGTTCTTAACGCTTGAGCGGGGTTCTCAAACTCGATCCGTCGCCGTGGCGGGGCAGGGCTTGGGCTGCGCTGAAGTGGTGCACTGTATCTTTTGCAGGCCTTGGATTTTTTGCCGGTAGCTTGTCTCTGCTCAGTGGCAACACCATCTCTATCAATGGAACTGCTTTGGTTGCTTGGAGCGGCGTTTGGACGCTCACCTTTGCTTTGGGCGCAGGCGGCTTTATGTTTGGGTTAATCGGGTTTTTGGTGTTTAGTGCTGTCGGTATTGCAGCAAGCGGAGGAAAATAAATGGATCAGTCTTTGGGTTTTCTTGCCTCTCCCGGCGTTGGTTTTTTCGGTATGCTGCTTATTGGTTTTTTGGCGGGTTGGATTGCTGAGCGCGCAATGAACCGGAGCCACGGCCTTTTGACCAATATTCTGGTCGGCATTGCAGGATCATTTGTTGGCGGCACATTAGCTGGATTGTTGAATATCCAATATTTTGGCTTCCTATCCAATCTTCTTGTTGCCGTTGTTGGCGCGGTCGTCATCCTTTGGTTCTTTGGCAGCCGCAAAGCGGCTTGAGGCATAAATGGTAGTTGTTCTTGACACAGTAAAAGAGCGCGCGCGCCACCCTGAAAAGGCGCACCGGCCGGATAACCCTATTCAGCGTAAGCCGGATTGGATTCGTGTTAAAGCCCCGACGTCTAAGGGTTATCATGAAACGCGCGAGATTGTGCGTGAACATAAACTTGTAACCGTGTGCGAAGAAGCGGGTTGCCCGAACATTGGCGAGTGCTGGGAAAAAAAGCACGCCACCTTCATGATCATGGGCGAGATTTGCACACGTGCCTGCGCGTTTTGTAATGTAGCAACCGGAAAGCCCAACGCACTAGACCGTGCGGAACCCTTGAGTGTTGCAAAAGCCACCCGCCAGATGGGTCTGAGCCATTTGGTGATCACGTCTGTTGACCGTGATGACTTGGATGATGGTGGTGCGCAGCATTTAGCCGACACGATTTTGGCCGTGCGCGAACTTAACCCCGACACCACGATTGAAGTGCTGACGCCGGATTTTCTGCGTAAGCCCGGCGCATTGGAAATCGTCGTCAAAGCCAAGCCAGATGTATTCAACCACAACCTTGAAACAGTGGCTTCAAATTATCTCACGGTTCGCCCCGGCGCGCGGTATTTCCACTCGATTAGGCTGCTGCAGCAGGTCAAAGAGATTGACCCTTCGATGTTTACAAAATCCGGTATTATGGTGGGTCTAGGCGAAAGCCGTAACGAAGTGCTGCAATTGATGGACGATTTGCGCGTGGCGGATGTTGATTTTATGACGATTGGCCAATATTTGCAGCCAACCAAAAAGCATCACGCCGTACTCAATTTCGTGACGCCTGATGAGTTCAAATCCTATGAAACCAGCGCTTATTCGAAAGGGTTTTTGCTGGTGGCTTCAAGCCCGCTGACACGCTCATCGCATCATGCAGGCGAAGATTTTGCGCGGCTGAGGAAAGCACGGCAAGAAAAGCTGCTAAGCGTTAGATAATATGCCAAAATTTGAAACCACACGTCGAGTGAAGCATAGTGCTGAAAAGATGTTTGCGTTGGTCGCAGATGTCGAACACTATCCTGAGTTTGTGCCCATGTGTGAGGCGCTAAATGTGCGCGAAACGCGCACACGTGACGGGCAAACGCTGCTTACCGCCGATATGTCGGTTGGCTATAAAGCAATCCGCGAAACATTCACCAGTCAGGTGCATCTAAAGCCGGCAACCAGTGAAATCCGTGCCCGTTACTTGGACGGGCCTTTCAAGTCACTCGACAATTTATGGACGTTCATCCCGGCGGGTGATGACGCATGTGACATAAAATTCTATATCAACTACGAGTTCAAATCCGCAATGCTGGGCATGCTGATGGGCGCAATGTTTGATCGTGCTTTCCGTCATTTTGCACAAGCTTTTGAAGAGCGGGCTGACAAGATTTACGAGGCTAAAACCTAAGTCTCATTTTCGTGGCTGCCCCATGGCCCGTGGTGCGCGCCGGGTTTATCGAGGCGTTCAAAGCCGTGGGCACCAAAGAAATCGCGCTGGCCTTGGATCATGTTGGCGGTACCACGTGCGGTACGCATCATGTCGAAGTATGAAAGTGCTGCGCTGAGTGCTGGGACGGGCAGGCCGTATTTTGCGCCAGCGCCAACGACGCCGCGCAAATGAGCCTGATTGGTTTTAATCAGGCGGGCAAAGCGGCGGGCAAACATCAAATTGCGGTCGCCATCTTCTGTGAGTGCCGAGGCCATGTCGTTGAGCATTGCGGAGCGGATAATACAGCCTTCACGCCAGACTCGGGCAATTTCCGGCAAAGGCAAGTTCCAGCCAAATTCGCTGGAAGCTTTAGATAGCATGTCAAAGCCTTGGGCATAGCAAAGGATTTTGCCCGCAATTAAGGCATGTTCCAAATGCTCAACCGGCAAGGTTTTGACCGGAATGCGTTTGGGCGATGCACCAAACATTTCTTGTCCCAGTTTGCGCTGTTCCCGCAAGGCCGAAATATTGCGCGCGGCGACCGCGGCTTCAATTGCGGTAACGGGCGTTGCTAAGTGTTGCGCCTCAACAGCTGTCCAGCGGCCTGTACCTTTTTGGCCCGCGGAATCGACGATGATATCAAGCTCGGCACTGCCCGTAGTTGGATCTATGGCTTCGGCTACTTTGGCAGAAATCTCAATCAAGTAAGAGCGCAAGCGGCCGTGGTTCCAATGGTCAAACACTGCGCCGCATTGTTTGGCATTCATTTTCATACCGTCGCGCATCACGCCATAGGTTTCTGCAATCATCTGCATGTCGGCATATTCGATGCCGTTGTGCACCATTTTCACAAAATGGCCTGCGCCTGCTTCACCCATCCAAGCGGCACACGGGGAGCCGTCCGTATACTTGGCTGATATAGCATTCATAATTGGTGCGATACGATCCCATGCAGCCTTTGGACCGCCGCCCATAATTGAAGGGCCGTGGCGTGCGCCTTCTTCACCGCCCGAAACACCGATGCCGAGAAAAGACTCGCCGTTGACGGCGGCGGCTGCCGCGCGGCGGTTGGTGTCGGTGTAATTTGCGTTGCCAGCATCGATGATCATGTCTGCTTTATCGAGCAAAGGCCGCAGCGCCGCGATTTGTTCGTCAACCGCTTCGCCTGCCGGAACCATAAGAATGATTGCACGGGGCGGCTTAATGGCTGCAACTAAAGCCTTCAGGCTATCACATGGTGTAAGATTACCAACCAAAGGCCCGGCTGATGCCATGAAGCTTTTGGTTTTTTCTGCCGTTCGGTTGAATACTGCAATGGGGAAGCCTTTTTCAGCGATATTGAGCGCAAGGCTTGCGCCCATAGTGCCTAGCCCGATAAGGCCGATTTGTGCAGTTGCCATAACTTCTCCCGAGGCAGCGCCAATATAAATTTATGGGGAGAAATTGACGCTAAAGCGGCTCACTAATCAAGCAAAAACAATCAACTGGCTTGCGCCAAGCAATCACGAATGGATGTTGCAAGACCGCGCATCATGTTGGCGTATAGGGGAGGGCCTTCGGCAAGGCCTGATGCTTCAGGATCAAGCGTGCCAGTTTTGGCCGGTGTGCCTTCAACAATGGCCTTTACGAGTTTGGGTTCAAAATTCGGCTCGGCAAACACACATGATGCTTTAAGTTCGGTCAACTTCGCTTTCAATTCGATTAAACGTTCTGCGCCGGGCATAACTTCGGGGCTGGCCGTAATAGAACCCAACACTTTAGCGCCGAACCGGGTTTCAAAATATTGGTAAGCATCATGAAACACGATAAAACCCTTGTCTTTGACTGGCGCCAAAATGGTTTGAATTTCGGTTTGCAAAGCAGTGATTTCTGATTTTAGTTTGGCGGCATTTGCGGTAAATTTGGCGGCGTTGGCGGGGTCGGCTGCAACCAGAGTTCTTTCAATTTCAGCGGCCATTAAAAGTGCATTTTGCGGGTCAAGCCAGACATGTGCGTCAACCTCTTCGACGTGGTCATGGGCGTGGGCATGACCAGCGGCGTCGTCGTCGGCATGCTCTTCAAAATTGCCGGTTTCGCGCGGCGAAAGAACTTTTATGCCTTGGGTGTCTAAAAGTGACACGGCTTTGGCCTTGGTTGCAATTGTCTCGATTGGTTTTTCAAGGAACGATTCTAATTCGTGGCCTACCCAAAAAACCACGTCGGCATTTTGCAACTCATTAGCTTGTGATGGCTTCAAACTATAAGTGTGTGGCGAGCCTGCGCCTTGAACAATGAGCGATGGCGTGCCCACGCCCTCCATGATTGAGGCCACCAATGAGTGCACCGGTTTGATAGAGGCCAACACTTTAATTTCTGCAAATGCAAAATTTGAAGTGCTGCTGAACAATACGATGGCTAAAACTGCTGTTCGAATTAAGGACATGGCAAATACCTTTGAGGACCGATGGGCCAATTATACCAAAGACGTTTAGTGTAACTATATAACATATGCAACATGCATTTTTGATGCTATTGCGCTACTCACGTGGAGTTATTCAATTGCTGTCAACCAAAGAATCGCTTGTCGAATTGCAAAACTGCGGTGTTTTGCGCAGTGGCCGCTGGATCGTGCGCGGGATTTCGTTTTCTGTTCGTGCAGGCGAAATCGTCACTTTGATTGGCCCAAATGGTTCCGGCAAATCAACAAGCACCAAGGTGGCTTTAGGCATTGTGACGCCAAACGAAGGTAGCGTTACGCGCCAAGCCGGATTGAAGGTGGGTTATGTTCCACAAAAGTTGAGTGTGGATTGGACGTTACCCCTAAGTGTTGAGCGCTTTATGCGGCTGACCGGCGATGTGGCTGCAAAAGACAGTGCTACTGCTTTGGCACAAACAGGTGTGAGCGGATTGGCAAAATCAGAAATCCACAACCTTTCCGGTGGCGAACTTCAACGCGTGATGCTGGCGCGGGCAATTGCCCGTAAGCCAAATTTGTTGGTGCTGGATGAGCCGGTACAGGGCGTTGATTTCAATGGCGAGGCGGCCCTTTATGATTTGATCGGCAGTGTACGCGATGAAACCGGTTGTGGCATTTTGATGGTAAGCCATGATCTGCATGTGGTGATGGCAGCGACAGACCAGGTGATTTGCTTAAACGGTCATATGTGTTGCCAAGGTACACCGCGCGCCGTTGCGACAAGCGCTGCTTATCAGCAGTTGTTTGGTCAGCGGGCCTCGGCGTCTTTTGCCATTTACGAGCACCATCATGACCACGAGCATTTGCCTGACGGGCGCGTGGCACATGCCGATGGTTCAATCACCGATCATTGCCACCCGGACGACGGGCATCACCACGACCACTCCAACGATAAGGCTGGAAATCATGCTGGATGATTTTTTCACCCGCGCAATTGTCGGCGGCTTAGGCGTTGCGCTGGTTACCGGCCCGATTGGTTGTTTTATCATTTGGCGACGCATGGCCTATTTTGGCGATACGCTTTCCCATGCGGCGCTTCTTGGCGTGGCGCTTGGTTTGCTGATGAACGTCAATTTGACGCTTTCAGTGTTTGTTGTGTCTGTTGTCGTTTCTCTCGCGTTAATGAGCATGCAAAAGCGGGCCTCGCTTTCTGCAGATGCTCTATTGGGCTTGCTCGCGCATTCGTCATTGGCCATCGGGCTTGTTGTTTTGGCGTTTATGACGTGGATCAGGTTCGACCTCATGGGGCTGTTGTTCGGCGACATTCTGGCAATTTCCAAACTTGATATTGCGGTGATTTATGGCGGCGGCGCTGTGGTGCTGGCGGTACTTGCATTGATTTGGAAGCCTTTGTTTGCGGTCACGGTTAGTGCAGAACTCGCCCATGCAGAAGGCGTTAAAGGCGAGCGCGCCAATTTGATTTTTATGCTCCTGCTCGCGGTGATTGTGGCTATTTCAATGAAGATCACTGGTGTTTTGTTGATTACAGCTATGCTGATTATACCGGCTGCGACAGCGAGGCGGTTTGCTTTTGGACCAGAGCAAATGGCTATTATAGCCGCACTGTGCGGGGTCGCGGCGGTGCTAACCGGTTTGTTTGGCTCTCTTCAGTTTGACACTCCGTCAGGGCCGAGCATTGTGGTCGCGGCATTAGCGCTTTTTGTTTCAAGCCTGACACCGCTTGCGAAATTGCTTCCTAATGTGGCAAAGCCATAAAATGGGAAAAGATTACAACCAATCGCATGATCAATCGCACGATCATTCACACGGGCACTCGCACGAGCATTCACACGATCATTCCCACGGGCACGCGCCACATCAAAAATATCATGGTGATGCGCATGCAACTGCTGAGCTGACCCGCAACCAGGCTTTGGTTCTGGCAGCACTCAACAATGTGAAAAAGCCTTTGAGTGCATATGCCATTCTGGACATTTTGCGCGGGGAGGGTTTGCGCGCACCTTTACAAGTTTATCGCGCGTTGGATAAATTGGTGGAACTTGGTTTTGTACACCGGATTGAGAGTTTGAATGCATTTGTTGCCTGCCAACATATTGGTTGCGATGGCGCTGACAACGTAGCGTTCGCTATTTGCAGCACGTGCGGGAAAGTGGACGAAGTGCAAGACGGCCAGCTTTCAAATGAAATCCGGTCAATGTCAGCAAAAACCGGTTTCGCACTAGACCACTCAGTAGTGGAGCTGCGCGGTACGTGTGCTGATTGTTTAATGGTGAAGCCATAACCGAATTTGCAACCGATCTGACCGACACCAACTTCAATGCCGTCTATAGAAAATACCGCGCAACTGGTTTGGTTCAAAAGCAGATGATTGCAACTTAAGGGCAGATTTTCAGTTAGGTTAGGATGGCCGCATGCGGCACTTCAAAGACTGTGTGAAATATTCGGCCGTCAAACATTTTCACCAATTCTGCGGTTTCTGCGCGGCTTTGGTTTCTCACATCTGATTTGAGCGCCATTTCAATAGCTGCACTGTTTGGATAGCATATTTGCAAGACCATAGCATAATGCGGCTGTTCGGTGTCAGACTGAGTTTGACGCAAAACGCGCACTTCGTCAGCTCCTGGAAACCGCGTCCATAATGGAACCAAACGTTCTTTTACAAAAGATGCAAAAGCTGACTCTTGGCCAGTTTTGACATGGCCTTCAAAAAACGCACAACGGATCAGCATGTTATTTTCCTGATAAAAAAAGGCGCGGCCAAAACCGCGCCCAGATTGATTTACATTTTGCCCCAGATCTTCGCGTAAGCATCACGGTAGCCGTTCTGCGGGTCGAACTGATTGGAATCACCCGAGGCTTTGAGGCCATCTTGTGTTACCAACGCGGGTGCTGTGATGTAGCCCGAACAGGCTTCGCCAGAGACAGCGCGGTTCAACTCATCCACCAATTGCCAACCCTGCAAATTGAGAGGCTCAGCAACGGTAACCGCCTGATATTCGTTGGCACGAATGCGCTGGAAGGCAGCTTCTGAGCCATCACCGGCAGAACCGGCTTTCGGGCTGGCATCGCCGGCAATACCGGCAGCAGCTAACGATGGACCCATAAAGTCAAAGTACAAATCGTTGATCGCCAAAGAATGCGTCCAAGCCGCACCATGTTTCTGCAACAATGTTGTGGTCAGTGGTCCCATACGAGTTGAGGTTTCGGCAATTGGCGTATCGACCCACTCAAGCACTTTGCCGCCACTGCCTTCGATGATTTCTTTCATCTTGGCAGCCTTCAAAATAGCAATCGTATAGGTTGAATCCGTAAAAATTACGACACCGGCCTTGCCGCCGCCATCGGTCAATGCCCATTCAGCAGCTTTTTTGGAAACGTCCATGGCGTCGGTCGAGACGTTTGCAAAGATACCGCCTGGTGCATCGCAGCCAATTTTAGGTCCAGAATGCCAAGATACCATCGGAATTTTTGCAGCAGTAACGCCTTCCAGTGCAGCGCTTTGTTCTGTTGCATCAAAACCATTGATCACTATTCCATCCGGCTTCAAAGCAAGCGCTTGACCAACAGCGGCAGCGCGGCTTTGCACTGATCCAGCGCCATCAAGCACTTTGACTGTCCATCCGATTTTTTTGGCGGCTTCTTCAATGCCATTTGTGACGCCGAGAATGCCGCCGTTTTTCAAGTCAGCAGCCAGTACCACAATGGATTTTCCCTCTGCAGCTTTTGGGCCGGTAGTGGGGCCGTCAAATTCTTGGGCATGGGCAGCTAGGCCCACGCCCATTAACATAGAGCCTGTGAGCAGGCATTTCAGGAACGTACGTTTCAGCATGGTTTCCTCCCGTTTGCTGTTTATTGAGTGAAAGTGACGCTATTTTTTTGCAGCGCCTTTTCGTCTTTGGGCATATCCGGCAATGCCGATCGCTACGATGAGCGTTACGCCGTTAAACATCGGCTCAACCCAAAATGAGCCGCCGAATTGCTGAATGCCGGAAATACCGACCGCAAGAATGATGATGCCAACCATCGTGCCCCAGACGTTGACACGCCCCGGTTTAATGGTGGTGGAACCCAGAAACGCGCCAACCAAAGCGGGTAGCAAAAACTCGAGGCCAACACTGGCCTGACCGATGCGCAATTTGGATGCGAGCAAAACACCCGCAAGTGCGGTCAAAAGGCCTGACGCAACGAACGAAGCCATCACATATTTGCGGACTGGAATACCGTTCAAAGCGGCAGCTTTGGGACTGGCTCCAATGGCATAGAGATAGCGGCCAATCGGCAAATATTCGTAGATAATCCACATTAGTAGCGCGATAAAAATCACGTAATAACCAGTGATCGGTATGCCAAACACCATTTGGGTGCTTAACGCATAAAAATCCTTTGGTAAAACACCGACGATTTGCCGGCCTCCAGTATGCCAGAGTGCGAGCGCATAAAGCACGGTGCCAGTGCCAAGTGTGGCAATAAAGCTATCAATTTTGGCAACTTCAACCAGCAGACCGTTGAGCACACCCATGATGCCGCCGAGCATCAGCACAATGAAAACCGCTGAAATCCAGTGAAAACCATAAATGGTTTGTAGTGAAATCGCCAAAATATGCCAAAGCACAATGCCGTACCCGACTGTCAAATCAATTCGGCCCGCCGACATGGGAATCATCACACCAAGCGACAGCAGCACAATAATGGCTTTATCAGAAATGATAGAGCGCAAGTTCAAAACTGTTGGAAATGTATCGGGCAACAGCAACGAAAACAGAAGAATTAGGCAGAGCGCTAAAATCACCAGACCGTAGGTTGGCAAAAAGCGCAGCAATTTTTGTGAAAATGTCAGGCCCTTTAATTCACTGCGGGTCGGCTCAAGCGCAGTCGATTGGATCGAGTTCATATTAAGCAGCCTCAGATGCAGATGCGGCGTGAATCAAGGATTGTGTAGACAAGTCGTTTTGGTCGATTTCGGCAATGATGCGTCCGCGTGAAAACACCAGCGCACGGTGGCAAATATGGGCCACTTCTTCAAAGTCCGTCGAAACCACGATCACCGTTAATCCGCTTTGCAACGCGCTGGCGATAAGGCGGTAAATTTCATACTTGGCGCCGACGTCAACTCCCGCTGTTGGGTCTTCTGCAATCAATAGTTTGCGCCCGGTTGCCAACCAACGCCCTATGACAATCTTTTGCTGATTGCCGCCAGATAACGCTTCAACAGGCAAAGACGGGTCATTGGGGCGCAGGCCAACATCATTGCCAATCGATAAGGTGTTGTTTGCTTCTGCAGCAGGCGACAGAAATGACAAAAGCGAGCGGCCTATCGCCAGCGGATTGAGAAACATGTTCTCACGCACAGACAAGGAAAGCGCAACGCTCTCTTCCGTTCTGTCGCGGGCTACTAGGCCTATACCCTGATCAAGAGCAATCTGCGGCGACGTCAGGTCGAGTGTTTTCCCATTAAGTGATGCCGTTCCGGTGCTGGTTTGCGCACCAAACAGAGCGCGGCCAATGGCTTCTTGGCCTGCGCCACGCAATCCCACCAGACCCAACACCTCACCCTCGCGGGCAGCAAAACTCACAGGGCCAGCACCAAAAGTTTCGAACTTTGTAACCTTTAATGTTTCAGCGCCATCGGTGCGTGGAGCGCGGACATATAGATCTTTGACTTCACGCCCGACAATTAAGTTAACCAGTTCAGATGGCGTTGTTTCTTTGACATTACGTGTGCCAACCAGTTGGCCGTCCCGCAAAACCGCCACACGATCGGCTAGTTTGAAAATTTCATCCAACCGGTGCGAGACATAAATCATGCCAACATTTTTTGCCCGTAAATCGCGGAGCACCGTGAACATCCGGTCGACTTCATCGGCAGGAAGGCTGGCGGTAGGCTCGTCTAACACCAACACATCGGCGTCAACCGCAAGTGCCCGCGCAATTGCTACCAGCGATTTTTCAGTGCGGCTTAAATCTTGCACTCGCCGTGTCGGATCAAAATCGCAGCCGACTTTTTTCAAAGCCTCAACCGCGCGCTGTTCAGTCTCAGACCAAGAAATCAGCCCTAGTTTCCGCGAAAAGCCTTGGGCAAGGCCCACGTTTTCTGCGACCGTCATCCACTCTACCAAGCCAAGGTCTTGATGAATGAAGGCGACCCGCTGCTTTTCACGCGGCTTTGGTGGTTGATGGCGGTAGGGCTCACCCTTAAACAGAATACGGCCTTCATCAGGGGTATGGATGCCAGCCAAAGATTTGATCAGCGTCGATTTTCCAGCTCCATTTTCGCCTAAAAGTGCCAGAATTTCGCCAGCTGCGAGCGACACGGAAACATCACGCAAAGCGATGGTGCCGCCAAAGCGTTTTGTTACATGTTCAAAACTCAGCAAGGATGGTGTCACCCAGTGCAGCTCCCCAGTTTTGCATCGTCTTATATGACGTATGTTATGTTATCGATAACATAGGTAGCACCGACTTGCGCCAAGTCAATGAGGATTTGTTATTTTCCGTCGAGTAAACGCATCACTTCAGCACTGTCTTTTGAGCCAAGGCCCATAGCAATGAGTATGCGATGAATCTCGGTCACAGCGCTGGTCAGCGGTAAGGGAGTTTTAGTCTTTTGGGCAAAGGCCTGCACAGAATCTAAGTCTTTTAGCATATTGCCAAGACTTCCGGTTGGCGAAAAATCCCGTGCGGCAAACTTGGCCATGAACTCCTGCATGATACGGTTATCAGCGCGCCCTCCTGCAAGTGCTGCGGGGATTTTGGAAGCGTCAACACCACCGGCCTCTGCCAGTTTAACTGCCTCGGCAACCGCCTGAAACGCAAGCGCGCAAAACAGTTGATTGACCAGTTTTGTGGTTTGTCCAGCGCCACTTGGCCCCATTAATGTATAGTTTGCGCAAAGGTCTTTCATCACTGTGCGAGCGCGTTCAAAATGTTCCAGCGTACCGCCGGCCATCACGGTTAATTTGCCGGAAAGTGCGCCCGGCATACCGCCGGACAGCGGGCAATCCACCCATGCCATGCCAGTGGTCGCTTCCAAGCGTGCCGACATTTCCACTGTGGCAGCCGGGTCAATTGATGACATATCAATCAGTAGTTTTTCTGGTTTTGCGGTTTGGGCAACACCATCCTTGCCAAATACCGCGCTGCCAACAATATCGGCATGGTTAAGGCTTAGAATTATATAGTCGGCTTGTTTTGTTGCTGCTGCAATTGAAGATGCAGCGATTGCACCTTTGATTTCCAAAGCGGTCACTTTGGCAGAATCAAGATCAAAAACAAATACATCATGGTTACATTCAAGTAGCCGCGTTGCGATGGCACTGCCCATGATGCCCGCGCCAATAATTGCAATATGGCTCATTGATTTGATGCTTTTCTGCCAATAAGCATAAGCGCCTGCGACAAAATTGCTTCAGCAGGCTGATCAATATTTATAGTCACAGACTGCTCGTTTTCATCTGGAATCTCAAGTGCAGCCAATTGGCTTTCGAGCAAAGAAGCAGGCATGAAATGGCCCTTTCGTTTTGAAATACGCCGCTTCAAAACGTCTTGCGTTCCATATAAATGCACAAACATCACCGGCCGTCGAGCGGCCGCAACTATGGCGGTTCGATAGATTTTCTTCAAAGCTGAGCATGATGCAATTTTGCCGCCAGGGCCTTGCAGCGCATGCCCGACGCGGGCCAGCCAAGGCCAACGGTCGACATCTGTCAAAGGTGTTCCACCCGCCATTTTGGTAACACTGGCCTCATCATGCAGGCGATCGCCCTCAATAAAAGGCAATTGTAACGCGTCGGCCAATGCTTGCCCAATTGTTGTTTTTCCGCAAGAAGCAACGCCCATTACCACAATGGCGTCAGAGAACGGATGTGATGCCGCCATCAACATAGAGCACATGTCCATTTATGAATGAGGAGGCGTCTGAAGCGAGAAACACCGCTGCGCCAATGAGTTCATCAACTGTGCCCCAGCGGCCAGCCGGTGTGCGTTTTTCAAGCCAGGATGAAAACTCGGGATTATCCACAAGAGCTTGGTTGAGCGGGGTTTTGAAATATCCGGGCCCAATGGCATTGATTTGTATGCCGTGTTTGGCCCAATCGGCGCACATGCCTTTCGTGAGCATTTTGATTGCGCCTTTGGTAGCGGTATAAGGTGCGATGGTAGGGCGGCCCATCTCACTTTGCACCGAACAAATGTTGATGATTTTGCCAGATTTTCGAGCAATCATATTTTTTGCGACAGCTTTGCCGACAATAAACGCGCTTTCCACATTGACTTGAAACAATTCACGCCATTTAGCGATGGGGTAATCCTCGAGCGTAGTTCTGAACTGCATTCCGGCATTATTAAACAAAATATCAATCGCGCCGTGATTGACATTAATTGTGTCGACGGCCCGTGCTGCAGCATCTTCATCGGTCACATCAAAGGCGGCGATATCAATATCGTGGCCTTTATCGCGCAACATGGTGGCAGCCGCTTCCAGTTTCACTTTTTCGCGCCCGTTCAGGACCACCTTTGCGCCAGCATCGGCCAGCCCTTCGGCAATGGCCAACCCAATGCCTTGGCTAGAGCCGGTAACGAGAGCAACGCGACTGTGAAGCGAAAAAAGGTTCTTTGTCATGGCTGCACCTTCAAAATTCCAATTGCACTTTTATAGCTGACGAACGGTCGTTTGCCATTTCAAAACCCTTCACAGCATCTGCCAAGGGTAAGGTATGGGTGATTAAAGGTTTCACATTAATCAGGCCTTTTTGCATCAAGCTAACAGCTGTGGCAAATTCTGCGTGAAACCGGAAAGACCCCAATAACGACAGTTCTTTTGATGTGATGGCCATCATTGGCAAGGTCATGTCGCCTCCCAAACCCAGCTGGATGATTTTGCCTTGCGGGCGCATAGCAGCAATAGCGCCAACCAATGCAGGCGCAGCACCTGAACACTCAAAGAGCACATCAAACGTGCCTTTATTGGCATTAAAGGTTTCAAGTGCTTGCGGATTTTTCTTGGTGTTAATGACTTCATCAGCACCCATTTGCTTTGCCATGCCGAGGGTAAATTCACTTAAGTCGGTTGCCACAATCCGGTCAGCCCCGGCACGGCGGGCGCTCAGGATCGCCAGCAAACCAATGGGGCCGCAACCTGTAACAAGCACTGTTTTACCAAGCATTTGTCCGGCTCGACGCGTGGCGTGAAGTGTTACAGCTAAGGGTTCGGCCATAGCAGCTTCTCCGCTGGAAAGACCGTCTGCGGCAACACATTGCAAAGCATCAGCCACCAGAACTTCGCGGAAAGCGCCTTGAATATGTGGAAAAGGCATTGCCGAGCCATAAAACCGCATGTTGAGGCAATGGTTATGCTGGCCTTCCTGACAATATTTGCAAGTGCGGCAAGGGCGCGATGGCGACACAGCAACCAATTGGCCAACAGTGAAACCCGAAACGCCTGACCCAAGTTTTGTGATATGGCCTGACACTTCATGGCCCAAAATCATGGGTTGTTTCAAAGTAATCGTTCCAAAACCACCATGATTGAAATAGTGCAAATCAGAACCGCAAATGCCACCGCTGGCCAGTTTGATCTGCACTTCGCCCAAGCCCGGCTCTTCGGCATTGGTCTCTTCAATGCGCAAATCTTTTGCGGCGTGGATAACAAGAGATTTCATTTAAACCCCATGGCAAAGTGTCGTATGTTTTAAGGCAATTACACCCAATCGATTATTCAATACCCACCTTCAAGTGAAGTCTCAAATCTGAGTGATGTTATCGATAACATGAACAACCGAAAAAACAACGCTTAATTATGACAGCGTGTTACGTGCTGTCGCGTGGCATAACCCGATAATCAATGAGAACTGTTTCTAATGGAAGCCATTTATTTTCTCTCTTATGCTGAATTGCTTGCAGCAAAAGTTTCCCGGCCTTAAAACCAATGTTGAAGCAATCAACACCCACGGTTGTAATCGCCGGGTGGCAGGTTCCAGAGATTTCAAAATCTCCAAATCCGGCAATTGCGACGCGTTCGGGCACCTGCCAGCCGCGTCTATGGCACTCCATTAATGCCCCAAACGCCGAAAGATCAGAAACGCAAACAGCTGCTTCAACGTCGGGCCATTGCTCAATCAGCCTGACAATGGCTTCGCCGCCTTGTTTCATTGTGATGGGCGGTGTGCCAAAAGAAATAATACGGTTTCCTTCCAAGCCAAGCCGTTTGATCGCTGCCTCATAGCCTGCGCGTCTGTCAGCGCCTCGTGTGTCACGGTTGGTCGTGCCCCCAATAAAAGCAATTTTGCGGTAGCCATTAGCGTATAAATACTCAACCAAAGCAGATGATGCGTCGGCGTTGGAAAAGCCAACCACATGTTGAATCGGATTTACTGGCAAATCCCATGTTTCAACAACCGGCACACCGGCGTTTTCAAGCAATTTACGACCCCGCGCAGTATGCACGCCGCCTGTTACCACGATTGCTTCGGGCCGCCGCTTCAACATAGATTCAATCAGGACCTCTTCTTTTTCGACCGAATAATCGGTGTAGCCTAGCAGCAACTGAAGGCCCGACCCTTCCAACGCATCAGTCAAGCCGCGTGCCGAATCGGCAAAGTTTGAGTTGTTGATTGAAGGGATTAGCGCCGCAACAAAACCGGTCCGCTTTGACGACAGCCCGCCCGCAGATTGATCGAGCACGTAGCCCAATTGATCGACCGCTTTTTTGATACGATCACGGGTTTCAGGTGCAATAGATGAACCGTTACGCAAAGCACGTGAGACCGTCATTGCAGAAACACCGGCCACAATGGCAACATCCAACATAGTCGGGGTAGGGCCGCGACCGGTTTCATGTTTTGGCTCAGGTGATGATTTATTATCGCTGCGTGACAACGATGCTTCCTTTTATGAAACCTGTTTGTTAGCGTTAACAAATATCGTATCACCACAACCTAGGGCTCTACAATCATGTTTTATGGTCAGGAGGAAGGGACTGGGTTTGAGATCATCGATCCGCGGTTTCAAAGCTGTATCGTGGGCCATGTCCGTGTTGAGCGGCTGTGGAGTGGCTCACGCTGGGCAGAAGGCCCCACTTGGTTTGCGGCTGGCCGCTATCTTGTCTGGTCAGATATTCCAAACAATCGAATGCTGCGTTTTGATGATTGCAGCGGGCTTGTTTCAGTTTTTAGGAATCCTTCGAATAATTCTAACGGCAACACCATTGATCACCAAGGGCGGCTGATCAGCTGCGAGCACCTGACCCGCCGCGTTACCCGCACAGAGCACGACGGCTCGATCACGGTTTTGAGTGATCGTTACAATGGCCAACGGCTGAACTCACCTAATGATGTAGTGGTTAAATCCGATGGTTCCATTTGGTTTACTGACCCACCCTACGGCATTTTGTTTGATTATGAAGGGTGCCGTGCAGAAAGCGAAATCGGCGCTTGCCATGTTTACCGGATTGATCCGGTGAACAGACAAACGACTATCGTTGCTGATGATTTTGACAAGCCTAACGGTCTGGCGTTTTCAATCGATGAACAATTTCTGTATGTGGTCGACACAGGCATTACGCACACCGAAAATGGGCCGAAACACATTCGGAAAATCGACGTCAATTCTGATGGCAAATCGCTTGGAAAATCCACTATATTTGCCGATTGCACGGCCGGGCTTTTTGATGGCATCAGAGTGGATGCAGACGGTAGAATATGGGCCAGCGCTGCAGATGGCGTTCATTGCTATGATCCCGACGGGACTTTAATTGGTAAAATCAAAATCCCTGAATTGGTTGCAAACTTGTGTTTTGGTGGAGCGGCACTCAACCGACTTTTCATTTGCGGTACAACTTCACTCTATTCTGTCTTTCTTGCGGTAAACGGGAAATGAAACAGTGAGATAAACATGAGGGCAAATCCGCCCGATTAAGCCTAAATAGTAACACTTGGAATGAGCTGTTAATGGTTTCTTATGTCAAAAAAATAGGACTTGAGGGTAAGCCGATCTTTGCAATTGCACCTATGATGGATTGGACAGACAGGCATTGCCGTTTTTTCCATCGCCAGATGTCGCGGCAAGCCTTGCTTTATACTGAGATGGTGGTTGCAGATGCGATTATTCATGGTGACCGCGAGCGCCTATTGGGGTTTAACAGTGCAGAGCATCCAGTTGCATTGCAGGTTGGTGGCAGCGACCCAGCCAAGCTTGCGCTGGTTGCTAGAATTGCGGAAGACTTTGGTTATGATGAAATAAATTTGAATTGCGGGTGCCCGTCTGATCGTGTGCAATCAGGTGCATTTGGTGCATGCTTGATGCAAGAGCCGGAGTTGGTGGCGACCTGCGTCGCTGCGATGAAAAATGTTACTAAAATTCCAGTGACAGTCAAATGCCGGATTGGCGTTGATGAACAACAGCCGCGTGAGGCTTTGTTTGCGATGGTGGTTGCGGTTGCAAATGCCGGTGCTGATGCCGTCTGGGTGCATGCCCGTAAAGCGTGGTTGCAAGGGCTTAGCCCGAAAGAAAACCGAGATGTGCCGCCGTTGGATTATCAGTTGGTTTATGAATTGAAACGCGAATTTCCCAATCTTTTCATTGGTATCAATGGTGGCATTCCAAATCTGATTCAAAGCGCTGAGCATTTGAATCATGTGGACGGCATTATGCTTGGCCGCGCTGTTTACCAAGAACCGGCGCTGCTTTTGCATGTCGATCGGCAAATTTATGGCAGTGTTGATAGGGCAGTTGAACTCGATGATGTAATCGAAGTGATGGCGGGCTATTTCAACAATCATGTGGCTGGCGGTGGCAAAGCAAATCAGGTTACGCGCCATATGTTAGGCCTCTTTAATGGCAAACCAGGTGCGCGGCGCTGGCGGCAAATGCTAACCGTTGATGCGCTAAAACCGGGAATGAATGGTCAATTATTGCGTGAGGCTTACGATATGGTGCTGAACGCCGCCCTTGTTGCCGAGGCGGCATAGTGTTTGCTTCAATCCCTGCCAATGAATTAGCATTATTTGCCGCTGCTTTGCTTGGTGCAGGCGTTGTTGCCGGGCTATTGGCTGGCCTTTTTGGTATTGGCGGCGGCGCCGTTTTGGTGCCGGTGTTTTATCAGACTTATGGCTTGCTTGGCATAGACGAAGCCGTACGAATGCACGTGTCGGTTGGCACGTCGCTTGCGATTATTATCCCGACATCGATGCGGTCGTTTTGGGCGCATTTCCAAAAAGGCGCGGTGGATATGGCTTTGCTCAAAGTCTTTGCTGTGCCGGTACTGGTGGGAGTTCTAATCGCCAGCGGTATCGCGTCTTCGATTTCCAGCGCCGGATTGCGCATCGTCTTTGCGGTTATTGCTTTTGCGGTGGCATTCAAGATGCTGTTTAACCGCGCAAGTTGGATTTTAGGCGCCGATTTGCCGGGCCGTATCGGCACTTCAATTGCCGGTGTTTTTATTGGTTTGATTTCAGCACTGATGGGCATTGGTGGCGGTGTTTTGAACAATTCATTTATGACGCTTTATAGCCGCCCGATTCACCAAGCCGTGGCTACATCTGCTGGTGTCGGCGTTCTTATTTCAGTGCCCGGCATGTTTGGCTACATTTGGGCCGGATGGGCAGCGGGCGGATTGCCGCCATTTTCCACCGGTTACATTAATTGGCTGACAGTCGCATTGATCATTCCCGTGACATTGCTGACAGCACCTTATGGCGCGCAGCTTGCGCATCAATGGCCTGAAAGAAGGCTTGAAATTGGCTTTGGCCTGTTTCTCGTTTTTGTCAGTAGCCGCTTTTTATGGACGCTACTTTAGAAACTGGCTTTAGGGATTGATCAAACCCTGAACAAACGGGCTGGCCTGATATAAAAACCCAAGTCCAGCAAATATTGCAAGCCACAAAGCCACATCTCGCAGGGCTCCTTTTGCAGTTCCATTATACCATGCGCCACCGGCAATCAGGCTGGCGAGAAGCGTGCCAAGCATAATGAGGCCCGCAAATTGACCGCTAGCCATGCCTGCCACTTCACCACTATCATGGGTCCAAACCAAAAGTGCCAGCGTGAAGGCCAATGCAGCAAACACGAGCATGAGAGTGCGGCTCATTGTTTTACTGTTCGTTGCTGACGCAACGCTTCTATTTCTTGCCGCCGTGTGATTTTGCGGGGGCGCCGGGTGATCGTTTCGAGGCGGGCAGGCACCTCGACCATGATAGAGCGACGCTCAGCGTCACTCATATTTATCCAACCCATGATTTCATTGCCGGTTCGCCCGCAACCAAAACAAAGTCCGGTTTGGTCGTCGATTTGACAAATTAGGATGCAAGGAGATTCCATAGTGCTCAAATGGACATGGATTTAGGTGCTGGCAAGGGCCAACAGCACCGATAACTCAGCAATTTTTTGAGAGAAGCCCAAAGTGTCGCCAGTGTGGCCGCCGATTTTAGCGCGCGAAACAATCATGGCGACCAGTGAGCCAGCCAAAGCAAAACCCAACACCAAAAACACGCTGCCGAGCCCGAACAGCCAAAATACCATCGGAACTGAGATGATTATGGAATAAAGCGAGGCAAGAACCACTGTGTTCCATTCCGGTTTTCCTTGCGAGGCCGCTAAGCCGTCTGCGCGGGCAGGGGGCAAAACATGCCAATGCCAAAGCAGGCCCGCGCGGCTGGTGGCAGCAGCAACAATGAGTGCGGCAATGGCACCATAAGTACCGTAATTTTCAGCAATATGAGTCAAGCAAGCCCAGCCCAACGCGAACACCAATATTAAGGCTAATGCACCAAATGTTCCAATACGGCTGTCTTTCATGATTTCTAGACGGCGCTCAATATTACGGGCGCCAAAAAATGCGTCGGCGCAATCGGCCAAACCATCTTCGTGCAGTGCGCCGGTAATGGCGGTTAATGTGACCAAGGCTAAAGCAGCGCTAATTGCAGGAGGCCAAATTAGACTTGCGAAGAAAAAAGCCAGGGCGGCTGGAATGGCGATAACAAAGCCAGTGACCGGCAATACGTCGGCTGATTCTGCAAGTTTAGCATCAGGATTGGCGGCAAAGGTCGCGCCGGGCAAGGGAATGCGGCTCATAAAGGCCAAAGCCAAAATCAATCTCGTGGTGAAAGGTCGCATGTTGTTATCGTTCGCTATGGCTGCGCTTGATCAGGCGGTGTCGCACCTTCATAAGCGCGGCAGCAATAAAAACGCAATTACTGCGCTTTCGATTTTAGGAATCAAATTCAATGTCAACTTCTGCAATAACCGGCCTTCCGTTTGATGATTTTAGGGTAATGCTAGAAACGCTGCCGGGTCCGAATCTCGAAGCGGTTGAAACAGTGCGCAGCCGCGATAAATTTTTGACTAAACCGCCGGGATCGCTCGGCCGGATGGAAGAAATTGTGGATTGGCTTGCTGCTTGGACAGGCAAACATAAGCCTTCAATAACACGCCCGATGGTTGCGGTGTTTGCTGGCAACCACGGTGTTACCAAGCAGGGAATTTCGCCTTATCCAGCCGAAGTCACGGTGCAGATGGTGGCCAACTTTGCTGCAGGGGGCGCTGCCATCAACCAGATTTGTATTGCGCATGACTTGGGTTTGAAGGTTTTTGATTTGGCGTTGGATCATCCAACTGCAGACTTCACCGAAGAAGCTGCACTCGATGAGCGCGGCTGTGCTGCAACGATGGCATTTGGCATGGAGTCGATTGCTGGCGGCACTGATTTATTATGCATCGGTGAAATGGGCATCGGCAACACAACGTCCGCGGCGGCCATTTACACGGCGCTTTATGGTGGCCCTGCCAGCCAATGGGTTGGCGCGGGAACTGGTGCTGATAGTGCTGGCATTTCACGCAAAGCCGACGTTATTGAGCGCGGTATCGCGCTTCACGCCGCGCATTTGAACGATCCGCTGGAAGTGTTGCGCCGTTTTGGCGGCCGGGAGATTGCAGCCATGGCAGGCGCTATTTTGGCTGCCCGTATGGAGCGTATCCCCGTGATTGTTGACGGGTTTGTGGCTTCGTCAGCAGCTGCGGTGCTGCATGCTGCCAATCCGGATGCGATTGCGCATTGTTTGTTTGGCCATGTTTCAGCCGAGCAGGCCCATCGCGCAGTGTTGGCCAAAATGGGTGTAAAGCCTTTGTTGGATTTGGGAATGCGGCTTGGAGAGGGCACAGGCGCAGCATTGGCAGCCGGTATCGTACGGGCCGCTGCGCTTTGCCATTCAGGAATGGCAACATTTGGGGAAGCCGGGGTAACTGACAAGGCTTGAAAGCTTGAAGGCTTGAAGGCTTGAAGGCTTGAAGGCTCAAGCAGCGGCGGCCTGTTTTTTGCCGAAGTCTAAAACGCGGGCAACGGGGAACATAACTGTAGCCTCGGTGCCTTCGCGCAGTTTTGATCTGAGCTTAAAGCTGCCGCCGTGCAACTCCATTATGGCTTGAACAATTGGCAGTCCAAGACCTGCGCCTTGTTCAGCGTTTTTGATTGCGATTGATCCTTGGCGAAAGGCAGTCAGCACAAGGCCAAGCTCTTCTTCTGGGATGCCCGGGCCATTGTCGACAATTGAAACATATTGGCCGCCGCCAGATGTCCACCCGATTTTGATTTGTATTTGGCCACCTGATGGTGTGAATTTTACCGCATTGGACATCAAATTGAATATGACTTGGCGAATCGTCGTTTCGTCGGCCAAAATTGGCAACAAAGCTGTGTCATATTCAGGCAAAATTTTGATATCTTTGCCGCGAATTTTAAGATCCATCATTCGGCAGCATTCTTCCACCAATTCGGTGAGTTTCAACTCAGATTCATGAAGCTCAAACCGGCCAGCTTCGATACGCGACAAATCTAAAATCTCATTGATGAGTGTTAAAAGGTGTTCGCCGGATTGCTTAATATCGCCAGCATATTCCTTATAGGTTGCATTGTTTATCGGACCTAAAACCTCGCGGGCCATAACTTCTGAAAAGCCTAGGATTGCGTTTAAGGGGGTGCGAAGTTCATGGCTCATGGAGGCCAAAAAGCGCGACTTTGCCAAATTGCTGTCTTCCGCCCGCCTGCGGGCCTCGTCTGAATGAGCTTTGGCCACTTCAAGCTCAGTGATGAGATAATCTTTTTCGGCTTTCAACGAAATGAGATTGAGCGTTGTGTCTTGCAAATGCCGCCCCAAAACGAAAAAGAACGGCATGGCGGAAATGAGCAAAAGCGCAGATAAAGCGTGGGTCTTTTCAGACCAATCAACCGAAAATGTCCCAAACATTATAACAGCTAAAAAGAATGTCGATAAGGTAGCGCGACTAAAGGCACTGCAAAGAATTGCTGTTACCGCCATAGCGGTCAGGATTATCACAGCTTGAAACATTTGAAATTCGTTGGGGCTACATTCCTGACAGTTAAACAGCGTCAGTGCTGCCCAAGCAGACCCGCTGATAAAATGGCCAAGCATCATCCACGATATTGATTTGCTGAGTTTATCGCCTCGTTCAATTTGCTTGCCAACAATGTGCGACACCAAGGTCAAAATATAATAGGCGGCAAGGGCACCAAAGGCCCAAATGACCATGTCAAAGCCAGGGCCAAACGCGATTCCTAGAAAAGCTATTGCAGCAATAAAAAAAGGAATGAGCCGAGCAAACTTAGCGATGGCTGCGACATGAATGACCAACAACTCGCGGTCATAGTGCGGCTGAATACTTGCATCGCGCAGCCTGTTTCGGGTGCGCGAAACCGCACCGGCCAACTCAGCATTACGCTGTGATTTGGCCCGGTCCAGAACATTTTTGTCATCTATCGGCAAATGTGCCATGACGCAGCGCGAACACTTTCAAAACTACAAGCGGGCAATCTATTGCCAAAACATTAAAAGAACCCTTCCTTAACTATGAATAGACCGCGATCTTTTTATTGGCGAATGCGAACACAATCGCTCTGGCGGGTGTTTGGCGAAGCCTTGATTGCAGCAATAATTTTAGGATTGTTGAGCGCTGCTGCATTGACGTTTTCGGGCAGTGAAATCCGGTCAATGGCCGATAATGTGCGTGTGATTGATGGCGATAGTTTGCAAATAGGTGATGAGGAAATCCGCTTATGGGGCATTGACGCGCCTGAGTTCAAACAGGATTGCCGTAGCGGGCAAGGTGTTTATCCCTGCGGGCGCGAAGCAAAGAAACAATTGAGGGCTTTGGTTCAAAATGTGACTTTAGCCTGCAAAGGGCTGGGCAGGGATCGATATGATCGTTTGCTGGCTGTTTGCCGCAACGGCAAAACAGACATTAACGCAGAGCTTGTTAAAGATGGCTTTGCTTATGCTTATGGCGGATACAAAGCTGAAGAAAATTCAGCGCGTAGCAGCAAGCTTGGCGTTTGGGCCACCGACAATGAGCGGCCAAAAGCATATCGTGAGCGCACAAAAGCCGCAATGGACCTTGCGCCGGGCATGTTGGATGCGCTCTATCAATGGTTGATGCGGCTGACCGCATAATGGAGGAAATAATGAAGCTTTATGATGGCGGCCGAAATCCTAATCCGCGCCGGGTGCGGGTCTTTTTGGCAGAAAAAGGCATTGAAGTACCGGTTGTGTTCGTAAACCTTGCTGAATTTGAGCACCAATCCGCCGACATGCTTGCCCGCAATTCGCTCGGCGAGATCCCGGTGTTGGAGTTGGACGACGGCACTATGATTGCTGAAACGATTGCGATTTGTCGTTACTTTGAAGCGCTGCATCCCATGCCATCTCTGTTTGGACAGACACCATTGGAAATTGCCACAATTGAAATGTGGCAGCGCCGTGTTGAGTTCAGGTTGTTTTTGCCTGTGGCCGCGGCTTTCCGTCATACTCATCCTGCGATGGCAAAATATGAAATACCGCAAGTAGCCGAATGGGGTGAGGCCAACCGGCCCAAAGCGTTGGCAGCCATGCAAATGCTCAACAAACAACTGGCGGACCATATTTATATCTGTGGCCCCGAAATTTCTGTGGCAGACATCACTGCGCTGATTGCACTTGATTTTATAAAGCCAGCTAAAATTACAATACCAGACGATTTAACCAGTCTTCACCGCTGGTATCAAATGATGAAAGCACGGCCCAGTGCTGTGGCATAGGCCTTATTGCCAAGCGTTCATAAACCCGCTATTTGTAGAAAAAAATGCTAACGGTGAATTTTATGGATCGAATTGACAGAAATATTTTGCGCATTCTGCAGCAAGACACCACAATGCCGGTTGCCGACATTGGTAAGAAAATAGGGCTTTCAACCACGCCATGCTGGCGCCGTATCCAGAAAATGGAAGAAGACGGCGTAATTCGCAAGCGTGTGGCATTGGTCGATCCGGCAGCGGTCAATGCCAAAGTGACAGTTTTTGTATCTGTCCGAACGTCATCGCATTCGAAAGAATGGCTGAAGCGGTTTTCTGAAATCGTCAGCGAGTTTCCTGAGGTTGTTGAGTTTTATCGGATGAGCGGCGATGTGGATTATTTGCTGCGCGTTGTCGTACCAGACATCGCCACTTACGATTCGTTTTATCAACGGATGATTTCTAAGATCGACATTTCTGATGTGTCGTCTTCGTTTGCGATGGAGCAGATTAAATATACGACCGAGTTGCCGCTGGAGTTTATGGTACTGGATAAAAGCTCTGCGCCATCGGCTTGAGTTATTTCTCCAGCCGCGCGATCAAGCTCGATGTGTCCCAGCGCTTGCCGCCCATAGTTTGAATTTCTTTATAAAACTGGTCAATGAGCGCGGTGGTGGGCAATGAAGCTCCGTTGCTGTCGGCTTCGCCGAGAACAATGCCCAAATCCTTCCGCATCCAATCGACGGCAAAACCAAAATCGAACTTACCAGCGTTCATCGTTTTGTGGCGATTTTCCATTTGCCATGAACCTGCTGCACCTTTTGAAATAACGTCGACGACTTTTTCCACATCAAGGCCTGCGCGTTTTGCAAAGTGAATGCCTTCGGCAAGGCTTTGAATAAGGCCAGCGATGCAGATTTGGTTGACCATTTTGGTAAGTTGGCCAGCGCCCGTCTCACCCATCAGGCCGACCATTTTGGCAAAACATTCAATTACTGGTTTGGCTTTTACGAAAGACGCTTCATCGCCGCCGCACATCACGGTAAGCATGCCGTTTTCTGCGCCAGCCTGACCGCCTGAAACCGGCGCATCGATAAAGCCGATGCCAAGTTGAATTGCCGCGGCGTTAAGTTCGCGCGCAACATCCGCAGAAGCCGTTGTGTTATCAATGAAAATCGCACCATTTTTCATGGCTGCAAACGCGCCGTCTGAGCCGGTGGTTACGCTTCGCAAATCATCGTCATTGCCAACGCACGAAAATACAAACTCAGCATCCTTGACCGCGAAGGCAGGTGTCAGTGCAAAACTGCCGCCGTGCTGGGTCACCCATTTTTCGGCTTTTGCAGCGGTGCGGTTATAGACTGTCACATCGTGGCCGCCTTTGTTTTTAAGGTGAGCGGCCATTGGGTAGCCCATAACGCCGAGGCCAATAAATGCAACTTTTGCCATTTTGAAGTTCCTATGTTTGTAGTCGTGCTAAAGCCAGCGCGCAGCGGCGGCAAGGTCTTCAGGCGTGTTGATGTTGAAAAACGGGTCTGGGCTATTGCCGGCAAAGTCGGCTTCGACAAAGCCCACTTGTTGCAAATAATCCATAAGCTTTAGGCTTTTGCTTGAGAAAACGAACGATTTCAGTCCAGCACAATAATTTACGGGCCAAAGGCCGCACGTGTAGTGAACGCGGCTATTTGAGGACGCAATCACAATTTGATCAGCAGATTTTTCACTGAGTTTTTCAACAAGAGCCATTGGTATGAAGGGCGTATCGACCGAAACTGTAAGCGCATGGGTGCAACCGTGCTGTACTGCGAAATTTATCGCGCCGAGAATGCCATCTAGGGGGCCAATGCTGCCACCGATACCGTCTGCAACTATGGGCAGTGCAAAGGCCTTAAGATCGCGGTTGGCATTGATGCCAATCAAAGGCATTTGCGGTGCCAAACGATCTAAAACATGGCAAACCAGCGTCTTTCCGCCCAGAGTTAGCAGTGCTTTATTGGCCTTTCCGATGCGGCTGCCCCGACCGCCAGCAAGAATAACTCCTGCGATTTTCATGTGGTTAAAGTGCGCGGTTTAACAGTTGCTAAAATGACGGATATAATTCCAACGGCAAATATCACAGCTGCAAAAGCAATTGGTGCGGTTCCACCGGCAACCACAAATCCGCAAAGTGACGATAAAATGGCACCAAATCCTGTTTGAAGGGCACCAATCAGGCCCGAGGCCGCGCCTGCTGCTTCAGGCCGCACCGAGATTGCAGCCGCGGTAGTGCTGGGCAACGCCATGCCGTTACCGATGCCGACAAGTAACATGGGGCCAAACAAGGCTGATGCGGAAACGCCAAGGGTTGGAAACAGCAGGAATGGCATTGCGCAGCCGCCGAGTGCGATCAAGGTGCCCATAATGATCATCCAACGGATGCCTTGGCGTTCAGAAAACCGGCCGGAAATGAAATTGCCGACCAAATATCCAAATGCAGTGATCGCAAACCACAACCCATAGGAAGACGGTGAAAGTTGTAATGGCCCGCTGGCAATAGCAGGCGCCGCGCCAAGAAATCCAAAGAAAACGCCTGCTGATGTCGCTCCAGTCAGAGCATAAAGCCAGAACGCAGGAGCTTTTAACAATAGCCGATAATTGGAAATCTGGGCTGAAATTGGCGCACCAAGAACGGTATTGGTTTCTGGAATGTTCGTCAGTACAAATCCAAGCGCAATGGCCCCTAGAACGCCAAGTAAAATAAAACTGGCCTGCCAACCATACAGCTCATCAAGCAGCCCGCCAATGGCCGGCCCAACCATCGGCGCAACCGCCATGCCCATCGTAACATAGCCAATGGCACTGGCTGATTTTTCACGGGAAACAAGATCTCTTACAATGGCGCGGGAAAGAACAATCCCGGCCACGGCAAAGGCTTGTACAAGGCGGCCAAACAAAAATACTTGGATTGTTGGCGCCATTAAACAAATGAAAGTGCCCACCAAAAATATGGCAATACCGCCAATCAAAATCGGTCGTCTGCCATATTTATCGGACAACGGCCCGATGATAAGCTGGAGAACGGACATGGCCGCCAAAAATAGCGAAAGGCCAAGCTGAGCAGTGGCATAATCAGTTTTGAAATACTCAACCAGTTTTGGGATCGAAGGCAAAAAAATGTTGATGGCAAGCGGGCTGACTGCCGCCACAATCATTAATGTGGTCAGGCGCGGGTTGGTGCCTAGGACTGGGTTCTTGCTCATTGAAGCCGCGCTTTTTCTGCTGCGCGCACGCGCTCGCGATAGAATGTGTAGATTCCAGAGGCAACCACGATTGCAGCGCCAATCAGCATCATGGCGTCGGGGTGCTCATCGAATGCAAAATAGCCAACAATAATAGCGACGATTAGCGCCACATAACGGAATGGCGCAACAAACGACACATCGCCGGTTCGCATGGCAATAATCAACGTTGAGTATGCGATCAGTAGCAGAACCGCAGCAGCTACAATGCCGATAATCTCGTTGTTGCTAACAGCCACTAAACCGCCCTGATATGGCACAAGCACCGCGCCGGTGAAGGTCACGAAAATAGAGGCCAGCAGGGCAATCAAAAACGTCGGTACGTTTTCAGGCATTTTTCGCGTGACCAAATCGCGCGCAGCTGAGAAAAACACTGAAATGATGACAATTACCGAATAGATTGTGAAACCTTCCATTCCGGGCCGCACAATCAGCATGACGCCGCCAAAGCCAACCAAAATGGCGAGCCAGCGCCGCCAACCCACAGGTTCACTCAAGAACAGTGCTGCGCCCAAAGTCACAACCAAAGGTAGCGATTGATAGATTGCTGACACCGTTGAAAACGGGAGAAACGGCAATGCAAATAGAAATGTTGCGGTGCCACCAAGCTCCAGAAGGCTGCGCGCAATCACGCTTGGATGGAACAGCATTCGCCACTGACTCAATGCGCCTTGCCACCACGCCAAGACTATTAGCAAGGCGCAAACCACGGCACCGCGCAGAAGCATGGTCTGGCCAACGCCCATTTCAATGGCAAGCCATTTTGCAATGGCGTCGTTCAAATTAAATGCGGTCATTGCCAGCATCATTAAAATTGCGGCACGCGCATTGGTGTTGGTGGGCATTTTTAAGAATCAATCCGTCAGGCAGCGTTTAGCCGCCTGTCATGCTCATATGGCGGGAAACGGCGGCGGTCTCACCGCGACGTTCAATGTTAAAATCGTGGCCTTTGGGCTTGCGGCCAATGGCTTCGTCAATAGCATTGGATAATAGTTCATCGCTTTCGGAGGCGCGAAGCGGCCCGCGCAAGTCAGCTGCATCTTCTTGGCCTAAGCACATATACAATGTGCCAGTGCAAGTGAGCCGCACTCGGTTGCAACTTTCACAAAAATTATGGGTGAGGGGCGTGATAAAGCCTAAACGTCCACCGGTTTCAGCCACAGTCACATAGCGGGCAGGGCCGCCGGTGCGGTAACTGGATTCGGTGAGTGTATAGCTTTTGGCCAAATCAGCGCGCACTTTTGATAGCGGCAAATATTGGTCTGTGCGGTCAACGTCGATCTCGCCAAGCGGCATGGTTTCGATCAAAGTCAGTTCCATGCCGCCAGCATGGGCCCATTCCATAAGGGTTGGCACTTCGTGCTCGTTGAAATCCTTAAGCGCGACTGCATTTAGCTTGATTTTCAATCCAGCAGCCTGTGCAGCTTTAATGCCCAGTTGCACTTTTGCCAAATCACCCCACCGCGTAATGTTTTTGAACTTAACTGGATCAAGTGTATCGATTGAAACATTGATGCGTTTAACGCCAGCATCTGCCAATTCACCGGCATATTTTGCCAGTTGGGAGCCATTGGTGGTTAGCGTCAACTCTTCCAGTGCGCCGGATTTCAAGTGGCGGGAAAGGCTTCGCACGAGCTCCATAACGTTGCGTCGTACCAGCGGTTCACCGCCTGTCAGCCGCAATTTTTTGACGCCCTTGTCAATAAATGCTGAACAAAGCCGGTCAAGCTCTTCCAGCGTGAGAAGGTCTTTCTTTGGCAAAAAATTCATATC
Source organism: Limoniibacter sp. (assembly GCA_031422195.1). Lineage (GTDB taxonomy): Bacteria > Pseudomonadota > Alphaproteobacteria > Rhizobiales > Rhizobiaceae > JALOTE01. The sequence continues at coordinate 36,835 of JANOPZ010000056.1, read as the reverse complement.
TTCCGCCATGCAATAGGTGCAGCGAAAGTCGCAGCGGTCAGTGACCGATACGCGTAAATAAGAAATATGACGGCCAAAAGGATCGATCATAACGCGCTGCACTCCACAAGCAGCATTTCAATAGCGTTAGGCCCGGTGTAGGGTTGGGGTCAAGCCAAACCTTGATTGGAAATTGTCACGATGTCATCACCAAACTCAACTTCGGCGTTATCAGTTTGGCCAATGACCTTGAAGGTTGATCCGGCGAAACGAGTTTTGACAATAGAGTTTGATAGCACTGAGGTTTACGCGATCGAAGCGGAACTGTTGCGCACCCATTCCCCAAGCGCTGAAGTGCAAGGACATTCGCCAGATCAACGTGTGACCCAGTGGGGCAAGCGTCATGTCACAATTCGCGATATGGTACCCACTGGAAATTATGCCGTCCGTATTGTTTTTGATGATGGGCACGATACCGGGATTTTTACCTGGAATTATCTACGCCAATTGGGGCGCGACGGGCCTGTTCTTTGGCAGGCGTATCTGGAAGACTTAAAAGCCAAGAACCTTACTCGCGGATGATGACATTGGTGCCGACGCCGACCTGTTCATAAAGGTAACTGACATCATCATTTGCCATACGGAAACACCCCGATGACATGGCTTGGCCAATCGTCCAAGGCTGGTTAGTACCGTGAATCCGGTAGATTGAACTGCCCAAATAAAGTGCGCGCGCGCCAAGTGGGTTATCTGGCCCTCCAGGCTGAAATGCTGGCAATTTCCGGCCGCTTTCGCGCAAAACGCGTGCGCGCATCACGGCTGGTGGGGTCCAGCCGGGCCATTCAGCCATTCTCGTAATTGATTTTTTGCCGGTCCAAGTAAAACCATCACGGCCAACACCAATACCATAAGCGATTGCCTTGCCTTCACTGATCACATGGTAAAGGCGGCGGTCTGATGTATCGATAACGATGGTGCCTACAGAAACATTTTCGTCGAAGCTGATTTTTTTGCGCGCAATAGGTGATTTGTTTGAACGGAATTGTCCTGCACCAGCACGGGGTTTTTCCCATGAGCTGGAAGAGTAGTTGAACACCATCCCCGGTTCATACTGGCTGGCCAACGACGGCGCTGCTGTTGAAATGGCAATTAGCGCTGCTGCCCCAATAACGAGCCAAGAAAAATTTCGCATTTAGAACCCCCGAGCGCACAGCTTCATACTGATTTGCCTGAACACCAGACTGTCGCAGATATGGTAAATGTAAAGTTAAAAAATTGAAAACCTGACCGCTCATTTGACACAATATGTCACAAGTCCGTGATGATTGCCTCAACCCAGATTTAATTCCTTGAAGAAATCATTGCCTTTATCGTCAATCACAATAAACGCAGGGAAATCTTCGACCTCGATTTTCCATACCGCTTCCATACCAAGTTCGGCATATTCGAGCACTTCAACCTTGCGAATACAGTCTTGCGCCAAGCGGGCTGCCGGGCCACCAACGGAACCTAAGTAAAAACCCCCGTGCTTTTGACAGGATTCGCGGACTTGGCGTGAACGGTTGCCTTTCGCTAGCATAATCATTGACCCGCCTGCCGCTTGAAACTGATCGACAAACCCATCCATTCGCCCGGCTGTGGTTGGACCAAATGAACCAGATGCCAAACCCGTTGGTGTTTTAGCGGGACCTGCATAATAAACAGGATGATTTTTCATATATTCTGGCATGGCGCCGCCATTATCGAGCAGTTCACGGATTTTTGTATGAGCCAAATCGCGTGCAACAATGATCGTACCAGATAAAGAAAGGCGCGTTTTCACAGGATATTGTGACAATTGTCCGAGGATTTCCGACATTGGGCGATTAAGATTAACCGGTACCATGCCGCTCATCAATTTAACTTCGTCAACTTCCGGCATAAATCGTGACGGGTCGTGTTCAAGTTGCTCGATGAATACGCCGTCTTTTGTAATTTTGCCAAGCGCTTGTCTATCAGCGGAACACGAAACACCAAGGCCAATAGGCAATGATGCCCCATGGCGCGGCAAGCGGATAACGCGGACATCATGGCAGAAATACTTGCCGCCAAATTGCGCGCCGACGCCCAATTGCTGGGTCAACTTGTGGATCTCAGCTTCCATCGCAATATCGCGGAAAGCATGGCCAGTTGCCGAACCTACCGTTGGCAAATCATCCAGATAGCGGCAAGACGCCAGCTTTACTGTTTTCATGGTCATTTCAGCCGACGTGCCGCCAATAACAATCGATAAATGATAAGGAGGGCAAGCGGCCGTGCCGAGGGTTAGAATTTTCTCTTTCAGAAATTCAATCAAACGATCATGCGTCAACAATGATGGCGTGCCTTGATAAAGAAAACTCTTATTGGCCGAGCCGCCACCCTTGGCAACAAACAGAAAATTAAAATCGTCCTCGCCTTCTGCGTAAATATCGATTTGAGCCGGTAGATTGTTTTTGGTGTTAACTTCTTCAAACATCGATAGAGCTGCAAGTTGCGAATAGCGCAGGTTTTTTTTCTCGTAGGCGTCTAGCACTCCCTTTGCCAGTGCAGCTTGATCAGTGCCATCTGTCCAGATATTGCGGCCCTTCTTGGCCATGATAATAGCAGTACCGGTATCTTGGCACATTGGCAGCACACCGCCCGCCGAGATATTGGCGTTTTTCATCAGGTCGAACGCCACAAAGCGGTCGTTTTCGGTCGCTTCAGGGTCTTGGAGGATATGTGCAAGTTGCGCTAAATGCCCCGGCCGCAAGAAGTGATTGATTTCTGCAAACGCGGTTTCAGCAAGCAGACTTAATGCTTCCGGCAGAACCGAAACAATTGTTTGTTCCCTAAAATGATCAATCGACACAAATTCAGCGCCACCAATCTTGCGATACGGCGTTGTGTCTGCCTGATGCGGAAACAATTCGCTTTGATAAGCCGTTTGGCTTGCAATGGCCATTTAAGCATTCCTCAACAAAGGGGTATAGCATCCATATACAAATGCTGAGACCACCATTGCAACGCTGTTGGTCGAATTGGCATGGCAGAGTGCCGCAAAAATTAACATTCTATTTTCCGTGTCCCTTTTTTCGAATTTAACGCCTCTTTGCTATCGTTAATTCGTGAGTAGTGGGGTTTATGGTATGACTGGCCTTCTAAAACGGTTCCTGAGGAACAAAAGCGGCAATTTTGGCATGATTTTTGCGGCCGCTTTCCCGGCGATAGTCGCCAGTGTCGCATTGGGTGTTGATCTTTCAAACACACTTACCACCAAAACTGAGATGCAAGACGCCAATGACGCTGCGGTCCTTTTTGCTGCCCGGGTTTTCAAAGAAACAAGAAAACAACCAACTTTGGCTAAAGTCCAAGTATTTCTTGACGCAAATTCGAACTTAAAGGTGAAAGCCAAAAAGTTAGCGTTTAATCCGGATCGCACAGAATTTACGTTGGATTCCAGCGCTGATGTCAAAACACTTTTGATGGGATATTTCGGTCAGAAATATCAAAACTACGTGGTCATCTCCAAGGCAAATTTAGGCTTTTCTGAAACCTTGGAATTTGTCCTTGCGCTCGATACGACCGGCTCAATGGCTGCTGATGGCAAAATGGCTGGTCTTAAAGATGCAGCCAATGATTTTATCGATTCTATGTTTGACGCCAAAGACCGAGGCGCTGATATTAAAGGCGGCATCGTGCCTTTTGCTCAATACGTAAATGTCGGCGCAAGCCGCCGCGGGCAAAGCTGGCTAAATATTCCTAAAGATGTCGATACCCGGGTAACCACCAAGGCTTGCCGTAAAGAAGCACCAGTGACCGGAAAAACCAATTGCCGGACGGAGTTTACACCTGGCCGAACCATTAATCATCCTGCAAGGGGTGAAAGTTGCCAGACGAATGACGGTACAAAAGTCTGTTCGCCTGGGTCACCGGCTTGGAGCGAAAATATACCGGCGGGGAAAAATGAAACATGCGACAATATCTATGGTGCCGAAGAGACTATTTGTGAAAATGTAACCACGGGCGATTTTTCCACATGGCAAGGCTACGTCGGGTCGCGTGCGTACCCGCTCAACGTGCAAGACGTAAACTACAGAATAAAAGTGCCGGGCCTCTTAAACGTGTCTGGAAGCGTTGAACTGCAAACGCTGACCGATGAGCGCAACAAACTGAAAAATAAAATTGCCGAACTTTCGCCCGACGGCGAAACCTATTTGCCTGATGGGGTTATTTGGGGAACGCGTGTCCTGAGTAAGTTAGCGCCGTTCACTGAAGGTGCGATTTCTGGCAAAGGCGGGCGTCAACTGCGTAAAACATTGGTCCTTATGACGGATGGAATGAACACAATTTCTCCCAACGGTGAATTCCACACCAATACCGACAGTGCTTTAGCAGATAAATACACAATAGAAGCTTGCAATGAAGCCAAAGCTCAAAAAATTGAGCTGTTCACAATCTCGTTTGGCAGCGCTGTACCAAATTCGGCAAATATCTTGCTTGAAAAGTGTGCTTCAAAGCCAGAGAACTTCTTTAATGCTAAGAGTTCGGCAGATCTGAAGGCTGCTTTTCAAAAAATTGCTGGCGATATGTTGAACATTAGGCTGAGCCAATAGGCACCCAAAACTGTCTCATTTTGATACAAGTCCCCGGCTAAACTAATAAGCCGGGGCTTTTTAGATTAAATGAAGGCAAAAATGCAGTAATCATTAAAATGCGATACAGTGCTTTACCACTGCGTTAGGGAGTTAGGATTATTAACGTTTCGTTATAACCTGCCGCTCAAAGGACGATAGATATGCTTTTCAACCTGATCAAACGGTTCAAAAATGACCGGCGCGGAAACTTCGCCATGATCACCGTACTCGCTTTTCCAGCGGTTTTTGGTTTGATTGCTTTCGCGGTTGACGCCACCAACCATTTGCGTTTGCAGACAGAATTGCAAAACGCCAACGACACTGGTGTACTTTTTGCTACCCGTTTTTTTCAAGTTAACAACAGGCTGCCGTCTAACGCGCAGGTCCAAGAATTTGTTCAGGCAAACTATGGCGATGGGACTGTTTCCGGCATTTCAATTGGTTATGACCAAGAAAATAGTCGCGTAACGGTGACATCTTCTTCCTATAATAAACCAATGCTTATGGCTTTTTTCGGCATTCAAAACATGCAGTTGAAATCAGTTTCGCAAGCCAATGTCGGTGTAAATGGCTCACTGGAGTTTGCTCTGGCCTTGGATACCACAGAGTCTATGCTTGAAGATAATCGCATCGGTGGCCTTAAGACAGCGGCAAATAATTTCGTAAAAATTCTATACGACATGAAAGACCGTGGCGCTGACGTGAAAGGTGCGATCGTTCCATTTGCCCGTTATGTCAATGTTGGCATGAGTCGCCGAAACGAGCCGTGGATGGATGTGCCTCCCAATATTGATACCCGTAAAACAGAACGGGTTTGCCGCACCGAGCGCCCCGTTATTGGCCAAACCAATTGTAAAATGGTGTTTAAGCCAGCCTACATAAAACACATTCCTGCAACGCCGCGCACGTGCCGCGATGTTGACGGATTTGAACAATGCAGCCCCGGGCAACCCGCCCGGTCGGAAAATGTGCCTGCGCGCAATGACAGAGTTTGTGATCAGGTTTACGGCGCCGAGGTTAAAACATGCAAAAACCAGACGACCGGCCAGCTGATGACTTGGAAAGGCTGCGTTAGTTCGCGCGCTTACCCGCTCAATGTCATCGATGCATTTGGTAAAGATAAATTCCCGGGGGTGTTGGATGTTGCCTGCGCGGCAGAAATTCAGCCATTAACAACATCGCGTTCCACATTGGTAAATAAAATCAATAACTTGATGCCTATGGATAACACCTATATCCCAGAAGGCGTTATGTGGGGTATGCGCATGTTGACCGAGGCGCAGCCCTTCAGCGAAGGAAAACCTGCAACTGGCAATGCGCGACCTCTTCGCAAGGCACTTGTGATTATGACCGATGGAAAGAACACACTTTCTCCGATCTTCAATAAAAACGCGATGTCCGCTAATAAAGTCGTGCACAATGGCAATGATGAAGCCCTTGCCAACCGCTACACTGCTGAGGCTTGTACACAAGCTAAAGCTGAAGGCCTTGAGGTCTACACAATTAGCTTTGGCAACCAAGTGCCTAACACTATCCGTGATTTGCTCGAAGCTTGCGCATCAAAATCCCAGTTGTATTTCCACGCTTCAAATTCGGCGGCACTCAATGATGCGTTTAACAAAATCGCCGATGAGCTGCTATCGATACGGTTAACGCAGTGATTTCAACCACATTAGTAATAACGTCGGGCTTGTGCCTGACGTTTTGTTGTAAGCTCCACGAAAGCCAACACGTTTAGTTTGAGTTGTCTGCGGCTGTGCGATTCATGAATTTTGTCCAAATAGTTAATTTTTAACGGATATTTTTTACTGACAATCATGTTGTAGTAAAAATTATTATTCCAAATATTACTGGTATTAAATCCAATATTACTTGAATTATATTTTTCTATTTGTTTTTGTGTTGAATAATTTGAATTTCTTGAAAGCCCAATTCCCTAAAATTCTAGACTGTTTGTAGCATGTTTATTTTAGAACGCAGCGTAAAATCACTGGCTTAAGGCTAACATCGGCTTGAGAAAAATCATGTTTATGAAAATGTTGATACGCTTTGCGCGCAATAAAAATGGCAATTTCGCCATGTTAACCGCACTATTGGTACCGGCGCTGATTGCCAGCATTGCTTTGGCTCTTGATGTTTCCAACACGATGAGATTGAGAACCAACCTGCAAAACGCAAATGACGCTGCAGTATTGTTTGCAACGCGTAACTATCAAATCACAAAGGTTATCCCGACCACGTCAGAAGTTCAGGCTTTTATTAAGAACAACCTGAGAAATGAAACTATTTCAAATATTAAAATCAGCTTTGACACCAATAGCCGGGTCATGACCTTAACGTCGGAAGCCTCAGTACCAGCCATGTTTAGTGGTTTTTTTGGAAGTGGAATGCCCAACGTAGCAGTGCTTTCAAAAGCGACAGTTGGCGTTTCGGGCCTTCTTGAATTCGCCCTAGCGCTGGACACAACCCAATCAATGGAAGAGGAGGGGCGCATCGACGGATTGAAAGCGGCTGCTGCTTCTTTTGTGAATACAATGATGGATGCAAAAGATCGGGGCGCAAAAGTGCGCGGAGCAATCGTGCCGTTTGAGCGTTATGTCAACGTGGGTCTTGCCAACCGAAATGCCTCCTGGATGAGCATCCCAAAAGAATATGATAATCGCACGTACAAGCAAGCTTGCAAGAAAAACCAGACATCTTGCAACAAAACAGAGCGCCAATGCAAAGATGCTCGCACTATAAATCACCCGGCAACAGCTGGAAGTTGTTGGTATGATGATGGTGTGAAAAAGTGCTCGCAAGGGTCTCCAGCTTGGGTTGAAAGAATTGCGGCAAGTTGCAAGAATGTATGCACCCAGCCTGTATATGGTCCTGATAAATGTAATTCTCAACAAACCGGTGGCGACAACTGGGTTTGGAAAGGTTGTGTTTTGTCGCGAACCAATGGTTGGAATGTTAAAGATGAGTTTTCAGGTCAGGTGTTTACCGGTATTTTGGACGGCATGTCTTGGAAAAGCTGCGCTACAGAGCTGCTCCCTTTGACCGATTCACGGCAAACCATATTAAGCGCAGTTAATGCTTTGACCCCATCAGGTGACACTTACCTTCCAGAAGGGGTGATGTGGGGTACGCGGGTTTTAACCACCAGCCAGCCGTTCACTGAAGCTTCTGATTTCGTTAATGGTCTGGAAACACGCAAAGCAATGATTATCATGACAGATGGGAAAAATTCATTGCAAACAAATCAATGGGGTTGGCATGATGGTTTGCCGGATATGGAGATCACTTCCGTGCCCGACGCTGTTACTTTGGCCGCGTGTAATGAAGCCAAAGCGAAAAACATTGAAGTTTATACTGTGTCCTTTGGCTCGGCGATCACCAGTGGCATCAAAGCCTTGATGGAAAGCTGCGCTAGCAAGCCACAGTTTAGTTCCTACGCAGCCGACAATGCCGATTTGCTAAAATCTTTCCAAGAAATCAGTGAAAATCTGTTCGATGTCCGGCTCACCCAATAGCCGATAAACAATCGGCGTATCTTTACCCCTTAAATCAGCGCCTCTGGGCGCTTTTTTAATATCTGGCCGTTGATATTAATGAGCCGTTCATACAAATTGATGAATGTTTGATGCATATCTTTAACAGTTGTATCTTGCTCTGAAATAAGAGCTTTGCGATTTTTGGGCGATGCTATGAAAAAAACTGTGTTGGCCATCGGGTTTGCTGCGGGCTTGGTTGGATCGCCGACCATTTCTTATGCCGAAAACCTGCTGGATCTGTTGTTTGGCAACTCGCAGCAGGAAATTGTTCAAAGGCCACAACTCAACACGCAAAACGGGCAGCAATTTCCAGCGGCTCCCAAACCCATGAAGCCAAAAGCAACTGCGCGCATTGAGCCGCCCAGTTTTCTTGACTATAAACCCAATCTTGTATCGCTTTTTTCGCCACAGTCGGCGATCCGTTTATCGTCTGAAGTTTTGCCAATTCGGTCTGGTCTGTCTTTTGCCGCAGCTCTGTCAAATGTCGGGGGCTACCGAATTGCGATAGAAAAGCCGGTCGCGTCGGCATTAACCGCTTTTTACTCTGCTAATCCGACTTTCATTTGGGTTTCCGGGCTTGAACCAACCGAAATTGCTTTAGACCTTGCGCGCTATCTGCGCGTTGTTGATATGTATGGTCTTAACCCCGAAGATTATAGCGTTGAAATTCCGGATCGGATTTGGTCGCCAAATGCTATCGATGCTCGCGCCGCTGCGCTGATGCGCTTTGAGATATCGCTGAGCGCAGCCGCTTTGCGGTATATGAGTGATGTTGAAGGCGGACGTATCGACCCGAACCGTATTTCTGAGTTTTATGATTTTAACAGCAATGTGCCAGATTTGATCAGCGGGCTTGCAGCTTTAGCGCGCGAAAGCGACCCTGCTTTATCGCTTGAAAAGCGGCATCCGCGTGAACCAGAGTATCGAGCGTTGGTGCGGGAACTGGCGAATTTGCGCGCTCAAGGCGGCCAACAAATTACGGTAGCGGCAGGAACCAAAATCCGCCCGAGCGATGTTAATGTGGAATTGCCAAAAATTATTGAAGGTATTCGGGCAAAAGCCAGTGCAGAACTTTTAACCAATCATGCCATTACGTTTGCCGCTTATGATGGCAATCCGCTTTATGATGATGGGTTGGTTGCAATTGTACGTGACTGGCAAAAGGCAAATGGTCTTGGTGCAGATGGTGTGATAGGGGCCCGGACAATTGCAACCGCGGTTGGTCTTGGTAACGACGACAAAATAAGGCGCGTGACTTTGGCGCTTGAACAGATGCGCTGGTTGCCCGACGCTTTTGGCGGACGCTATGTGTTCATCAATCAGCCCGCATTTACGGCCACATATTATGATAATAATGTTGCTGAATTGACGACCCGCGCAGTTGTAGGAACTAAGAAAAACCAGACCTATTTTTTCAACGACATTATTGAATATGTAGAGTTCAACCCGACTTGGGGTGTACCCCAATCTATTATTATCAATGAGTATTTGCCAAAATTGAAGGCAAATCCAGCTTATCTCGACCAAAAAGGTTTCGAAGTTTATACACCTAAAGGTGAGAAAATCAGTTCAACGCAGGTTAACTGGCATGCTGTAGGCAGGGCCGCCCCGGTATCCGTCATTCAGCCCGGCGGTGATGGAAATGCGCTGGGTGATCTAAAAATTATGTTTCCTAACAAACACTCCATTTATATGCACGATACACCTGCGCGCGATTTGTTCGCTAAGGATGTTCGTGCTTTCAGCCACGGCTGTGTCAGGTTGCAACAACCCCATGAAATGGCGGCTAAGGTTCTGGGCATCCCAAAATCTGTCGTTGAAGAACGCGTAAAACAACCAACAAACCGTCTTAATGTAAAAAGCAAATTACCAGTTTTTGTTGCTTATTTTACAGCTTGGCCGGACGAGCAAGGTCATGTGCAATATTATAATGATGTGTACGGCCGCGATGATTACCTTGCTTTAGCGATTGAAAAAACGCGCGCAGCACGCGGAGCAGGCATCTAGCCAGCGGTTATCGTTGAAACAGTTTCGACGTCTATTTCACTGTAATGCGCTATGCGTTTGGTCAATTTGAATGTTTCAACAGGAATTGGTGAATAACCAAATGTAACACCTATAACTGGAATGCCCGCAGCATTTGCGGTGTCAAAATCCGTTTGTGAGTCCCCAAACATAATGGCACGGTTTGGGTCACCGCCAGCCACTTCAATGGTTCCGGTAAGGTGTTTGGGGTCGGGCTTGCGAAAGTTGAAATAATCAGCGCCGCATACGGCATCAAAATGCCGGATAAGCTCAAGCTGATCTAGAAGTTTATTGGCAAGATTTTGCGGCTTGTTAGTGCAGATTGCGGTTTTGAAACCGGCAAGCCGGAGGCTTTTGACCAGTTCGAAAGCGCCCTCATAAATGGTTGAAGAGCCAGGAATATTGGATTCATAATCTGCCAAAAATGTTTCTATGAGGGCTGCGATGCGCGATTCCGGTAACTTAACATCATGCAGCAAGCAATATTGACTTAACATGCCGCGCCCGCCTGTCCCTGCAAACGGGGCCAGTACGGGATAGGCAACAGGTTCAAATTTATGGGCAATAAGGGCACGGTTCAAACTGCCAACCAAGTCTGGCGCGGTGTGAACCAGTGTTCCATCAAGATCAAAAACAGCAATAGGTGGCTTCATCGGGGTTCGAGCTTGCATCACGTTAGACCACGCTTTTGGCTTGCGGATGCACACTGTCAAGCCAATTGAACACTTTTGACTCCCAATTGTCGTTGTCGTTTGCTAGCAGCGGCGAAATCGTTGAGGATTTCGCATGGCCGGGCCCATAAACTTGAAACGCGATGCCGCCGCCGCCGCCATGGACTATGTCCAGAGCGGAATGCGCCTTGGCATAGGCACCGGCTCTACTGCTGAAGAGTTTGTTCGGCTGCTTGCAGACCGGGTTTCTGGCGGATTCGATGTTATTGGCGTACCAACTTCCGAACGGACTGCCACGTTATGCACAGAACTTGGAGTGCGGCTTTCAACACTGGAAGATACGCCAGAACTGGATTTAACTATTGATGGTGCTGATGAACTTGATTCCGACCTCAATCTAATCAAAGGCGGTGGCGGGGCTTTGTTGCGGGAAAAAATTGTGGCTGCAGCATCATTGCGCATGATTGTCATTGCTGTTGCTTCAAAAAAAGTTGCCACACTGGGGGCTTTCGCGTTGCCAATTGAGGTCAACCCGTTTGGCATTGCGTCCACGTTTGCTGCGATCCAAAGGTCTGTTGGCGAAATCGGCCTTAGACCTGAAATAACACTAAGGGGCGGGCAGGCCCAACCATTTATAACTGATGGCGGGCATATGTTGTTCGATGCATCTTTTGGCCGCATTCAAGATCCAAAACAGCTGCAACATGTGTTGATTCAAATTCCAGGTGTGGTTGAAACCGGTTTGTTTATCGGTCTTTGTGATACGGCCCTGATTGCCAGCGCAGGCGTTATCGAGATAATAACAACAAGACCTCAATAAGGATCGTACTTTCGATGAAGTTTATGTCTTTTGGCCGTAAGGCCCTGTTAGCCGCAGCTTTGGTGCCCGCTTTTCTGTTGCAAGCCAATGCACAAGAGATTGCGGAAAGCCATCTGAACGCAGCGCGTGCCGCCGTAACTGCAATTAAAGCTACCGATCAATTTGACGCCATTTTGCCGCGCACTGCAGAAGCCCTTCGCGGCGAATTGCTGCGAAAAGACCCGAATTTGGTCCAGCTGATCAACACGATCGTCAATGATAAAACAGTCATGTTGGCTGGACGGCGTGCAGACTTGGAAACTGAAGCGGCGCGCTCGTATGCAAGGGTTTTCACTGAAGAAGAGCTCAATGGCATAGCGGCCTTTTACACTTCACCAGCTGGACAGAAACTTTTGCTGGATGGGCCCATTGTGGTTCGTGAGTTGATCAGAGCTGCAGACATATGGCAACAAGGTATCGCCCGGGATTTGGCCTTAGAAGTTGGCAAAGAACTCCAAGCTCAAGTTCCGGCTGCCGAACCTGCAACAGATGGTACGGCGGCACCAGCTGCAAAATCAGGCGGTTGATTACTCCATCAAACTTTGAAGACTATCAAAAAGCTCGGCGCGAGATAGTTCACGCCGGGTTTTTATTCAGGAGCACTGGCTGTGGCCTATGATTTCGATCTTTTTGTTATTGGCGGCGGTTCAGGCGGCGTGAGGGCGGCACGTGTTGCTGCTTCAATTGGGAAAAAAGTGGGTATTGCCGAAGAGTATAGGTTCGGTGGAACCTGCGTGATCCGAGGTTGCGTTCCAAAAAAACTCTTTGTTTATGCTTCTCAATTTTCAGAGCACTTCGAAGATGCTGCCGGATATGGTTGGAACTTAGGCGAGGCCAAGTTTGACTGGCAACAACTGATTACGAATAAAGACAAGGAAATTGCCCGCCTTGAAGGCCTTTATCGAAAAGGTCTGACAAATGCCGGTGCAATTCAGTTCGACAGCCGAGCGACGTTCGTTGACGCGCATACCGTGCGCATTGCTGCTACCGGCGAGACTTTAACGGCCGAGACAATTGTTATTGCGACAGGTGGCCGTGCTAACACCCATACTGCTTTGCCGGGTCACTCTTTGTGTATCACTTCAAATGAAGCCTTCCACTTGGAGCAATTGCCGCGCGAAATCGTCATTGAAGGTGGCGGATATATAGCGGTGGAGTTTGCCAATATTTTCCACGGGCTTGGTGTCAAAACGACACTGGTCTATCGTGGCAAAGAGATATTGGCGCGCTTTGACGCCGATATACGCAAAGGCCTTCACGAAGCGATGGTTGCCAAAGGCATCACAATTTTGTGCGAAACTGTGCTTGAAGGCGTTAGACGCGGCGATGACAACCGGTTGCATGCCATCACGTCAAAAGGCCAAGCGCTCGATTGTGATGTGGTGATGCTGGCAGTAGGGCGCTTACCAAACACGGATGATCTGGGGCTCGAAAATGCCGGTGTGGCTGTCGATAAAACCGGGGCGGTTGCTGTTGATGCCTATTCCCGCACCAACATCGAGAATATTTATGCTCTTGGGGATGTGACAAATCGTGTGGCACTAACGCCTGTCGCGATCCATGAAGCCATGTGTTTTATACAAACGGTTTATCGAGCCAACCCGACATCGCCAGACCATGATTTAATTGCAACGGCGGTATTTTCTCAGCCAGAAATTGGCACCGTCGGCCTCACAGAACAAGACGCCGCGAAAACATATGATTTGGATGTTTTCCTAGCCAACTTCCGGCCGATGCATAATGTTCTGGCGGGCCGTGATGAAAAGATGATTTTGAAGTTAATCGCCGACGCCGACACAGGCACGGTGCTCGGCATTCATATTCTTGGTCCCGATGCAGGTGAATTGGCCCAAGCCTTTGGCGTTGCAGTAAAAGCGCGTCTGACCAAAGCCGATTTTGATCGCACGATGGCGGTGCATCCGACAGCCGCCGAAGAATTGGTGACCATGTATGCGCCAACCTACCAAATCAGGGCAGGGATGCGTGTTTAGCCCCCAGTTTTGAAATAAGAATTGTCGCTACTGAGTGTCATCTGTTTGATATGCTGTGACTGTTGGCCCATATATTCAGTGACTAAAAAACTGAAGGCCAGATGATGAACCAACAATTGCCGGTTTCAGCAGAAACCATCATGAAAACGCTTGGTAAACGCAAAAAGCCGTACCGCGTCTGGTTCTGGTTTGCGCTGATTATTGCGATAGCTGCCCTTGGGTATTATTATTATGCCACGCAACTGAGAGATGCTTCAAATGCCGCGCCCCAATATGAAACCGCTGCGGTTGAACAAGGTACACTATTGGTAACAGTGACCGCGACCGGCACCATTCAGCCTACAACGCAGGTTGATTTATCGTCAGAACTGTCTGGTACCATAGCCTCAGTAGACGTTGATTTTAATTCCACAGTTGCGGCTGGAAGCGTTTTGGCGCGCCTAGATGATACCAAATTGAAAGCTCAACTCAGCAATTCAGAGGCGTCGCTTGCTGCAGCAGAAGCGCGGGTCGAACAAGCAAAAGCTGCCTTGGATCAAGCAGGGCAACTTTACCAGTCTGCAAGGTCCTTAAGCAAATCAGGCGTTTCAAGTTCAAAGGCTTTGTTGACGGCAGATGTGGCATTGCGCCAGGCACGATCGGCTGAAACGATAGCTGAAGCTGATGCTCAATTGGCCGCGGCAAATTTAGGTATTCAACGGGCAGATTTTGCGAAAGCGATCATACGTTCACCAATTAATGGCGTTGTTTTGAAACGTGCGGCGGAGCCGGGCCAAATTGTTGCTGCCAGCCTTTCTGCACCGGTTCTTTTTACAATCGCTGAGGATCTTTCCAAAATGGAATTGCTGGTCGATGTCGATGAGGCTGACATTGGGAAAGTATCAGAAGGCAATGCCGCTGATTTTACCGTTGATGCTTTTTCCGGGCGTATATTCCCTGCCATGATCAAATCTGTGCGGTTTGCTCCGGAGACGACCGATGGCGTGGTTACTTACAAGGCAGTTCTGGCTGTTGAAAACAAAGATCTGTCCTTGCGCCCGGGAATGACAGCAACAGCCACGATTAGAGTAAAAACCGTAGAAAACGCATTATTGGTACCCAATGCCGCTTTCCGTTATTCACCGCGCGTTGCTGCGCAAGGTTCATCGCGTGGCACTGGTTTGTTGGGCATGATTATGCCGTCACGGCCACGTACTCAACCCGCGGTTCCAACAGATGGTAAATCTTTCTGGGTACTTCGAAATGAGGTGGCTGAGCGCATTGAAGTTGTGACCGGCGACAGCGATGGCACAAAAACTGCGATAAATTCTGACGCTATGAAAGCTGGTGATGTGGTCATTACCGCTGAGAAGCGGGCTCCATGATCGCAAACGCGCCTCTAATCTCCTTTCAAAACGTTGCACGCGTCTATGGCGTGGGCGAGGCCGAAGTGCGGGCATTGGCGGGCGTTGATTTTCAGATCAACACTGGTGAGTTTGTTGCCATTATGGGGCCAAGCGGCTCTGGCAAATCAACAACGATGAACATTATTGGGTGTCTCGACCAACCAACATCGGGCGCATATCTTTTCGCAGGTGCGGATGTTAGCACGCTTGATCGTGACCAACGCGCGATGTTGCGCCGGCATTTTTTGGGGTTCGTATTTCAAGGCTTTAATCTGCTTGCGCGCACAACCGCACTCGAAAACGTGGAATTGCCGTTGATTTACCGTGGGATGCCGCGCAGCGAACGCCGTGAGGCGGCGCAGAACGCGTTGGCAAAAGTTGGCCTTGCGGGCCGTGAAAACCATGTGCCATCTGAACTTTCCGGCGGGCAGCAGCAGCGCGTTGCTATTGCGCGCGCTTTGGTTGGCAGCCCGCAGGTATTGCTCGCCGACGAGCCAACCGGAAACCTCGATACCAACCGCAGCCACGAAATCATGGACCTTTTGGTGCGTCTCAATCAAGATGAAAACATAACAATTGCGCTCGTCACTCACGAAAATGACATGGCGGCCTATGCCAGCCGCAATATTATTTTTGAAGATGGCAAGATTGCTTATGACGGACCAACGCAACAAAACGTAAAGCGGGAGCCCGTCGCACATGTTCGTTGAAACTGTTTGGCTCGCCTTCCGCACCATCTTGCGCAACAAGCTGCGCTCGTTTTTGACTGTGCTTGGTATTGTGATTGGTATTGCGTCGGTGATTGCCCTTGTCACAATCGGGCAGGGGTCTTCAAGGCAGGTGTCAGCAACTGTTGCTGCGCTTGGCAGCAATGTGTTGATTGTGCGGCCCGGTAAGCCCGGCTTTGGGCCAGGCTCGCGCGATGGGGCTTCAAATTTTAAGCTGAAAGACGCCGAAGCCCTTGTTGGCCAGCCATTGATTGATACCGCCAGCCCGGCGGTAACGCGCGGCCAGACGGCAGTATTTGGTAACACCAACAGCGCCACGTCAATCACAGGCACTGACGCTGCATATTTGCCGGTCAATGGTTGGCAATTGTCAGCAGGCCGCGCTTTTTCAAACGGAGAAGAGGGTGCTGGCACAGGCGTCTGTATCATTGGCGAAACGGTGCGACGTGAATTGTTTGGCGACAGCAACCCGCTGGGTGAAGTGATCCGCATTAAGCAGATTTCTTGCCCTGTGATTGGGGTCTTGAAAGCAAAGGGCGCTGGATCATTTGGCAATGATCAAGATGATCTGATTTTGATGCCGATCCGCGCCGTACAGCGCCGCATTACCGGCAATAATGATGTGCAAACTATTTTTGCGGGCTACGTGCCGCAAGCAACAACACAAAGCGCGACCACTGAAATTCAGGATATTTTGCGCGAGCGCCGCCGGATTGAACGCGGCGAAGAAGATGATTTCAACGTCACCGATTTGAAGCAAATCAACTCCACGCTTTCTGGAATTAACAATGTGCTGACTGGGCTTTTGTCGTCGATAGCGGGGGTGAGCCTTCTGGTTGGCGGCATTGGTATCATGAATATTATGCTGGTTTCTGTGACCGAGCGCACCCGAGAAATTGGTATCAGGTTGGCAATTGGCGCAACAGCGAGGCAGGTGCTGGCTCAGTTTTTGATTGAAGCCGTGGTTCTGTCACTGATTGGCGGTCTGATCGGCGTTGCACTTGGCTTAACGCTAGCGGCGGTCGGCTCCAGCTTTATGGGTATTCCTTTTGTGCCCGACCCCAGCGTTGTGGCGCTAGCCTTTATATTTGCTGCCGTAGTGGGCGTTGTCTTTGGGTTTTTTCCGGCGCGCAAAGCCGCGCGGCTCGACCCGATTGAGGCTCTAAGGTATCAATAAGTGCTGACTAATCCTGCATCTAGGGCATTATCTATGACGCAAATGCGATTGTTTTTTCGCTTGTGGGTTTTTCTGGCGCTATCGCTGGCCTTCAAACCCGCCTCTATGTTGCTAACGCCCACTAAGCAAAACGTTTTGGACCTGCAGAATCTCATTGGCAAACTCGCTGGTCTCTATACTCCCAACGAATTTTCAAACTATTTCAGATTAATCGAAAAACGTTTTGATTAATCGAAAATCAAATGAGCTGAGCCTTGGAATTGCACTGCCCTGTAAAAACAGTTTACGCGCCCGGTGTGGCAAGACTTGCCGTCGCCTTCGACGTGCACCTTCATCAAAATCACGTCTTGGTCGCAATCGACCCGCATCTCCAATACACGTTGAAAATTACCTGAGGTTTCACCCTTTTTCCAAAGGCTTGCCCGCGACCGGGACCAATAATGGGCAATCTTTGTTTCGAGTGTGAGCGCTACGGCTTCGGCATTCATGTGCGCCACCATCAAAATTGTATTGGTCGCAGCATCCTGTGCAATGGCGGTGATCAAACCGTTCGCATCATATTTTGGCATAAATTGTGTGGTGCTGTCTGCATTCGTTTTCATAAGGTCACTGCGTCCTGATAGCGCTGTTGGTGCTGCCTTGATTATGACCTATATAGATTGAAACAGGTGGATCAAAGAGCCGGTCGATGAATGACATTTACAATGCCATGATTTTGGAGTTCGCCGCCAATATCAGCGCGATTGGCCGGCTTGAAGCACCGCACGCGACCGCAAAAGCGCATTCCAAACTATGTGGTTCTACCGTTACTGTGGATGTTGCGCTCGAGGGGGGCGTCGTCAGTGCGTTTGCTCAAGATGTTAAAGCGTGTGCATTGGGACAGGCGGCGGCATCGATTGTTGCAAAACACGTGATTGGTGCAAGACCCAACGAGGTTCGTTTAGCCTACGCTCAATTGTTCAAAATGCTCAAAGAAAATGGCCCCGACCCCGATGGGCGATTTGTGGATTTGAAGTATTTGAAGCCCGTAAGCGATTATAAAGCCCGCCACGCTTCAACGCTTTTAACGTTGGACGCGCTGGTTGATTGTTTTAACCAGCTGGAGAACAAGTTCCCGCTGAACACTGTCGCCTAATGTCTAGGACTTCCCGCAACTATTCCGGCCCGTGGCGCAAAACGCCGGGCAGGTTGATTGGCATTAGTTTCATCCGCCTCTACCAACTTACTTTATCTGGTTTTATCGGCAATTCATGCCGCCATTTGCCGACCTGCTCGGAATATGGCTATGAAGCAATTGCACGCCACGGCTTTTTGAACGGCTTTTGGTTGACACTGTTTCGTGTTGCCCGCTGCGGCCCGGGTGGCACGTGCGGCATCGATAATGTGCCGCACGCGTTACCGAAAATGAGCTGGGCCATGCCATGGACGCTCTGGCATTTCGGCACACACCAGCACGACGAAACGCATTCACACTAATTGCCCTTTAAGAATTCCAGCGCTATAGCCGCTTGGCCCGCAATCGCAGGCTTTTATCACCCCACCCGCGTTCGTATGCGGGATTGGATAGCAGGAGAACGATCATGGCCGCCGCCATTTCCCTCACATTTCCCGATGGCTCAATTCGCGAATATGCACCCGGCACAACAGGCCGCGACGTTGCAGAAAGCATCTCGAAATCGCTGGCCAAAAAAGCGGTTGCCGTTGCAATTGACGGCATTGTGCAAGACCTGTTGGATGTGGTTCATAGCGGCAAATTAGAAATTTTTAACCGCGAAGACCCGCGGGCGTTGGAATTGATCCGCCATGATTGCGCGCATGTTTTGGCCGAAGCCGTTCAGGAAATCTGGCCCGGCACACAGGTCACCATTGGGCCAGTGATCGAGAACGGCTTCTTTTACGATTTCAAACGCGATACGCCGTTTACGCCCGATGATTTGCCGATCATTGAGAAAAAGATGCGCGAAATTATTGGTCGAAATGCGCCTTTTACGCGCCAAATATGGTCGCGCGAACGGGCCAGCCAAGTGTTTGCTGATAAAGGCGAGCATTTCAAAGTGGAATTGGTAGCTGCGATTCCGGAGGGCCAAGACCTCAAAATTTACAATCAGGGCGATTGGTTTGACCTTTGCCGTGGGCCACATATGGCTTCAACGGGTCAGGTTGGCACCGCTTTTAAATTGCAGAAAATAGCCGGTGCCTATTGGCGCGGTGATAGCAATAACCCGATGCTCACCCGCATTTACGGTACAGCCTTTGCCACAGACGAACAGCTTCAAGCGCATCTTACGCAAATTGAAGAGGCTGAAAAACGCGATCACCGCAAACTTGGCCGTGAAATGGATTTGTTCCATTTTCAAGAAGAAGGCCCCGGCGTTGTGTTTTGGCACTCTAAAGGCTGGCGTATTTTTCAGACGCTGATTTCTTATATGCGCCGCCGCCTCGCCAAACTTGGCTATGAAGAAGTTAACGCGCCGCAGGTGCTGGTTTCCGATCTTTGGGAAATTTCCGGCCATTGGGGTTGGTATAAAGACAATATGTTTGCGGTTCAGTCCGCTGGTGCAACCGCAGACGACAAACGTATTTTTGCGCTCAAACCGATGAATTGCCCCGGCCATGTGCAGATTTTCAAGCATGGTCTGAAATCATACCGCGATTTGCCATTGCGTATGGCAGAGTTTGGCGCGGTTCATCGTTATGAGCCGTCAGGCGCATTGCACGGGCTCATGCGGGTGCGTGGCTTTACGCAAGATGATGCACATATTTTCTGTACAGAAGATCAACTGGAAAAAGAAATCCGTTTGATTAATGATTTGATCCTCTCAACTTATGCTGACTTTGGCTTCCAAGAGGTGATGATCAAACTTGCAACACGTCCTGAAAAACGTGTGGGCTCTGATGCCAGTTGGGATCATGCAGAGGGCATTTTGCGTTCCGTTCTTGGTACGCTTGCTGGCGAATCCGGGGGTAAAATCAAAACCGGCATTAATGAAGGCGAAGGCACGTTTTATGGGCCCAAGTTTGAATATGTGCTGCGCGATGCGATTGGTCGTGATTGGCAGTGCGGCACAACGCAGGTTGACTTCAATTTGCCAGAGCGATTCGGTGCGTTTTATATTGATCAGAATTCCAACAAGGTTCAGCCGGTTATGGTGCACCGCGCCATTTGCGGTTCAATGGAGCGTTTTCTCGGTATTCTGATTGAAAGCTTTGCCGGGCATTTCCCGCTTTGGCTTTCACCGGATCAAGTGGTGGTTGCACCGATTACGTCTGAGGCCAACGATTATGCCGAAGACGTCGTGACGCAGCTTCGTGAGGCCGGGCTCTATGCGATGGCTGACCTTCGGAATGAAAAGATCAATTACAAAGTCCGCGAGCATAGTCTTGCCAAAGTGCCCGTAATTATGGCGGTCGGCAAACGTGAAGCGGAAGAGGGTTCCGTAAGTATCCGCCGTTTGGGTTCGCGTGACCAAGTGTCTATGCCATTGGCAGAAGCTATTGCTGCGCTCGCTCTGGAAGCAACGCCGCCAGACTTAAAGCGCGCTAAAAGCTGAGGTTTCACCAAACTGACATCGTTTTCGTGCTTATGGAGCCAAGAACGATTTTTCCGGAATCACTATGGCCAATGCTCTTGATATTTTGACCTATGCTGACGAGAGCCATCCTCTGTTAAAGCGCTGGATTATCAGGGCGATAGAGAACCTGTCTGGACGCCATCACTACGCTTCGCTTTACGAGATTTGGCGCGAGAGTATTGTTCCCACCGGAGAAAATTTGTTTTCCGGCATGCTGAAGCTTACGGGCATAAGCCTGTCGTCAGATGACGCATTTCCGCCAATCGGTCTACCTGACGGGCCGCTGGTTATTGTTGCCAATCACCCCTACGGCATCGGTGATGGTGCTGCCGCATTGGCATTGGCTGAACAACTGGGTCGCCCGTTCAAGGTGCTGATCAACAATGCCCTTTTGAAAGTGCCTGAAATTCGGCCATTTGCACTGGCGGTGGATTTCGAAGAAACCAAAGAAGCGCTGGTCAACAATCTTGCTATGCGCAAAGAAGCACTCGCCTTTTTGAAGTCCGGCGGAACAATCATAATTTTTCCAGCTGGCGGCGTGGCAACTGCACCAAAAGGATTGGGGCGTGCAATAGACTTGCCTTGGAAGAGTTTTGTCGCCACCCTTATTCAGAAATCAAATGCCAATGTTTTGCCGGTGTTTTTTGAAGGTCAAAACAGCCGCATGTTTCATATTGTCAGCCAGTTTTCGCTCACGTTGCGCTTATCTTTGCTGGTTCGTGAATTTACGCGTCTTTCAGGGTCGTCAATTCATTTTCATACTGGAGCGCTCATAAAGCCAGAGCAATTGGCAAGCCTCAATGATCGTAAGGCTTTAATCGAACATCTGCGGCAGGCCGTTTGTCAACTTGATCCGAGCAATCCGCGTGGCATTAAATGCCATAACAATATGCCTTAACAATATGCCTTAATAACATGCCTTAAAACGTAGCAAGCACTTCAATTTCCCGGTTTTGGCCAGATCTAATTTCTATTTCCTGCTCAAAAATACGCTCGCGGTGCTTAGCTACAGCAGAGTAAGTGCCTTCCGCCAGCACGACCGGCGCATAGGCACCGATACTTTCAAACAATAATTCTCCCGACTCTGTGAAGACCGACCATGACGTGTCTGCCAGAGCCTCGCCACCTGTTTCGGAGACAAGTTTTAAGATGACCTCAGCAGCGCGGTGTTGAACTGTGGCTTGCGTAATAACGCCTGCTTCAACCCTAACATCGGTGCGTACAATGGCATTTACAGTGCCGTAATTTGAAACGATGTGGTAAGCTCCGCTGCTAAGGCGCACGACCGTACCGGGTGCAATTGCGCCGACGATCAAGCGCCGCTCACCGTCTTCTGCAGCTTCAGCTTCATAAATTGAAAATTTGAGCTTAAACGGAGGGATTGCCGCATTTGTGCTGTCTGTCGCATTTAAGGCTAAGCCACCTGCGTCTAGGACAAGGGTTTCTTCTACCGGCTGGTCACTGATGATAACTCGTTTTGTAGCACCTGCGCGGCCAAAAGCGGCGTGTACCAGATATTCACCGGGCGCTAACAAAATTTCTGTCGAACCGCCATTGGCCTTTGCTATTAATGTAAGCTTTCCATCAGCTTCCGCCTCGGCATTAAACACACGCCAGATTATTCCGCTTAGAATAATCAGGCCATCTTCAGTAAGTTTTGCAGACAGACGTAAACTGCCAACTGGAAGTTTTTTTTCAGCTGAATTGCCTTCTTTTGCCTTTTGCCCCGGCTTTGGCAAATTGAGCTTGGGCAGTTCAACTTCAACGCCTTGCGCTGAAGCAATGCCGGTAAAAGCCAGCACCAAGATCAAAATCAGGCCTAACATGGCGCGCAAATGTTTCATAAGTCTTTCAACCTCTTTCAAACGGCAATTTCAAGGCTTTGCAACGCTGCGCCAGAATGCGACACTCATTACCGGAATAAAGGACTGATTGATGCAACCCGATATGAACGCAATTACATTTTTAGAAACCCGCCAGTCCATTCCAGTTTCTCAAATTGGAGAACCTGGACCGGACAATGCTGCGTTGATAAAAATCTTACAATTAGCTGCGCGCGCGCCGGATCATGGCCGCCTTGAGCCATGGCGATTTATTATTTATCGCGGTGCAGCGCGGGAACTTGCCGGCCAACATATTGCCGCCCGCTTGAACGAACGCGATGGGCCTTTGCCAAACGATGTTTATGACCGTGAACTAAAGCGTTTATCGCGCGCGCCGCTGGTGATCGGTGTGGTTTCCTGCCCAAAACCGCATGATCGAATCCCTGAGTGGGAACAGTTTTTGTCTGCTGGTGCTGTAGCCCATAACATCAATTTTGCAGCGCGCGCTTATGGCTTTGTTTCGAATTGGGTAACGGGTTGGTATGCTGACGACCGGGAAGCAATGCAGAGGCTGGGGGTCGGCCCAACAGAGCGGTTTGTAGGCTTTGTGCATGTTGGTAGCTTTAACCAAACTTTCCCGGAAAGGCCGCGTCCTGAAGTTGAAAGCCTGGTATCAGAATATAGTGGGCCGTTCGCGGGCTGATAATATGTCAATTGAAATCAAAATGGCTGACCTTAGGCGCAATTTTCCCTTTGACCGGCCAAACTGCCATGATAAGGAGCGGCGCGCTTTGATGACTGGTAAGACTATTGGCCGGTCAACGCGGATATGGTGGAATTGGTAGACACACCAGATTTAGGTTCTGGCGGCGTAAGCTGTGGGGGTTCGAGTCCCTCTATCCGCACCAAAGCCGCAAAGGCAGCGCAAGAATTTCGATGCCGCTTTATTGGGCGGCGATAACTGGTTAAAAATACAAAGGTCCAGCCCATGCAGGTTACAGAAACGCTCAACAATGGGTTGAAGCGCGAAATCAAAGTTGTTGTCCCTAAGACGGATCTCGCCGCGCGGCTGGAAGGCCGTTTGCATGGCGCTAAAGACCGCGCCAAAATCAACGGGTTCCGCCCCGGTAAAGTACCTGTTGCCCATTTGCGTAAAATGTATGGCAAAAGCTTTATGGCTGAAGTTGTAAACGAAATTTTGTCTGATACTCCAAAAACAGTGATTGCTGAGCGCGGCGAAAAGCCAGCAATGCAGCCACAAATTACGATGTCAGAAGACGAAAAAGAAGCTGAACGCGTTTTGAATGGTGAAATGGATTTTGAGTTCGCCATTGCTTATGAAGTCGTGCCATCGTTCGAATTGATCGACCATTCAAAGATTGCTATTGTTCGCGAAGTTGTTGAGATTCCTGAAAGCGATGTTGATGATCAAGTCAAAATCGTAGCCAAGTCAGCACAGACTTTTTCCGAGAAAACCGGCCAAGCTGCTAAAGATGACCGCGTAACAATCGATTACCTCGGCAAAATCGATGGTGTTGCCTTTGATGGCGGCACATCTGAAGATGCGCAATTGGTTCTTGGTTCAAACCAATTCATTCCCGGTTTTGAAGACCAGCTGGTTGGCGTAAAAGCAGGCGATGAGACCGTAATCAACGTCAACTTTCCAGAAAATTATGGTGCTGCCAATTTGGCAGGAAAAGCTGCAACCTTTGATATTAAAGTGAAACTCGTTGAACTGGCCGAAGAATTGGCCATCACAGATGAAACAGCCGTTTCACTCGGAATGACTGATTTGGCGCACCTCAAGAAGGTCGTGCGCGAACAGATTGAAAGCCAATACGGCAATATCACACGCCAGCGTATCAAGCGTGCAATTCTTGATAAATTGGATGGTGAGTATCAATTTGAAGCTCCGCAGAGCATGGTCGAGGCCGAGTTTGGAAACATCTGGCGTACCATTACGATGGAACTTGAGCAAAACGGTAAAACGTTTGCGGACGAAGATACGACCGAAGAAGAAGCGCGTGCTGAATACATGAAGCTTGCCGAGCGCCGTGTGCGCCTTGGTCTTGTTTTGTCGCAGATTGGTGAAGGCGCAAAAGTTGAAGTAACAGAAGACGAAACCCAACGTGCGCTGTTTGAACAGGTTCGTCGCTATCGTGGCCAAGAGCAGCAGATTTTTGAATTTTACCAGAAAAACCCTGACGCAATAGCTTCACTGCGCGCGCCGATTTTCGAAGAGAAAGTCATTGATCATTTGCTGAGCATTGTGACAGTCACAGACAATACGGTCACTAAAGACGAATTGACCGCGTTAGAAGCGGCTGACGAAGACAGAGCCGTTGGCGGCGATAAAGAAGAAAAGCCAAAGAAAGCTGCTGCTAAGAAAAAAGCCAAAGCTGAATAACCGCAAATTAAACAAAATAAGACAGCCGCTTTGCAGCAATTGCAGAGCGGCTTTTTTCATATGTTTCAATTGTTAGCGTGCGTTTTATTGCCTAAATTATGAAGTGAGTACTTTGCGAATTGCTTGCTCCATGATGATCCAATCCTCATGGTATTGGGTATGAACTGGAGGCACGGGTAACGGACCGTCGAATTCTCGATAAGCCATGTATTGAAACAAATGTGTGTCTGGCGCGTGTTCCGCCACCGAAATGTGGTTGTGTGCCAAATCATCAATAAACACGACACCGCTGCGTCCCGCCGCCAAATGAGCCACACTGTGACCCTTGTCGCTTTCCACTGTTAAAAGTGGAAAGTTAACACCGATTTCGCGCATGAAGGCGATGCGTTCCGCGCGATGGGCGTGCGGCATAGATGTCAGCAATACCACATCAAAATGCTCGCTCAACCGGTTCAGCGCGGGCAACGCGCCTTCTACCAAATCTTGCCATTCATGTTGCATAACAAAGAACTGGCTTAGAAGTTTGAAGACTTCCTGACCGTCAGTGGGTACGTCCGCGCCTTTGGCAAAAACATTTCCAGTGAGTTTGTATGATTCAGTTCGCAGCTCAAAGCCATGATGGCTCAGATAATCTTTGAATGGTTGAACAAAATTGAGGATCACTTCATCAACGTCGCTGATGATCAGCGGACGGGTGCCGTTTTGCAATACTTCAAGTTGGGCACGGGCTTCATCATCAATCATGGGTCAATATCCAGTGTTAATTTCAAGTGTTGGGTCGCCGCCCGGTATTACACGAAAGGCAATAGCAATGCTGAGAGGGTGCACATTCCCTGCCTCGCTGAATGCTATTATCGCGTCTTCGTCATTTAAGTAATGTGCTAAAACGCCTGCAAAAAACCCTGGCGCGGTTGAAGCTTCACGAGCATTTGCCACATCAAAGCCTGAAAGTGTGACAAACCGTTGCATACGTTCGTCATCATTTGCCAAAAATAAAAACGCTTGCAGCGCGATATTTTCTGCTTCGGCCAAAGTCATTCTGGTTGGCGCACGCAACTTCACGCGCCTAACCGCCAATATTGTTCTTTCATAAATCAAATCCGATTATTCTAACGCTACGAGAATCATACGCAATCTAACGTGCAGATCGCCGCCATGCCAAAGACTATCATGATTGTTGAAGACAATGAGCTGAACATGAAGCTGTTTCGCGATTTGATTGAGGCTGCCGGATATTTATCCGTTGGCACGGCAAACGGCTTTGACGCGTTGGATTTGGCGCGAAAACACCACCCCGATTTGATTCTCATGGATATCCAACTTCCGGGTATTTCAGGCCTCGAGGTCACGCAATGGCTCAAACAGAATGACGAGCTTCGTATGATACCTGTCATCGCGGTCACAGCATTTGCGATGAAGGGTGACGAGGAACGGATACGGCGCGGTGGTTGTGAGGGCTATATTTCTAAGCCCATTTCAGTTGGGCCATTTATCGAAACACTCCGATCATTTCTTGGCGACGCGTGAGGCTATCATGTCAGCGAACCTTGTTTATGTTACAGCCAATGCGGAGCGCTCAGAGGCATTCAAAACTATTTGTGCAGACGAAAACTATGAGTTGACGATCTGCGCGCCAGAAAGTGTTGGCGATTTTGCAACATATGATTTGATATTTTGTGACGTGGAAGCGGCTTTGGATTTTGATGATGTGCCAAAATCCATTCCAGTGGTGGCTGTTTATGCGGCAAGCAATATCCTTGAAATGATCACCGCCGTTGATGGGCCGTCTATCGACGTTTTGTCGTTTCCTTTTAGCCCCGTTGAAACAGCCTCGCGCTTGCGCTGCTTGTCTCGATTGCACATGTTGCAAGGTGAGCTGAACCTTCGCCGCAGAAAAGCTGATCAGGACGTTTCATTGCCAGTTTTAGTGATCGGCAGCGCGGAATCCCGATTTCCGGTTGTTGATGCGTTAAATTCCACATTTAACATTGAATGCGTCGATGATGACATGACTGGCCTGCTACGTGCAGCCCAAGGTCAATGGCCATGTGTTGTTTTGGCCTTAAATGAAACCAGCCGTGATCCTGCTGCGATGATTCGCCAGATGCGTGTGCTAGACCGCACCCGGACAACGCCAATTCTTGTGCACACCACATTGCCTGATGCGCGTTGTATTGCCGCGCTTCAAGCAGGTGCTAATGATATGGCGCTCGGCATGGCCTCGCCGGCCGAATTGACAAAGCGCATTAAGGCGCTGGCACTTCGAAAATCTGTTCTGGATGCACTGCGTGCAGCTTCTATTGCTCCCTTGTCTGATTTTGACCACGCGACAGGGCTTCCTGGGCCAACACAGCTCATGCGTTCCATGCCGGCCAGCCTTGAGAGGCTCAAAGCGCAGGGCAAACCAGCGTCGTTGCTATTGATTGCAGTGGATCCACTTGCCGACATGCCTGAGGGCGAGTCTGTGCCAGACTCAGTGATGTTGGCATTAACCCAAGTTTTGCGCCGTTCGCTGCGCGGGTTTGATTATGCTTGCCGCTATAGTTCAGATTGCTTTGCAATTCTCATGCCCGGCACAGATGCCAGCGGCGCAGAAATTGTCGCAAACCGTATCTGCGCTGAAATCAAATCGGAAAAAGTGCGCCTTAAAGATGCGTGTAAAGATGGCACCACAGCCTCAATTGGCTTGGCAACAATGGTTGCATCTGGTGGAGCTGAATCGGCCGAGCATATGATTGCTATGGCAACCGACTCACTTGCAAAGGCAAGGGCAATGGGCGCGGCACAAGTTGTGGCCCAAGAGTTGCAGCTGGCAGCTTAAAGCCAATAAAAAACCGCCTCTCGGCGGCTTTTTAAACTCTAAAGTCAAAACCAATTACTTGATTTTGGTCTCTTTGAAATCAACATGTTTGCGCACCACCGGATCGTATTTACGCATTGTCATTTTCTCGGTCATGGTGCGGCTGTTCTTTTTGGCAACATAAAAGAAGCCGGTGTCTGCTGTTGAAAGCAGTTTGATTTTGATTGTTGCGGCCTTCGCCATGATGATGTCCTTTGAAGTTCAGGAAAGCGAACCATAAGGCCGCATTCAATTCGGTGAGCGTTGTCTAGCCATGCCCGTAAAATTGTCAACCCGTTTGCATCGAAAGACGGCGCAACACAACGGCCATAAAAGCGGCAAAGAAGAAGCCCATGCCAAGCGCAAATCCGTTTGGCCCAAACGCGTCCATCAACGCGCCCATAAGTTGCGGCCCGGCCAGCATGCCGATGCCATAGCAAAACACGAAAGCAGCATTGGCTTGCGCCAATTGTTCGGGTGGAACACGAGAGGATAAATGCGCGAGGCCCACCGTGTAAAGACCTGCCACCACGCCGCCCCAAACAAACAGGATTGATGCCGCAGCCCACCAATTACCTATGGCAAACGGCAAACCAACCATGCCGAGCAGACCTATGACAGCGCAGCCGAGCAAGACAATCCGCCGGTTTGATACACGGTCTGAAAGCAAACCAAGCGGGATTTGTAAGAGCACATTGCCAAGCCCGATCATCGTAAGCAGCAACGCGGCGTCGGTTTCGTTCAAGCCCTGCCGCGTGCCATAAACGGGAAACAGCGAAAACCCGCCCGTCTCAACCGCGCCGTAAACCAGCACAGCGGCGGTTGCGGATGGCACCAGCCATAAAAACGGCCAGAAACCGCCAATCTTGCCATCACGCACCGGAACTGAATTGTTCCACGCCGCGAGCACCGGTATGATCGCGAGAGCCACTGTACCTGCGCCAACATAGAACGCGGTTGAGCCTTCACTGCCAATTTTTGCAAACAAGGCCGGGCCAATGGCAAAGCCAAGCGAAAGCACAGTTGCATAAATGCCAAACATCAACCCGCGTTTAGATTGCGGGGTTGCGGCGCTGATCCAAAACTCAGACAACAAAAACAGGCACGTAACAGCAAAGCCCGTTACGAAGCGAAGGACGAACCAAACTTCAATTGTGCGGAAAGCGTTGAAAGCTAAAAAGCTTCCGACAACCAAAAGAATCATCAAAACAATGGCGCGTTGCACGCCCAAGATTTGCGCAATGCGCGGGCCAAACGGAGCGGCAAGCAGCGCGGCAACGCCTGCGAACGCTGTGTTAGCGCCAATTAAAGTTGAAGAATGGCCTTGTTTTTCCATCAGCACGCTCAGCAATGGAATCGTTATCCCAAGCGAAATTCCAACAACAGAAATCGTTGCGATGGCCGCAATTGCGCCGCGCCAATTGATGGTTTCTGCGGTTGCCGAACTCATCGGCGTTCTTCACGCACGAAAGTCTTGCCGCGCATACGAAATTCAGGAATAGCGTAAGTGCCGCTTAAATGCGGGTCGGCTTTTAGGCGGCAATCAACTTCTGCCAGTATGGTTCGCGTAATTCCCGGTAATTCAAGGTCGAGTGTTTCAGCAAACGTCGCCCAGCGAACTTCAGAAAACTCAGCATCGGGTGGCGGCACTTCAAGCGCGACCGCGCTGTATTTGGCGATGAAAAACCGTGTGTCAAACCGGCGGATGCGCCCGGGCGGGGTTATGGCCCGTGCCAAGTAACGCAAATGGGCTAGATTGGGCGCTAGTTGATTGGCAGCAAAGTCTTCCCATGGCGGTGTCTGGTGGTTTTGTGTCCCTACAATAAAACCGGTTTCTTCGTAAAATTCTCGTAATGCTGCAACTGCCAGAGCTTTGGCCCGGGCCGCAGTGCCGCGTGGCCCGCAACCTGCTGCAATCAAGCGCGAATCGCTTTCAGATAAACTGGATGCAACTGGAACATTGGCATCGCTGGTTTCTCGTCGCCCACCGGGAAACACAAACTGGCCAGGCATGAATTTCAAATCGGCACGGCGTTTGCCGAGCAGCACGCGCGGGGCAGTGCCGCTGTCATCAATTAAGACCAAGGCAGCGGCATCTTTGGGCGTTAACTTCATAAGTTTTTTGGCAAGCGAAGAAGCTTCGACAATATCGAGGTCTTTGCGTGACAGGCCAACAATCATAGGTTGCTCATGTTATCTTCAGTGCCGCCAAACCCGTGCATACGCCACGCCCATTGCAAACCAATAACAGCGCCCTTGAGTGGTTGCAGCAAACCTACCGACATAACCAATGTCACAGGCATCCACAGCGCCATGTGCTGCCACGAATTCCACTGAACCATAAGCTCAGATGCCAGATAACCGGCAACAACAACATGACCTACAATAAAAATGACAATGTAGGCTGGAAAATCATCGGCGCGGTGGTGATGAATTTCCTCGCCGCAGTGCGCACAGCTCTGCACAGATTTTGCAAAACCAGAAAAGAGTTTGCCTTTGCCGCAATTGGGGCATCTGCTGCGAAATCCGCGCGTTATTGAGCGCAGCGCCGGGCGTTCAACCGGCGAAACTGAACGCAGTGTGGGCATTTGAGCGGTCAATTTCGGCTCCTCTTTACACCACCAAACGGGCGATATGGTTTTTTAGTTCCAGCCAATTGCTTATGCCGCGAAACATGGGTGAGGTCGAGTTTATTGGGCTCTGATACCATTTCAAAGGTCATGGAACCCGCAAGCGGTTGCACTTCTACCAAACGCACCTCAACGCGGTCTGCCAACCTAAAGCCTGCGCGCGATTTGTCGCCGATTAATGCCTGCGCGCCTTCATCAAACTGGTAGTATTCCGCGCCAACTGAACGGATCGGTACAAAGCCGTCAGCGCCATATTCATCAAGCATGACAAACAGGCCAGATTTTGTCACGCCAGTGATGCGCCCCGCAAACACCGCACCGGTTCGTTCTGCCAAATGGCCAGCAATCAAACGGTCAACAGTGTCGCGTTCAGCAGCAGAGGCACGGCGTTCGGCCATCGAGATATGTTCGCAAATATCTGGCAGATCGGGCATAGTGCGTGTATCAACACCGCCCTCGCCAAGCTCCAGTGCATCGACCAATGCGCGGTGCACAACTAGGTCAGCATAGCGGCGAATAGGTGAGGTAAAATGGGCATATTTGCGCAAATGCAACCCGAAATGCCCAATGTTGTCTGGCGAATAGATCGCCTGGCTTTGCGAGCGCAGCATAATCTGATTGACCATGTCTTGCTTTTCAGTGCCTTCAACAGCTTTCAAAATACCGTTCATTTTGGCAGGCGTCAGGGCAGGGCCTTGAGCCAACGAAAGTCCGATGGTTTTCAAAAACTCTTTCAGCACTTCCTGCTTTGCCATGGGCGGCACATCATGGACACGGAATGAAAGCGGGTATTTGCGGCGTTCCAATGTTTCAGCGGCAGCGACATTGGCTTGAATCATAAACTCTTCGATCAGTTTATGGGCATCAAGCCGTGGCGGCACAACAACCCCTTCCACCTTGCCGTTCTCGTCGAGTTTGATTTTACGCTCGGGTAAATCCAGTTCCAAAGGCTCTCGTGCATCGCGCCCGCGTTTAAGCACGGTATAGGCAGCCCATAGCGGCTTGAGGATTGTTTCAAGGATCGGCGCGGTCTTGTCATCGGTGACGCCATCAATTGCGCTCTGCGCCATTTGATAGCTGAGCTTGGCGGCTGAGCAAATAACGGCACGGTGAAAGCTATGGCTGATTTTTTCGCCGTTTGAAGCAAAGCGCATTTTAACGGCAAGCGTCGAACGGTCTTCGCCTTCACGGAGTGAACAGGCATCATTGGAAATAGCTTCCGGCAGCATCGGCACCACACGGTCTGGGAAATAGACCGAGTTGCCGCGTTTTAAGGCTTCGCCATCCATTGCTGATTTTGCCGGGATATAGGCTGCAACGTCGGCAATCGCCACGTAAGCAATCACACCGCCGGGGTTATTTTCGTCGGTGTCGGCTTCAGCATAAACCGCATCATCGTGGTCTTTGGCATCAAAAGGGTCGATTGTGATAAACGGAATTTTCCGCCAGTCTTCGCGGTGCTTTACTGGAAATGGCCGCGGAGTTTCCGATTCAACAATGACAGCATCTGGAAAAATATGCGGAATATTGTGCGCGTGAAGCGCAATCATCGACACTGCTTTTTCAGATTTAATAGAACCAATAACAGCGATGACGCGCCCGCGCGGTAGACCATAACGTGTGTTGCCAACCGGCACGATTTCAACGAGATCGCCGTGCTTTGCACCATTTGCATCATCAGCCGAAACCACCATTTCATTTTGGCGGCGTTCCGTTGCCTCTACCCGCAAGGTCCCATCCGGCAAAACACGGAGCACGCCAAGTATAGCGTCTTTGCGGGTATCAATCAGCTTCATCACACGGGCGCTCGGCTGTGTGTGCACGCCGCTGGGTGGGAAGATTTTGGCGAGTACACGCTGGCCCACACCTGCCACGGGCGCTGTTCCCACGCGCGGTGTTGTGATGCGAACTTTGGGCACTTCACCCTTCGTTGCTACATCCCAATCCACCGGTGAGCCGATCAAGCCGCCATCTTCGTCGCGGCCGATTATATCCAGCGTGGTAATCGGGGGAAGGGCATCTGCCCGCACCAGTTCCGTTCCGCGGCGTTGCAACGCGCCTTCGGCCTCAAGCTCGTTGAGCAGGCTTTTAAGCGCAATGCGGTCATCGTTCTTTAAGTTGAAATGTTTTGCTATCTCGCGCTTTGAACTCCGCGCCGGATTGCGCGCCAAAAACTCCAGCACGGCGACTCGTGTAAAACTTGGCACTTGCGACGCTTTAAAAGCTTTTTTCATAAGCTCATTCGACCTTTGGCTTTTTAACGGCAGCTTTCTTGACAGCGGTTGGCTTTTTGGCAGCAGGTTTTTTCACAGCAGTCGGCTTTTTGGCGGCGGCTTTTTTAGGTGCGGCCGATTTTGGAGCCGCTTTTGCTTTTTTGGCCGGCGTTTTTTCGGCGCGCTCAGCAATTAAAACCAAGGCTTCTTCCATCGTTACGCTTTGCGGGTCTTTGCCCTTCGGAAGTGTCGCATTGATTGCACCATGATTAACATAGGCACCATAGCGGCCTTCGCGCACCGTTATCGCGCCGCCTTCGGGATGGTCGCCCAAAGATTTGAGTGCGGCAGGTGTTGACGCGCGGCCACGGCCCGGGTTGGCTTTTTTCTCGGCAATGACAGTGACTGCCCGGTTAAGCCCAACCGAAAACACATCTTCAATGCTTTCCAAATTGGCATAAGCGCCATCGTGCAACAGGAATGGGCCATATCGCCCAAGTCCTGCGGAAATCATCTTGCCGCTTTCAGGGTGTTTACCAACATCACGCGGCAGCGATAACAGGGCGAGCGCCTTCTCTATATCCACATCTTCCGGTTTCCACCCTTTTGGCAGGCCGGAGCGCTTGGCGTCTTTGGCATCGCCGCGCTGAACGTAAGGGCCGAAGCGGCCGACTTTGAGCGTGATGTCTTCCTGCGTATGCGGGTCTTTGCCGAGCACGCCGCCATTGGCCAACGTTTCGGCCTCGCCTTCGCCGGTTTCGCCAAACTGGCGGGTATATTGGCATTCCGGGTAGTTTGAGCAGCCGATGAATGAGCCAAATTTTCCGAGCTTCAAATTCAAGCGGCCATTACCGCACCGCGGGCATTCACGCGGGTTTGAACCATCATCGCTTTTGGGAAACAGCATCGGGTCAAGCGCGGCATCAAGCGCGTCTAGCACTTCTGTGATGCGCAATTCTTTGGTTTGGTCGATTTGGGCTTTGAAATCCTTCCAGAAATCTCGCAGCACTTGTTTATAAGAAAGTGCGCCATCCGAGATCTGGTCAAGCTGTTCTTCGAGGCCAGCGGTGAAATCAAACTCAACATATTTGCCGAAGAAGTTCTCAAGAAAAGCCGTCACAATTCGCCCGCGCGATTGCGCAAAGACGCGGCGTTGCTCAACCTTAATATAATCCCGGTCGGTCAGTGTTTGCAGTGTGGAAGCAAATGTCGAGGGACGCCCAATGCCCAACTCTTCAAGCCGCTTAATGAGCGAGGCTTCACTGAAGCGCGACGGTGGCTCGGTATAATGCTGCGAAGAAGTAATCGAATCACGCGAAGCGGTCTCACCAGCTTTTAAGTCCGGCAGGCGGCCATCGTCCTCGTCGTCTTCGGTTGGTTCAGAGTCTTTGTCGCGGATGTCAGCATATGCAGCAAAGTAACCGTCAAAGCGTACGATCTGGCCGGAAGCGCGAAGGGCAGCGGTTTTGTCAGCATTGGTTGCATCTATCGACACGGTCGTGCGGTCAAACTCAGCACTTGCCATTTGGCTGGCAACCGCGCGCTGCCATATCAACTCATAAAGCCGTGCCTGATCACCATCTAAATGCCGCTTCATATCTGAGGGCAAGCGTAGGAAGTCCGTTGGCCTTATTGCTTCATGGGCCTCTTGAGCGTTTTTGGCTTTGGATGAATAGTAACGCGGTTTTTCCGGCACATATTTGTCGCCGAACGTTTTGCCGATTGCCGTGCGGGCCGCTGCAATACCTTCGGGTGCCATCTGCACGCCATCGGTACGCATATAGGTTATAAGGCCAACAGTCTCGCCGCCAATATCTGTGCCTTCATAAAGGCGCTGCGCTGTCTGCATTGTACGCGATGGCGAAAAGCCGAGGCGTGAGGACGCAGCCTGTTGCAGCGTCGATGTGATGAACGGTGGGCCGGGGCTGCGTTTGACCGGCTTTGCTTCCACATCAGTTATTTTGAAATCGGAAGCATTGAGAAACGCAAGAATATCATTGGCTTGATCGGAATTTTTAATGTCGAGTTTGCCAATTTTTTTGCCGTTAAACTCAGTCAAGCGGGCGTCAAAAACATCGTTGCGGATGGATTTCAGTTTGGCCAAAATCGTCCAGTATTCTTGCGGAACAAAACGTTCAATTTCGGCTTCACGGTCGCAGACTATGCGCAAAGCGACAGATTGCACGCGGCCAGCGGAGCGCGCGCCGGGCAATTTACGCCATAAAACAGGTGAAAGATTGAACCCCACCAAATAATCCAGAGCACGGCGGGCGAGATAGGCTTCGACCAATGGTTGGTCGATATCACGTGGTTTTGCCATGGCTTCCAGCACGGCGTTTTTGGTGATGGCGTTAAAAACAACCCGTTGCACAGGCTTGTCTTTAAGCACACGCTTGGCCCGCAAAACTTCAAGCACATGCCAAGAAATAGCCTCGCCCTCGCGGTCAGGGTCGGTTGCCAGAATGACGCGGTCAGCGCTTTTTACCGCGGTTGCAATTTCAGACAAGCGCTTGGCAGCTTTGCCGTCCACTTCCCAAAGCATTGAAAAATCATCATCCGGCAAGACTGAACCATCTTTGGCC
Source organism: Limoniibacter sp. (assembly GCA_031422195.1). Lineage (GTDB taxonomy): Bacteria > Pseudomonadota > Alphaproteobacteria > Rhizobiales > Rhizobiaceae > JALOTE01. The sequence continues at coordinate 1,781 of JANOPZ010000056.1, read as the reverse complement.
GGTAAATCGCGGACATGGCCGAACGAGGCGTAAACCTCAAAGCCTTTGCCCAGATATTTATTGATTGTTTTCGCTTTGGCAGGCGATTCGACAATGACAACATCCATTAAGCAACAATTCCTGAGAGTTTTAGTGCCGACAATTATTGTGATGCCGACGGAACAATTGCGCTTCAATTGGCGTTAGAGGGGGGATTGGTCAAGGCCTGATCGACTGTTGGCCAATAATTGCGCGGAACAAAGCCAAATTTTTTGGCGAGGCGATTGACTATAGGTTGTATTAAATGCAACCAATACGTGCATATTTACACTGAGTCACACCCGATTGCGCGAAAGGGTTCACTCTCTAAGGAACTAAAATAAATGAAGCCAATGCGCACGGCCGAGCAGCAAATCGAACAATTGGATTATATCGGGGATATGGTTCGACAATTGGCGCGGATGGCGTCGGAAGATAATCAAAGCTTGCTGACATATATTCTCAACACAGCCGCATTTGAGATAGAAGACCAAAAGCGGATTAAACGCAGTGCATTGGTGTCAAATGATCCAGGGTTAGACAGCCGTGACGACGCCACCCGCGCCTCGCTCAATACGGCCAGCCAGTTCAAGTTCTAACAGTGCGGCCTGAACTTTTGCAGCTGCCTCGCCACTTTCGCGCACCAAATCATCAACCGAGGTCGGGGCAGGGCCAAGCAAAGCGTAGAGGAAATCAGGTAAATCATCCTCTGATGTTACAGACGCCACTTTCGGCAAAATAAGCTGCATTAAAGAGGTTGGCAAAGTTTTATGGCCTTCGACAACTGGCTCTTGCAAAGGTTTAGCGAGCGGCACACGTTGTTGCCCGGTAAATGGCGAAACAGAAGTGAGCGGCCGTACCACTTCGATAATATCTTCGGCGGACCGGGCCAGTTCAGCGCCTTCGCGGATCAATCCGTTGGTGCCAGCTGAACGTGGATCCATGGGATGACCTGGAATTGCAAACACCAAACGTCCGGCTTCAGTGGCCAATCGCGCAGTGATTAAAGAACCGGATCGTTCTGCTGCTTCAATCACGACAACGGCCATAGACAGCCCCGCAATAATTGCATTTCGGCGTGGAAAATCCCGCGCGACTGGCTCATATCCAAAGGGCATAGCCGAAATCAGACATGAGTTCTGTGTGTGCTTTAATCGCTCATACACATCTAAATTTTGCGGGGGGTAGGGCCGGTCAAGCCCGCCGGCCAACACTGCGATCGTGCCGCCTTGATTGAGTGCTCCTTCGTGTGCGGCACGGTCAATGCCGCGTGCCAACCCTGAAACGATTGCAAAGCCGGCATTTGCCAGTTCTGCAGACATTTTTCGCGCAAACACCAAACCATTGGTAGAGGCACTACGGGAGCCAACAACGCCAATACAATTTCGGTTTAGCGCTGAAACGTCGCCGAGCACGGCAATTATTGGGGGTGCGCTGTCAAAATTGCGCAGAATGGCCGGATATTCCGGTTCGCCCATAGCAACAAAAATTGCGCCAAGGCGCACTGCAACATCAATTTCATGTGCAATTTGGTCATAGTCTGCAATTTTAATTGCTTTCAGTGCGCCGCCGCGCGCCGCTATTTCTGGCAAACCTTCGATTGCCGCTTGGGCTGAACCAAATCGCTGTATCAATTGTTTGAAGGTTACCGGCCCAATTTTATCTGTACGAATAAGGCGTAACCAGTTGAAGCGCTGTTGGTCATTTAAATGTTGAGCGCTTTCGCTCATGCTTTTTGACCAATCTTGCCTTCTGTGCCTGCC
>JANOPZ010000055.1:0-7054 GCA_031422195.1 Limoniibacter sp. | reverse complement strand
CTGACATCTTATTTAGACAATGAAGCAGCGCCAGCGCTCGTAGATCACATTGAAAACGCAAAGAAAAATGGTGAGCTTCAACAGCAATTGGCCGTGCTTTCCATTGACCGCGATGCTGTTAAACATGCCTTCAGTTCGTTGTTGCCTTTAGCTCCTCAATATACCCGCAAAGCCGTTGAGCAGCTTTACGCAGTGCCAGCAGTGAAATGGCGCAATGCCAGTGCCGCGGCACTAGCGATAGCGTTCTTCATTTCTGGCTGGGGCGCTTCAACATGGTTTATCGGTCAACGCCAAGTCAGTTGGCAAACACAAGCTGCCGCCTATCACTCACTTTATGTCAACGGCACACTCAATACTCTTCAAAATGATCGCGCATTTATGGAAGTCGAGCTTGAACGCGTGTCTGCTGCGCTAGGCAAAACTCTAAAGTTGTCTGATTTGAATGCAGTGGGCGAACTTCAGTATAAGCGCTCACAAATTCTAGGATTTAACGGGCGTCCGCTTATTCAAATTGCTTATCTTTCGGAACTAGGCACACCGGTCGTTTTATGTATTTTTCAAAATAGTGTAGAAATCAACGAGCCAATCGCAACCCGGGTTCTCGAAGGCATGAGTTCGGCTGGATGGAGCAAAGGAAAGTTTGAGTTTTTGCTCATTGGCGGTGAAGATCAGACTCTAATTAAACAAGCTGCCAGCCGTTTTGCAGCGGTGTTATGATCCACGCAACCAAATCGATGCGATCAACGGAAATATGTCATTTGAAAATGGTGGGCGATGAGAGACTCGAACTCCCGACATCCTCGGTGTAAACGAGGCGCTCTACCAACTGAGCTAATCGCCCTAAACGGAAATGGACCGCCGGTAGGCGTCGTCTAGCTCTTGTGTTGCAGGTTGGCAAGCCAGAAAAACGCTGGTTTTAATCAGGAAATGATTATTACTGAATGAAATGGCATTTGCTGACGAAACTGATTTCTGTTGCTTGACACCCGCGCCTTGATTCCGTATCAGCCGTGTCACTTGCTTCGGCAAGTTTGCGCGGGTGTAGCTCAGTCGGTTAGAGTGCTGGCCTGTCACGCCAGAGGTCGCGGGTTCAAGTCCCGTCACTCGCGCCATTTTCCCTGTAAAATGAAATAGTGACACCATGAAACGGCTCAAAAGGCCGCACGGTTTTGCCGTTCAGTCGCTTGCAGTCAGGGCTGTGCTGGTTTAATCCCCTGTCAAAGAACTCACATGTTTCCCGGGCTTGGTTAAATGAGATTCGGACTGTTTCACGAAGGGCTGGCTTTATGGATGCGATGATTTCGTCCTATTTGCCGATTATCATTTTCTTAGTGATCTGCATCGCCATCGTTGGTGCATTGACGATTGCGCCGTTCATTGTTGCTTACAGTGCGCCTGATGCCGAGAAGCTTTCAGCCTATGAGTGCGGCTTTAATCCGTTTGATGATGCCCGTATGAAGTTTGATGTGCGCTTTTATCTTGTCGCGATCCTATTCATCATTTTTGATTTGGAAGTCGCTTTTCTGTTCCCGTGGGCCGTTTCGTTTAGTGCCATCGGTTGGTTCGGCTACGCTTCGATGATGCTGTTTTTAGGCGTTCTCACAATTGGTTTCATTTACGAGTGGAAGAAAGGTGCGCTTGATTGGGATTGATCCCTTCACGCTCGCTTTAAGGAACATTGAAAATGGCAATATCGTCCCAAACCTTGGTGGCCCCGCAGCCAAAAGGCATTATTGATCCAAACACAGGCAAGCCGATGGGCAGCGATGATGCCTACTTTGGCGAAATTAACGCCGAGCTGGCCGACCGCGGCTTTTTGGTCACATCCGCTGACGCGCTGATCACGTGGGCACGCACCGGATCGTTGATGTGGATGACATTTGGTCTTGCATGTTGCGCCGTTGAAATGATGCAAACCTCCATGCCGCGCTATGATGCCGAGCGTTTTGGCATAGCGCCGCGCGCGTCTCCCCGCCAGTCCGACGTTATGATCGTGGCCGGCACCCTAACCAATAAAATGGCACCGGCACTCCGCAAAGTTTACGACCAAATGCCTGAGCCACGTTATGTGATTTCGATGGGTTCATGCGCCAACGGTGGCGGCTATTATCACTATAGCTATTCGGTGGTGCGCGGCTGCGACCGCGTGGTGCCAGTTGATATTTACATCCCGGGCTGTCCGCCAACTGCTGAAGCACTGCTTTACGGTATTTTGCTTTTGCAAAAGAAAATCCGCCGTACCGGCACAATTGAGCGCTGAACGACATGGCAAAAACAATTGAACCTAACGCTGATCTGGTTGCCATGGCAGACTATCTGCGTGAACGCGCGGAAGTGCTGATTTCAAAGTCGGCGTTTAGTTTTGGTGAGTTGACGCTCCACACCACACGTGGCCAGATCGTTGAATTGCTGACATTGCTGCGTGACGATAACAAGCTGCAATTCATTTCATTTATCGATTTGGCCGGCGCTGATTACCCTGAGCGCGAACAGCGCTTTGAAGTGGTTTATCATTTGCTGTCACCGGTTAAAAACTTGCGGGTTCGCATTAAGCTTCTCACCGACGAAGACACGCCAGTGCCCTCGATCACCAGCGTTTACCCCGGTGCAAATTGGTATGAGCGCGAAGCGTTTGATATGTATGGTATATTCTTCACGCGCCATCCAGATTTACGCCGTTTGCTTACGGATTATGGTTTTGAAGGCTACCCCCTTCGTAAAGACTTCCCGCTCACCGGCTTTGTGGAAGTTCGTTATGACGACGAAGTTAAACGTGTGGTTTATGAGCCGGTTTCACTGAGGCAAGAATTTCGGAACTTCGACTTTTTGTCACCATGGGAAGGCACGGATTATGTGCTGCTCGGTGATGAGAAAGCCAAAGGATAAGGGCAATGACCGAACACAACGTCCGCAATTTCACGATTAACTTTGGGCCGCAGCACCCCGCCGCGCATGGCGTTCTGCGCCTTGTGCTGGAGCTTGACGGTGAAGTTTGCGAGCGGATTGATCCGCATATTGGCTTGCTGCACCGCGGCACCGAAAAGCTGATTGAAAATAAAACCTATCTGCAAGCCATCCCGTATTTTGACCGCCTCGATTACGTTTCACCAATGAACCAAGAGCATGCGTTTGCTCTGGCCATTGAACGCATGATTGGCATTACAGTACCAAAACGCGGGCAACTCATTCGCGTTCTTTACTCCGAGATTGGCCGCATTCTTTCCCACCTTTTGAACATCACCACTCAAGCCCTTGACGTTGGTGCCTTGACCCCGCCGCTTTGGGGTTTTGAAGAGCGTGAAAAACTGATGGTATTTTACGAGCGGGCGTGTGGCGCGCGGCTGCATGCGGCCTATTTCCGCCCCGGCGGTGTCCATCAGGATTTACCTGAAAAGCTGGTCGAAGATATTGCAAAGTGGTGTGACCCGTTTTTAGAAACGGTCGCTAAGCTTGATACGCTGATGACGGGCAACCGTATTTTCAAACAGCGCAATGTAGATATTGGTATTGTTAAACTGGAAGACGCATGGGCTTGGGGTTTTTCTGGCGTGATGCTGCGCGGCTCTGGCGCAGCATGGGATTTGCGTAAAAACCAGCCTTATGAATGCTATTCCGAGATGGAATTCGACATCCCAATTGGAAAAAATGGCGATTGCTACGACCGCTATTTGATCCGTATGGAGGAAATGCGCCAGTCTGTTCGTATTATGCGGCAGTGCTGTGAGCAGCTCTTGGGCAAGGAAAAAACCGGGCCGGTCTCATCACTAGACGGCAAGGTTGTGCCGCCAAAACGCGGTGAAATGAAACGCTCAATGGAAGCGTTGATCCATCACTTTAAGCTCTATACTGAAGGCTATAAGGTGCCTGAAGGCGAGGTTTATGCTGCTGTTGAAGCGCCCAAAGGTGAATTTGGCGTCTATTTGGTATCAGATGGCTCCAATAAACCCTATCGTTGCAAGCTTCGCGCGCCGGGGTTTGCACATTTGCAAGCGATGGATTTTCTGTGCCGCGGCTATATGCTGGCCGATGTGTCAGCGATTTTGGGATCGCTTGATATTGTGTTCGGTGAGGTTGACCGGTGATCAATTCAGCCCCAATCCGATTTGACATTCAAACCGGCAAAATCACCGGTGCGCACTGGCATGAGTGGCTTGCGCTGCGCGTGCTGGGGTTGGCTGTCCGCCTCATGCAGCCGTTTCATCTTTATGGCTTTTCTTACGTTTGCCGCCTGGTGCGGTTGCTTTTGCCCAGCCGCCGCAAGATGATTTTCCAGCTTGATGCAGACAGCCAGATGCTGACCGATTACTGCGATGCTTATTGGTCAGTTCTGCTGATGCCGGGCTTCCCTTATGAAACTGAAAACGCAAATTTAATCGCATCGGCGCGCGATGTGAATTACGGCTTTATTGATGGTGGCGCAAATCATGGATTTTGGTCGGCATTGATTTCAGGTAAAGCCGCTGGCCAAAAACCGGTTGTCGCCATTGAGGCTGCATCAGACACGTTTGTCCGTTTGGAAGAAAACCGCGCGCTAAACAACAAACGCTTTGTGGGATTAAACCGTGCCATTGGCTCCCTCAGCGGTGAGCGCGTGTTGATATATGGTGCGAAACACGAAGCGCGGTCAACGATTGCTCCGGACAAAGCGGCAAAACCAATTCTGGATTGTATTTCCATTTGCCTCGATGATGTTTCTGATCACACGCATTTTGCCGGTGTTACGAAATTCATCGTGAAGCTTGATGTAGAAGGCGTTGAAATAGCCGCAATGACAGCAGCAACAAAGCTTCAGCGCATGGATACGGTTTTTCTGTATGAAGATCACGGTTCGGACCGCAGCCATGAGACAACACGCCACGTGATGGAACAGCTTGGAATGCAAGTTTTCTGGCTGGGCCGCGAACAGCCAGCGGCAAAAATTCTCGACGTCAAACAAATGGATGCTATTAAGCGGTCACGCCGCTTTGGTTATGATTTTGCGGCTTCTAAAAGCCCGTTTTGGATTGAGCGCCTTAACGCCATGGTTCAAAATGCTCCTCAACACGTTGCACGTATCGCCGCATAAAGGTTCGAAATATGTCTGTTCGCCGCCTTGCCCAAGATCAACTTCAGCCGCGCAGTTTTGCTTTCAACAAAGCAATGTCAGGCGAGGTTAAAAAGTGGATCAAGAAATATCCAAAGGGCCGTGAGCAATCGGCAATCATTCCGCTTTTAATGCTGGCGCAAGATCAAGAAGGCTGGATTTCAAAACCTGCCATAGAGCATGTCGCTGATATGCTGACGATGCCCTATATTCGTGCACTGGAAGTTGCGACGTTTTATACGCAGTTTCAACTTGGGCCAGTTGGAACGCGCGCCCATGTGCAAGTGTGCGGCACAACGCCCTGCATGCTGCGCGGTTCGGAAGCGCTCATGGATGTGTGTATGCATAAAATCCACCACGACCCAATTCATATGAATGCTGCCGGAACATTGTCTTGGGAAGAAGTTGAGTGCCAAGGTGCGTGCGTTAATGCTCCAATGGTGATGATCGGCCACGATACCTACGAGGATTTAACGCCGGAACGGTTGGCAGAAATCATTGATGCGTTTGAAGCAGGCAATGGCGCAAGCGTTACACCCGGCCCGCAAATTGACCGGATATTTTCAGCACCTGTTGGTGAGCCGATCACTTTGACAGGTAAAGCCGAACCTAAGGCTGCCAAAGCGCAAGTGGTCAAAAAAACCGCAATAGAAATTGTTGCACCAAAAGCTGCGTCTGCCGCACAATTGGCCGCTGTTGTCGCGCCCTCTCTGGCCGATAAAAACCGCCCCGCTGGCATCGCAAAACCTGCTTCCGTCGATGATCTCAAACTCATCTCTGGCGTTGGCCCAAAAATCGAAGGCATCTTGCAATCGCTCGGTATCTTCACATTTACCCAAGTGGCCTCTTGGAAAAAAGCTGAGTGCGATTGGGTCAATGGTTATCTGAAATTCTCTGGCCGCATTGAGCGCGATGATTGGCAAAAACAGGCTAAAGCCTTGGCCAAGGGTGGCGTCGCCGAATATATCAAAGTCTTTGGCAAGAAGCCGAGGTAGAAAAAAATGGTAATGCTCACCGATAAAGACCGTATCTTTACCAATATCTACGGCATTCACGACAAGTCGCTGAAGGGCGCGATGTCACGCGGCCATTGGGATAATACCAAAGGCCTGCTCGATAAAGGCAAAGACTGGATCATTCAGGAAATGAAAGATTCCTGCCTGCGCGGTCGTGGCGGGGCAGGGTTCCCTACCGGGTTGAAATGGTCGTTCATGCCGAAGGAAGTGGGCGAGCGCCCGCATTATCTGGTGGTCAATGCTGACGAATCAGAGCCCGGCACCTGCAAAGACCGTGATATTATGCGGCATGATCCACATACTCTGCTTGAAGGCTGCATCATTGCTGGCCGCGCCATGCTTGCTCACGCCGCCTACATTTACATTCGCGGCGAATATATCCGTGAACGCCACGCCCTGCAGCGCGCACTCGACGAGTGCTACGATGCAGGCCTGCTCGGCAAAAACAACAAATGCGGCTGGGATTTTGATATTTATCTGCACCATGGCGCAGGCGCTTATATTTGCGGTGAAGAAACCGCTTTGCTTGAAAGCTTAGAGGGCAAAAAAGGTCAGCCGCGCCTCAAACCGCCGTTCCCGGCAAACGTTGGCCTTTATGGCTGCCCAACAACGGTCAACAACGTTGAATCTATCGCCGTTGCGCCGACTATTTTGCGTCGTGGCGGAGCTTGGTTCAAAGGCTTTGGCCGCGAAAACAATACCGGCACCAAACTGTTTTGTGTGTCTGGCCATGTTAATAAACCGGCCACGTTTGAAGAGGCGATGGGCGTGCCGTTCAAGGAACTGATCGACAAACATTGCGGCGGCATTCGTGGCGGCTGGGATAATTTGCTAGCGGTCATTCCCGGTGGCTCGTCAGTTCCAATGGTTCCAGCTGCGCAAATTATGGATGCGACCATGGATTTTGACGGGTTAAAGGCGCTCGGCTCCGGCCTTGGCACTGCCGCCGTAATCG
>JANOPZ010000054.1:0-29140 GCA_031422195.1 Limoniibacter sp. | reverse complement strand
GCAATTCATTTTTTGAAACGCCTGAAGGAATTGTGGTCAAACAAGCCTATTGTGAAGCTGACATTTTGAGCATAGCTCACATCAATTCGATGCCCGGATTTGCGCCTTTTTTACGCGGGCCCTATCCGACCATGTACGTGCAAAGGCCGTGGACTATCCGGCAATATGCTGGGTTTTCAACGGCTGAAGCTTCAAATGCGTTTTACCGCCGTAATCTGGCCGGCGGTCAGAAAGGCCTTTCAATCGCTTTCGATCTTGCGACGCATCGTGGATACGATTCTGATCATCCGCGTGTTGCCGGTGATGTTGGCATGGCAGGCGTTGCGATTGACAGCATTTACGATATGCGCCAGCTTTTCGATGGTATTCCGTTAGATGAAATGACGGTTTCTATGACTATGAACGGCGCTGTTTTGCCTATCATGGCGCTTTATATTGTGGCCGCAGAAGAGCAGGGCGTTTCGGAAGATAAACTCGCTGGAACTATTCAAAATGATATTTTGAAAGAGTTTATGGTAAGAAACACCTATATTTATCCACCGCAGCCTTCCATGCGAATTATCTCAGATATTTTCGCGTATACATCCAAACGTATGCCGAAGTTCAACTCGATTTCGATTTCCGGCTATCATATCCAAGAAGCCGGGGCGACAGTTGATCTGGAATTAGCATACACGATTGCCGACGGCATTGAATATGTTCGCGCAGGAGTAGCCGCTGGTTTGGATGTGGATGCATTTGCGCCGCGATTGTCATTTTTCTGGAATGCCGGCACAAATTTTTTCATGGAAATTGCCAAGCAACGCGCCTCTCGGTTGATGTGGGCCAGCCTGATGCGCAAACGGTTTAATCCCAAAGATCCAAAGTCCTTAATGCTTCGTGCGCATACTCAAACCTCCGGTTGGTCGTTGACGGCGCAAGACCCAATGAACAACATTACACGCACAATGATTGAGGCGATGGCTGCGGTGCTGGGGGGGACACAGTCTTTGCATACCAATTCATTTGATGAAGCTTTGGCGCTGCCAACTGATCATTCGGCCCGGATTGCCCGCAACACTCAACTGGTGCTGCAACACGAGAGCGGCATTACGCGGATGATCGATATATTGGGCGGCTCCTATTATGTCGAACGCTTAACGCGTGATCTAGCCGATCGGGCGATGGGGCATATTGCGGAAGTTGAAGCGCTTGGTGGCATGGCAAAAGCCATTGAAGCGGGCGTACCCAAAATGCGCATCGAAGAAGCCGCAGCCCGCACTCAGGCGCGTATTGATGGCCGTGAGCAAGCACTCGTTGGTGTCAACACCCAAGCGCCGATCGATGAAACGCCGATTGATGTTTTGAAAATTGACAACGCCGAAGTGCGCGCGCGGCAATTATCTAAGCTTCAGCAACTTAAAGGTACACGAAATACAGGCGCGGTGGAAGCTGCCCTGCTTGAGCTCGAAAATTGCGCCCGCACCGGCGATGGAAATATGTTGGATTTTTCGGTGAAAGCGGCACGTTCAGGGGCCACTGTCGGCGAGATTTCACTAGCACTGGAGCGTGTGTTTGGTCGCCATGCTGCGAGCGTCAAGACTATTTCCGGCGTTTATCGCAAGGCACTTGGCGAAAGCCCGGTTGTTGACCGTATTATTGAAAAAATCGCTGGTTTTGAAAAGGCAACAGGTGCGAGGCCCAAAATGCTGGTCGCAAAAATGGGGCAAGATGGCCACGATCGCGGTCAAAAAGTAATTGCCACAGCCTTTGCGGATTTGGGATTTGATGTGGTGGTAGGGGTGTTGTTTCAAACCCCCGATGAAGTAGCCAAGATGGCATTTAATGAAGAATGCGACATTATTGGCGCATCATCGTTGGCCGCCGGGCATTTGACACTCGTGCCAGAGCTTAAACTTGCGCTCGCAAATCTTAATCTAACCGACCGGCTGATTGTGGTTGGTGGTGTTATCCCTCCCGACGACGTGCCAAAGCTTTATGACATGGGTGCAGATGCGGTGTTTCTGCCTGGAACTGTGATTCCCGATGCAGCCGAGGCTTTAATTGACCGGCTCATTGCTCGACGGCTTTAAGCCAATAAAAACCAGATTGGTTTAGTTTCTAGCAATTGCTGGGGACTTTAGATGCTAAGCCGTCGAAAATTGCTTGCTGGAATAACGGCGACGTTAAGTTTGCCTGTTTACGCCAGCAACACATTTGCTGCCAGCATACCACTCAAAGATGCAAAAATTCGGGGTGGGCTTAATGCGAAGGATGCTGGCGTTATACCCGGCGCGTTCGATGCACAAAGCCGCGTATTTCAAGATATGTTGAATATGGCATCTGACCGCGATGAGGCCATTTATCTACCTGCCGGTGATTATGTTCTTGCCAATATCACTCTGCCAGCGCGCGTTCGATTGGCGGGCGTAAAAGGCGCCACACGGTTGATTTTTGGAAACGGGGATTTTTTCTTCGCGGCAAATGCCAGTACTGTCATTGAGCTTGATGGCATTACCTTCGACGGCCATTCAATGCCGCTCACCCAAAATGTGCAAGCAATTTTGGATATACGAAATTGCGCTGATATAACCATCAACAAGAGTGAAATTAAAAGCTCACCGCGGCATGGCCTTTATTTGGAAAATTGCAGCGGCTCGGTTGAAAATTGCACCATCAATAGTGCGCTTGAAGCGGCCCTCTATTCGATTGGCGCGAAAGGTATGCGCATACAGGGCAACACCATAAGCGATTGTGGCAATGGCGGCATTTGGGTGCACCGGTTTGAAATCGGCGATGATGGCACCCAAATTTTGAACAATCGCGTTTCCCGTATTGGCGCAACCAATGGTGGCACGGGGCAATGGGGAAACGGCATCAATGCTTACCAAGCCAATAACACGATGATTGCCAACAATTTTGTTTCAGATTGCGCATTTTCTGCCATCCGCGCCAACAGCGCATCTAACGTTCAAATTTTAGGCAACCAATGTTTGAATTCGGGTGAGACCGGCATTTATGCCGAGTTCAAGTTTCAAGGAGCAGTGATCAATAATAATGTGGTTGACGGTGCCGCTAACGGCATTTCCGTTGTCAACTTCAATAAGGGCGGCAGGCTGGCGACTGTGCAAGGCAATATCGTGCGCAACCTTAAAACTGAAGGGCCTTACCCCGCCGAAGTTGCAGGCTTTGGCTATGGTATCGCAATTGAAGCTGACACGACCGCTATTGGCAATACGATTGAAAACGCACCGAAAGCTGCATTTCTAGTGGGGTGGGGCGAGTTCATGCGCAACATTATTATTACAGGAAATGTGGTACGCAAAGCAGGCATCGGTGTGCAACTTACGGTGGTTGAAGGTACAGGAAAAGCGGTGATCACCGACAACGTTTTTGACGACATTCAAGGCGCTGCTATCGGCGGGTTTAGGTGGGCTGAACAAGTGACCGGCGATTTGGCCAAAGGTGGTAACGCGCCAAAGAACGTTGTGATTGAACGAAATCAAACTGGCTGATCACGCGCCATCAGGTCTAGCAGGCACCACTTTCAAATAAGCCGCAATTGCTTCAAGATCAGTTTTTGGCAGCTTTGACAGGTTTTTTTGCACGCTCACCATCGAACCGCCAACGCTATCAAAATCGGGTGTAAAACCAGTTTCAAAGTAGGCCACCAAATCCGAAGCGCTCCATTCACCAATGTCTTTTGAGCCTGGTGTTATGTTTGGAATTTTTCCGCCACCATCAGGGTTTCTAGCACCGGAAAGCCAAGCATTGGCTTTGAAACCTCCAACCAAATTGCGAGGCGAATGACATTCACCGCAATGACCTGGACCATCGACCAGATACTGACCGCGCGCCAAAACGGGGTCGCTGACATCAAGTGTTAGCCGCGGGCTGGCGTTTAGGTATAGCAGTTTCCAGCCGCCAATAGCTGCGCGAATGTTAAAAGGAAAACTCAGTTGATTTAACGCCGGTACATTGTCACTTGCAGGTAAGGTTTTCATATATGCGTAAAGATCGCTGATGTCTTGGCTAGTCATGCGTGCATAAGAACCATAGGGAAATGAAGGATAGTAGTGCGTGCCTTCAGGCGAAACGCCCTTTAACATGGCTGAGGCAAAATCTCCGAGTTTCCAGCTGCCAATGCCATGTTCAATAGACGATGAAATATTAGGCGCCACGAACGTGCCAAAGTCGGTTTTAAGTTCCAGACCGCCAGCCAAAACCAAATGCGCATCGCCCTCAGATTTGGGCACTGCATGACACGATACGCAGCCACTTGCCCAAAATACATTTTCCCCGCGGGCAATGTCGCCGTCAGGCAGAGCCGCAATTTCAGACGCATTGAGCGGCACTGCGCGGGTTATAAACAAACCGAGGGCGACACCCAAAAGTGCCAGCCCAGCGATCCAGCGCAAAAAGCGCGACATTTATTTTTTGACGCGGTAAAGTTGGTGGCAAGCGCCACAATTTTCAGCAACGGGGCCAATAGCGGCACCAACGGCTGCAGCATCAGCAAATGTCATTGCTGCTGCTGCGCCAGTATCGGACTCAAACTTGGCCACTTTAGCCGTAAAATCTGCCATATTTGCCCAAATTGCAGGCGAAGCCTCGGTGTCCATGCCAGTTTCAGAGCCAACTGGAAATAGTGAAACATACTCTTTGGCTACGGTGTTCATGGTGGCAAATGCAGCCTGAGCAGCCGCAGCATCAAAAGGCGCTTCACCTTTTGCAATTCCAGAAAGAAGGCCAATAGCGCCGCCTACTTTTTTCATACTGGCTTGACGGGCTTCTTGCGGTTCAACCGCGAGCGCAACGCTTGATATTGCGAAAATCGAGAGTGCAGCCAAGGCAAAACGTTTCATAATGCGGTCTCCGTTGTGGAGTTATATCAAACACGCGTTTGCCGCCGCTTTCCAGCAACAAATCAAAAATTAAACTAAATTTAATATTTGACTATTCCAACAAATAGGCAACGAGCGTTTAGCCACCTTGCCGGCAAAACGCTTGGTTGCCACCTTCTGAGAAATCAGTCTGCATCCAATATGTCCAAGACTTGCAATCGGCTTCGGCATCAAAGCACCGCCAAGATGTAAAGTCTTTCGGACTCTCGGCGCTTTTAAGCGGTGAAAAAACTTCGCGCTGGCCTTTGAAAAAACCAAACCAAGTCTCACCACCGCGGTCGGCAACGGTGCAATTGCGACCATCGACCCGTAGTGGTGGGCCAGCGCTGGCGGCCAAATCGAAAGCAAGGCTCATGAATATAGCAGATAATATTAGGAAAACACGTTTCATTGGGACACGACAGGTTGAGCCGGTAACATAACCGGACGTGGTACGTGATCTAACATCATGGCTTTTTTGCTATGCCCAAACTCAGGTCTGAATTTTCAAACTTTGGGCTTTTTCCCGCCACGATTGCAAATGCATAAGACTTTGCCAGCTCTTCCAGCCGTGCAAAACGCCCTGATGAGCCGCCATGCCCTGCATCCATGTTGATATCAAACAGGACGGGCGCTTTAGAAGTGGAATGCTTGCGCAAACGGGCAACCCATTTTGCAGGCTCCCAATAGGTCACCCGCGGGTCTGTCAGGCCGGCCATTGCCAAAATCGGTGGGTACGGCAGGGCCGCAACATTATCATAGGGTGAATAGGCTGCTATCGTTGCGTAGTCGGCGGCGCTTTCAATCGGGTTTCCCCATTCTGTCCATTCCGGCGGCGTTAGTGGCAGCGAGGCATCGAGCATAGTGGTCAGCGCATCAACGAAGGGCACACCGGCTATGATGCCGCTGAATAATTCAGGTGCCATGTTACTGACTGCGCCCATGAGCAAGCCACCCGCCGAACGGCCCTCGGCCATAATCTGCCCTCGGGATGTAAATTTATGGGCAACCAGATATTCACCAGCGGCAATAAAATCATGAAAAGTATTGGCTTTTGCGGCACGTTTGCCGTCTTCATACCAAGCATATCCTTTGTCTTTGCCGCCGCGGATATGAGCGATGGCATAGACAAATCCACGATCCACCAGTGATAAAACATTGGCAGAAAATGAAGACGGAACGCTGATTCCGTAAGCGCCATAGCCGTAAAGATAGGCTGGCGCAGAGCCATCAAGCGGGGTGTCTTTTCGGTAAAGAAGTGACACTGGAACCAACGCACCATCATGCGATGGGGCCATGATACGGCGTGTAATGTAATCGCCCGGATTATGGCCTGATGGAATAGTTTGCGTTTTAAGCAGTGTGCGGGCGCGTGAAGCCATATCATAATCGAAAACTTGGCTAGGCGTTGTCATTGATGAATATGAAAAGCGGATAACGTCAGTGTCATATTCATCTGAGCCTGAAAGGCCCAGCGAATAGGCCTCTTCATCAAAAGCAACGGCATGAGTTTCAGAAGTAGCGCGATCCATAATAACAATGCGCGGCAAACCCTCAAAGCGTTCAAGCCACACCAAATGACGCGCATAGGCTTGAAGCGATAAAATCAAGCGTCCCGCCTGGTGCGGAACCAGCTCCGACCAATTGGCCTTTTGTGGCGCATTGATTGGCACCGTCATAATCTTAAAGTCTTTTGCGCCATCAGCATTGGTGAGAACAAAGAACTGGTCGCCACCCGATTCCAAACCATACTGCAATTCGGGCGTGCGGGCTTCGACCACGATGGGCGCAACAAAGGGCGCGTTGGCGGGTATCAATTGTGTTTCTGACGATTCGTGGTCTCCAATTGAAATCATAATGAAATCATTTAATCGCGTCGCGCCGACTTCCACGAAGAAACCTGAATTTGGTTCCTCAAAAACCAATACATCATCAGCTTGCGTTGTGCCCAGTTTGTGGAAAAACACGCGTGAAGGGCGGTGATTTGCGTCTACCGCAGTGTAGAAGAAGCCAGAGCCATCAGCGACCCAAGCCCCGCCGCCCGATGTATCTGAAATGCGGTCCGAAAGATCATGGCGAGAGTTGAGGTCGCGGATGATCACCGTGTAATATTCAGATCCGTTATCATCAAAACTCCAAAGCAGTTTCGAATGATCGGGCGAGTGATCGGCAGTGCCGATTGAGAAATAGGATTTGCCCGCCGCTTCTTTGTCACCGTCAAGTAAAATATCACGGCTTGCACCTACATCCGTGCGTGGCACACGGTAAAAGCGGGGCTGTTGGCCACCGGTTGCAAACGACGAACCATAGCAAAATAGCCCGTCAGGCGCGGGCACACTTTCATCGTCTTCCTTAATTCGCCCGCGCATTTCCGTGACCAATGTCGCACGCAAATCTTTGAGTGGCTCAAGAAACGCATTTGCATAGGCATTTTCAGCATCAAGATGATCTTTGATAGCGGGGTCCAACACTGAAGGATCTTTGAAAACCTCTTGCCAGTTTTCCGCCCGCATCCAGCCAAACTCATCATGGCGGGTTATACCGTGCCGCGTATCGGAATTGACATGTTCAGCAGCAATTGGTGCGGCTGGAAGGAGGCTGAATGCGGGCATTGATCGGTCTTTCGATTTATTCGGATTTGCAATTATTCAGATTGAGCTGAAAATTCGAGTGCTGTACCATTCATGCAATAGCGCAGGCCTGTCGGATTTGGCCCGTCATTAAACACATGGCCCAGATGCGCGTCACAGGTTGCGCACCGCGTTTCAACGCGGGTCATGAAAAAGGAGCGATCTTTGTGTTCGGCAATTGCCTCTTTAGAAACAGGAGCAAAGAAACTTGGCCAACCCGTGCCACTTTCAAATTTAGCGTCCGATGAAAACAAGGGCGCGTCGCAGCAAACACAAGAATATTGACCAGCGCGTTTTTCGCTGTTGAGTGGGTTGCTAAAGGCCCGCTCGGTGCCGTGTTTGCGTGTCACGTAGAATTGGTCTGGCGTTAGCATTTGCTTCCATTCGGCCATGCTGCGCTCAACTTTCAAAGTGGTCATTATTCAAAACTCCATAGTTTTCACCAGCATCCATATAGGGTCTGTCCGCGTTGGCTTACAGGGCGTACACAGCAAATCGCTAGAATGTGATGTGTGCGGCGTCTAGATATTTTTTGACGGTGCGCAACCGTAGCGGAAGGCTTGCGCCCGCCTGTTATGCCTTTTATCTCAGGAACATCATAATATCGCGGAGGTATTTGCCAAATTACTCTTGACCCGACCATGGCTGGCCTCTTTGCACCTTTTGTGGCGGCGCTGTTTGCCCCGATATTGGTAAAAAACTTTGGCGCAAAGGCCGCTTTGGTCCTGGCTATCGTGCCGGGCCTGCTGTTTTGCCACTATTCAACCATGCTCGGCGAGATTTCGCTCGGTCAGATCATTACAGGCGGTGTTCAGTGGGTCCCGACGCTTGGCGTTAATTTTTCTTGGTTGATCGACGGCTTATCCCTTACATTTGCTTTGCTGATTAGCGGCATTGGCGCTTTGATTTTGATTTATGCCGGCGCGTATTTGAAGGGCCACGAATACTTGGGCCGGTTCTTAGCGTTCATTCTTCTATTTATGGGTGCAATGCAGGGGCTTGTGCTTTCCGACTCGTTTTTGATGTTGTTCGTGTTTTGGGAGCTGACATCAATAACCTCGTTTTTGCTGATTGGTTTTGACCATAAACGCGAGGCGGCGCGCAGGGCCGCGCTCCAAGCCCTTCTGGTAACAGGCTTGGGTGGGTTGTCGCTTTTGGCGGGTTTGATCGTAGTGTGGAACATCACCGGTGTTCGCGAAATGAGCTTGTTGTTGGCAACCGGCGATAGTTTGCGTGAAAGCCCGTTTTACCTTTTGGCGTTTATCCTCGTTTTGGGTGGAGCGTTTACGAAGTCAGCACAGTTTCCGCTGCATTTCTGGTTGCCAAACGCCATGGAAGCCCCAACACCCGTGTCAGCCTATTTGCATTCAGCGACAATGGTAAAAGCTGGTGTTTATCTGTTGATGCGGCTGAACCCGGTAATGGGCGATACAATACCGTGGGAAACAGTTCTGCCGCTGTTTGGAACAGTAACCCTCGCAGTGGGCACGCTGCTGGCTGTTCGTCAGACCGATTTGAAGCTGATGCTCGCCTACACAACTGTTGCTTCCTTAGGACTATTGGTCCTGTTGGTCGGCATTGGCACTGAAAAAGCGATTGCCGCGGCGACCTTATATTTGATTGCACATTCGCTGTTTAAGGGCGCCTTATTTATGATTGCCGGCGCAATTGATTATGCAACGGGTACGCGCGACATCACCAAACTTGGTGGCTTGCGCAAAGAATTGCCGATGACTTTCGTGACAGGTTTAATTGCCGCGTTTTCGATGGGTGGCATCTTTCCGCTTTACGGCTTTATTGCAAAAGAAGAGATTTATTATGCATTATCGGACCTTTGGCCGCTTCATGCTTGGGGTTTGATTGTAGTTGTTTTAGCCAATGCGCTAATGTTTGCCATTGCGTTTGGCGTTGGATTGAAACCCTTTGTCGGGCGAGAAATAAAAACACCCAAATATGCCCATGACGGGCCAGCCGGGCTGTTGCTCGGGCCCATTATTTTGGCGCTTGCGGGTTTGGCTGCAGGCCTATTTTGGACAACTTCGCATTTTTATTTTGCCAGCCCGACAGCAAGCGCAGTTGCTGGTGAAGTCATCACAATTACGATCAGCGTCGTGCCAACGATAAATGCCGCTTTTCTGCTTTCAATGGTTACGATGGCATTCGGCGCGTTGGCATATTGGAAGCTTGAACTGTTGCGCTCCCGCGTGGCGCAGATATTGGCTGCAATTGGCTGGGGCCCCAATCGCGGATTTGACCAGTTTATATCCGGCACAATTTCGGTGGCAGTCACTGTAACCAGAGCAACCCAAAGCGGTAAATTTCAGCGGTACATGACAATCACTTTTGCGTTGCTTGACTGTGCTTTGTTGCTGCCGATGGTTTTTGCCGGAGAGTTGCCAGTTTGGCCTCATTTCCCCATCGCGCGTTTATATGACTGGGCTATGGTGCTGATTGCTGCAATTGGTATTCTGGCGGTGGTTTTTGCCAAAAATAGACTAATCGCTATTGTGTCGCTTGGGATACAAGGTTTTGCCGTTGCTGTTATTTATATGCTTTACGGTGCTCCAGATGTGTCCTTCACGCAGTTTATGGTGGAGACCCTATCAGTTGTCATTTTAGCCTTGGTGATGACCAAGCTCAATTTATCCGTTGAAGATCATAGGCTAAACGGTGAAAGGCTGGTGGATTTTTCGATTGCGGCGGCTGTTGGGATTGGTTTCACATTGCTGCTTTTCAAGGTTTTAGAAGGCCAGCTCGACCTTAGGATACCGCATTATTTTGAGAAATATTCCACTTCAATCGCGCACGGCCGAAACATCGTAAATGTTATTTTGGTTGATTTCCGCGCTGTTGATACTTTGGGCGAGATTGGCGTTGTGATGGTTGCTGGCCTTGCAATCTTGGCCTTGATACGAATACGAGCAACCCGAAATCAATCTGCGATTAGCGAGGGTCAGCAGGACTAATGCAAACGTTGATTTTCCGCACAATCGCGCCTTACGTCTGTGCTCTGATGATTTTATTTTCTATTTTTGTTTGTTTGCGCGGCCATAATGAGCCTGGTGGCGGCTTTATTGGCGGCTTAATTGCGGTTTCAGCATTGGCACTTTATGGAATTTCAAATGGTGTGAATGCTGTTCGTAAAGGCATTATTGTGCATCCGATGGCGATTGCCGGCTTCGGTTTGCTTTGGTGCGCAATGATTGGCTTGGTCTCTTTATTTTTTAACCAACCGTTTTTTACAGGCCAATGGGTGTTTCCAGAAATGTTTGGCGTAATCGTTGCGCTGTCTACACCTCTGTTTTTTGACATTGGCGTTTATTTTGTCGTCGTTGGTGCAATCACTTCAATTGTCCTTGAACTGGAAGAGGACAGCGATTGATGGAAACATTGCTGGCGGTTTTGGTGGGCATATACATGTGCGCCGCAGTTTATCTGATGCTATCTAAACATACCATTAGATTGATCTTAGGCGTGGCACTGCTGTCAAATGGCGTAAATCTGCTGATTTTTACAGCCGGCCGCCTAACACCCGAAGTGCCAGCCTTCGTGCCGTTTGGTGCAACTGTGCCCGATGGCGTGGTCGCAAATGCATTGCCACAAGCGTTGATCCTAACGGCAATTGTTATTGGGTTTTCGTTATTCGCGTTTCTTCTGGTTTTGATTTATCGCGCATACCAAGACCTTGGCACAGACAATAGCTCTGAGATGAAGCTAGCAGAACCACAATCGACGATGCCGCCCAATGGATATTAAACCAATAGCAGGCAAAGAAGAGATGGCGGTAAATCTTGCTGATGCGCTCGTGATCGTGCCAACACCGCTAGCAGATTGGCTGATAGTTGCGCCCGTTATCATTTGTCTTGCTGCAGGCGGCTTACTGATGATGCTGCAGAAAAATATCCGCCAGCATATGCCTGTTGCCTTGGTTGCGCTTGGATTGGTGATCATTGCCGATGCCGCTTTATTGTGGCGGGTTTTAGAAAGCGGGCCCGTAGTGATGACGATGGGGCGCTGGTTGCCACCGTTCGGCATCACGTTTGCAGCCGATATTCTTGGTGTTTTGTTTGCACTGACTGCGGCAATAGTAGCGTTTTTCGGTGCGCTGTTTGCAAAGCTAGATGTTGACAACACCGAATTGCGATACGGCTTTTATCCTTTTTTGATGATGATGATGGCCGGTATTTCCGGCGCATTTTTGACAGGCGATATTTTTAATCTATATGTTTGGTTTGAGGTTTTGCTTATTTCGTCTTTCGGCTTGATTGTCTTGGGTTCACGGCATGAGCAGCTGGATGGCACGCTGCGCTATGCATTCTTAAACCTTGTTGCGACCACCATTTTTTTAGTGGCCACCGGTTATCTTTACGGTGTGTTTGGCACGCTGAATATGGCTGATATTGCTCGCAAGGCTGAAGGATTGCGCGACTCCACGCCATTGATGACGCTGGCTGCGCTGTTTTTCTTCGCGTTTGCTATGAAGGCGGCAGCGTTTCCGCTAAACTTCTGGCTGCCCGCATCTTACCATACGCCGCGTTCGGTAGTCTCGGCATTGTTTGCCGGTTTGCTTACTAAAGTTGGTATTTATGCGTTGATACGGACCGGTTTTACGCTGTTTCCGGACGAGTTGCATGCCTATAGCGGGGCGTTTGCAATCGTTGCTGCGCTAACCATGCTGCTAGGAGCACTTGGGGCCTTGGCGCAAAATGACATTCGAAAGTTAATGGCATTCACTGTAATTTCCGGCATTGGCGTTATGTTGATGGGCTTGGCGCTTGGCCAACCGCTCGCATTGGCTGGCACAATATTTTATGCGCTGCATTCTATGATTGCGATGACGGCGATTTTTATTCTGGCTGGGCTTATGCACCGGCGTATGGGAACGCCAAATTTAAGTGAAGCGGGTGGGCTTTATGAGACCTCACCTTTCTTGTCTGCAATTGCCTTGGTGTTGATCTTAACGGTTTCTGGACTGCCGCCGTTTTCTGGGCTTTGGCCCAAAGTGATGCTGGTCAAGGCAGGGCTTGATGTAGGCGCATTCTGGTTGGTTGGCGTGCTTCTGGTTTCAGCATTTGTTACAACTTTGGCATTGGGGCGCGTATTCACACTGGCGTTCTGGCGGCCGGCACCAAGCAAAGTGGCGCTGCCGCCGTTTGAAAATAAACACCAGAGTGCTGCAATCATCGCATTGCTAGCTCTAACGGTTCCGTTGGTCGGTTTTGGCCTTTATCCTGAGCCCCTTGTTCATGTTTCGCTTAGCGCGGCAGAATGGCTGCAAAACCCGCAACGTTACATTGATGCCGTTTTTCCTGTGGTGGTAACCGGGGTGGCTCCATGAGCTTTTTTATTTGGAACATAATTTTTGCGGCGGTTTGGATTTTTATAACCGGCACGTTTACCATGCCCAATTTAGCGCTCGGCTTTGTCTCAGGCTCTGTTTCACTCTATGTCATTCGCGACCACATTGGAGCAGCCCCATATCTTTACAGAATGGGCCGGATTTTATCTTTAGTGCGATTATTTCTTTACGAGTTAATGATGTCAGGCATCGCAGTGGCCGCTTTGGTTTTGCGGCCAAATATGAACTTAAAATCTGGCATTTTTGCTTATGAAACTGAACTCACCAAAGACAGCCATATAACGTTGCTGGCAAATCTTATTACACTGACACCCGGCACGCTGACCGTAGATGTTTCGGACAACAAGCGCGTGCTTTACATTCACGCTGTTGATTGCTCAGACATTGATGCGACGCGCGCCAGTATTAGAAACGGCTTTGAACGTAAAATAATGGAGGCTTTTGGTGACCTTGTCTGAAACTGTTTTGCAGTTTGCTATCCTGATTGCTTTGAGCTTACTTTGTTTCTCTTTTGCGATTATCGTTTGGCGTGTAATCGTTGGCCCAACTCTGCCGGACAGGATATTGGCTCTGGATATGCTGGTGGCTGTCGCAATTGGCTTCATCGCTGTAATCGCAATAAAGACCGGTTTTATGCTTTACGTGGATATTGCCATTGGGCTGGGTTTGGTAGGATTTCTGGCAACCGTGGCACTTGCCCGCTATATCATGCAGAGCGCAGTTATCAAAAATCCGCCCGAAGAAATAAGCGTGAAACAAAATGTGGGCTGATTTTTCGCATTATTTGATGGCTGCACTTATTCTTGCTGGAAGTCTTTTTGCCCTTGTTGGGGCCATTGGTTTAGTGCGGCTGCCAGATGTTTACACCCGCTCGCATGCGGCATCAAAAGCCGGTACAATCGGTTCAGGATTGGCGATGCTTGCAATCGCTGTTGGTGCTCCCGAGGCCTCTGTTGCAACCCGTGCGATGGCAGGAGTGCTTTTCTTTCTACTGACAGCACCTGTTTCCGCACATCTATTAATGCGGGCTGCATATAAGGCTGGCTATCCGCTTTCAGACAGCGCCGTTGTTGATGCCATGCCAAAGAATCAAGAAGTCACCAAAATTAATTCCTAATATGAATGGAATTATTATTGGGATTTTTAATGTTTCAATCGAAATAACACTAAACAGCAGATGTATAGAAAAGCAGATGATAGAAAATATTGGTTTAATGGCTGTGCACTAAAAAAGAACACTGTGTTCATGCCTAAAATTTGACATTTTAATTCAATTAAGTGAGTTGAATGCGATTGCAAATATAAAAATACGATAGCAGTCGAATTTCATGTACTAACAACAGAGGTCACTTTTATATTATGGATAATGACAATCACAGTTCCGATGAACTTATCGAAATTGCTGCTGAAGTGGTCAGTGCTTACGTGAGCAATAATCCGCTGCCCGCTTCCGAATTGCCACAGCTGATCCGTTCTGTACACGGCGCTTTATCGGGTTTGACGGGGGCAGTGGCCGTCGAAGTGAAGGAAGAGAAGCTTGTTCCGGCTGTGAATCCGAAAAAATCTGTCTTTGACGATTATATTATTTGTCTTGAAGATGGCAAGAAGTTCAAATCGTTGAAACGTCATTTGATGACACACTATCGCCTGACGCCAGAATCATACCGTGATAAATGGAACTTGGACGCAAATTACCCAATGGTTGCGCCAGCTTACGCTCGTCAGCGCTCGGCTTTAGCCAGAGAAATGGGACTGGGCCGGAAAGCCGGGTAATATCAAAAACAGCCTGAAGGAAAGCGCGGACGATACTCCGCGCTTTTTTTATGTTAACTTATCCCCGTTGCGTCGCCTCATGAAATAAGGAATATATTCCTTTGAGGGGCTGACATGAATAACAACCGCACCAGTTTTGATTACGGCGATATGAATTCAGGTGGTCCGGCAGGCCATAGGCTGGTCGATGATACAACGCCGGAAAAACGCGCGCAGATTTGTGAAGCTGTGCTCGATCTTTGTTCAGCATTGTTCAATGTTTCTGGCCATGATTTGCGGCAAGCCAATCGTTGCTCGCAAGGTATTGCCCGAGTGCGCCAGATTGCCATGTACCTATGCAATACGACGCTTGGTGTGAGTTTGACCGAGATTGGAAAAGCGCTTTGCCGTGACCGCACCACCGTAAGCCATGCCGTGCAACTCATAGAAGATTTGCGCGATGACAGTGAGTTTGATGCCATCATGGAACAAGTTGAGCGGGTTACACGTATTGCATTTGTCGGTGAGGCCGGCTGTCATGGATGATTTGGTAAAACACCGCGCAGCGCCAAGCGATGAAGTCACTGCCATTATTGCTTATCTTAGCTCTGGGACAGCAGAATTAATCGCAAAAACTGAAGCTACTTTCGAGATGAGAAAAAAAGACACGCCAAGCTTTTTAGTTTCCGCGAAGGCTTTGACCTATCTTGCACGAAAAGGCTGGGTCAAACGTATTGGCATGACACTTCATTTGACCAAAGATGCGCCACGCTCACTGAGCCCGGTAAAACGAGAAACCCGGCTTTGTGAAATAACGGAAAATGGGGAAACCCGAACAGTAACCCGCCTTGCTGCTGAATCGCCAATCGACTATTTGGCGGCACGAAAGGACAAAAACGGCGTGGCCATGCTTGGAAGCGCTGAATGGAATGCAGGAGACCGATTGCGCTCTGATTTCACGCGAGCCAATATGCTGCCGAGTATTGGTATGCGTTGGGGTGAACCCATTCGTGGTAGCGCTGGCGCTGGTGGCGGCGTGACGCAAACAGATGCAGCAGTGGCGGCACGCTTGCGCGTGACGAAGGCTCTAGAATCGGTGGGGCCTGAATTTTCTGGCCTCCTGATTGACGTTTGCTGTTTTCTAAAAGGCTTAGAAAAAGTGGAGATAGAACGCGGCTGGCCGAAACGTTCGGGTAAGCTGATGTTGCGGGCCGGTCTTTCTATTCTTGCCCGGCATTATGCGCCGGCCTCCAAAGAAGCCGGAAAGATTCGCGTTTGGGGAACCGAAAATTATCGCCCGTCACTTTAATGCAATGCGGCGGCCTCGGCTTTGATACGCCTAATCATAGCACGCAAACCGTTTGAGCGTTGTTGAGACAAATGTGCATCAAGGCCGAGGGACTTCAAAAGATCATCGGCATCAAGTTGCACAATTGCGGCGGGAGTTTTGCCGGTGAAAGCCGAGGTCACTATGGCTACCAACCCACGAACGATATGCGCATCAGAATCACCGTGAAAATTCAGCGATACGGGGTCTGAATGTGTTTTCTCACTCACCAGCCACACTTGGCTTGCACAACCTTCCACTTTGTTGGCTGCGTTTTTTTCACTATCAGCCAACGGCTGCATGTCGCGGCCCAGTTCAATAATGTAGCGATAACGATCTTCCCAATCATCGAGAAATTCGAAATCGGCTTTAATGGTATCAATTGAAGTGCTCATAATCTCGTCTTGCCAGATAACCGGCCAAAGGCAAAGATGACAAATTAACCCTGAACATCGTTCGGCGGAACGAGCTTACCGGTTTCGACAGGATCATCGCCAACATATTGTAGCACCAGCTTTGCCGACGCTCTTGCGCGGGCGGATATTGTCTCAATGGCCGCACTGCCAGTTTCACAGACATCTGGCTTGCGAACGCAAATATCGCGCAGGTCATCAACCGTTTCTTTGGCGGCAACAACAGCCTCAAAAGCAGATACAGTTCGGCCATTTTGATCTGATCCAAGATCAACCGGAATAAAAAGAAGCGTTAAACCGCCCCAAAAGCCCAATTTGAATAGGGTTGAAATCATAGTTTGTGTCCTTGTCCAAGCGTTGTGACACGCCATCCCAAACACAACATCGCACAATCAAGTTGGAATAGTTTTTCAATCTGTCTGATAATTTGAGGCAAATCGCGGCCAAAAAATATACAGTTGATTAACCATGAAAAGCAGCTTTTGGCTAAAGCAGCGATTCAACACGTTGAAGTGGGCCAAGCGGCTTCGCTGTTCAATCTTCGTTAAAGCCACCTTGCCAAGATCAGTCAAACTTAAAGCACCCAATCGATGGCGTGATTAAACTGGACATAATGGCTGACTTTAACCCCAACCGAGCAAAGTTGAATTCTGATACCTCGCCTCAAGAATCAGGCGCAGGTAATCGCCAAGCTGCCCTCTTACTTTGCGTGGCGTCAATTGCACTGACTGGAGCCTTTGTGTTTGTTTTTGCGGAAGGCGCCCGCAACGCTTTAGACTGGTTGATGCCTGTAGGCAGCGCCGCCGCGCTTGGTGCGGCGGCCTTATCGTTACGACCTAAAGTCTTGAGCAGTCAAAATTGGCTTGTTGGCGGGACACTTGCACTGGCCGCGACGGCGGCTGTTTCAACGGAAGTTTTGCCTATTACAACGGCACTGATTGCTGGAGGGGCGTTTGCCACCGGTTTAGCTTTTGTGTTCGGAAAACCTGCAACAGAACCCAGCGTCAGCAAACAAAGCCCAAGCGTAAACCCGGCTGATCAATGGCAAGCTGCACTATTTTTTGACGAGATCACAGAAATCGATTGTAAATCCAAAGTTTTTGCGAGCAAAAGCGGGAGATTTGTAATTGGGTCTTTGCTTTTAGAACATATTCATATCGGCGACCGACCCGCCTTTTTATTGGCGTGCCGCGATGCAACAAGATTAGTCCAAGAATTGACGCTGCGCATTTACGGGGCTGATAAAAGCCGTTTTGCCAATACTCAAATGTTCCTAATGGCGCAGGATGGCAGAATACTTGCTGCTTTGCGCCCGGCAACAAAAAATACAAACCAGGTTGTAGAACGTGCTGCTTTAAGCGAATTGGCTCATGAGCTGCGCACGCCATTGGCCGCAATAGTTGGATTTGCAGAAACTTTGGCGCAAGGTCTAACTTGCACAGAAGAAATGCGCCGCACCTATCCAAACCTGATTGCATCGGCCGGACGCAATCTTATTGATATGACAAGTGCCATCCTGCAAGCGCAGCCAGATAGTGACGAAAGCCAAGCAGTTGCCTTTGGCTCAGTGGTTGAAGACTGTGTGGCTTTGCTTCAGCCAATGGCGCAGCAAAAGTCGATTACCATTTTCAATCGTGTACCTGCTTCAATTGCTGAAAAAGCTGTGAAAAGCATGGCAATGCGGCAAATACTAACCAATCTCATTTCGAATGCGATAAAATTTTCGCCTGCCGGGGCTTCGGTCGAACTTAACGGATCCAGCGCAGCAAATGGTTGGTCCCTTACCGTGACCGATAATGGCAACGGACTAGCGCCTGAAGACGTGGCGCGGCTCGGGCAACGTAATTTTCGAACCGATAAAGCCGGTGAAATTGAAGGCTGCGGGCTTGGCCTCGCTATTGTAAGGCGCCTTGTTGATGAAATTGGCGGGCGCATCAGCTTTGAAAGCAGGCCAGGCAAAGGCACGCAAGTGACCATCGCATTTTCGGCCTCCAGCTTGGTCGAGTTTTCAAATTTTCAACCTAAGGCCAGTAATCGCTTAGAGGTTAAATCCAATTTAGAGAGTGCAGCAGGAGAAAAACATGCCGCGGCGTGATGAAGTATTCGATGACTATGACCGTCCTTCAGGTTTAATGGATGGGTTGACCGCTACCTTAAGCGAGACATTGCGAGAGCGTCCCGGGACATTTGCTGCAATGGTAACGTTTATTGCTTTGTTTGGCTTTGTTGCATCAAATGCACTTTGGTATCAGCCAAATTCGCATGAAAACGCATTTTATTCAACGCGCGACAATATGGCCGCGCCAGCAAGTAGCGCTAAAAATGACGCCTCGCAAATTTCCAGAAAAGCCAACCCTTTGCCGTTGCCCCAAGCACAAGTTGCAGACCCAACGATTATGGGCGTACAAACCACACTGCGTGATCTGCGACTTTATCACGGTGACGTTGATGGCGTTATGGGCAGTCAAACCAGGCTGGCCATCGCTGCTTATCAAGGCATATTGCGCATGCCGCAGACTGGTGACATCTCTGATCAGTTATTGGCTAATTTACGGGCTGTACCCGCCCCGCGCGTGAATGAAGCAGAAGTCGCCGCGATTGTTGAAAATGAAATTGGCAATCCCAAAAGTGCCGGGGCCGATGGCGACATTGTGGCCTCAATTCGCCCGTCGCCAAGACCCAAATTTGATAATATTGCTGTGCAGCCCAAGTTAAATGGCGATAAACTAGCCGAAAACGGCGACCCATTGGTTATGCAAATACAAGCGGGTTTACGTCAGTTTCTCAACATTGAACTGGTTGCTGATGGCCAAATGGGTTCAAGAACCCGAAAGGCTATTGAGGATTTTCAAAATATCGTGCGTTTACCGGTGACCGGCAACGTAAACGACGCATTTTTGAACAAAATGCGCAATGAGGGTTTAATCAATTGAAGCCATTTCGGCCTTGACCGGGACAAGGCTGGCCAGCGGCTTTTGGGTTGCAGCAAAACTGCGCCAAATACAAACTGCTGGCGGCTATGCCAGTATTTTGGTCAAAGGGCATGATCAGGCCGGTGCCATAAATTTGGTATTGCGCGCGCGCGGCGGGGCTTTACGTTTGGCCATTCCAGCAATAGCTTTGGAAAGCGAAGAGCGCCAATTTGAATGGCGCGGTGGCGTTTTTAGTGAAATGGAACTCAGTTTACTCATTGAACGCGAATTGCGCTTTGACCGTGATCAATGGTTTGTTGAATGCGAATGCGATGAGCTTCAATTTAATGAAACGTTTGACGTAAAAAAACCTAGGCCACGATGCTTTGAATTGAGCTTTGATCAGTAGCTTCAACATGAAAAGCGGCGGTGAGCAGCTTAACGTCCGTTTCTGTAATGGACTGAAATTTCAAGTAAAATGAGGCAATTGCTTCTCGCGAGGCAAAAGCAAGCGGGTTAAACGCCGAGACAATGGCGAATGTGTCTGTTGCACCAAACTCCAGTCCTTTCAGTAAAATGGTCAAACTGTGTATTCCATTGCGCTTGACAAGCGGGCGAAGCACAGCAAATGGCGCTGACCATTCATCTGCCAATGCGGTGCTTAAAAAATCAGGATCACCTTCAAGCGCTAAGTTGATCAGACGTGCAACGATGTTAATGTCGGCATCTACCGGAAATGGCGCAACGGATCGCTGTGAAACCCGATCAGGCAGAGTTTTGCGCATCATCATATCGCGCAGCCGGTCTTGCGCCAGTTCAAGTTCTGTTTGAGCGCGCGTTCTATCCCCGGTGCCGAAAAGCGATGCCGGTTTTGAATAAAGCGGCTCAATTGCAACTTCAGTCAAAGGAACGATACCTTCAACCAGTGTGTCGATCCGCCTTTTTATGGAAGCGCTGATGTTATATTTAAGTGCAATGACGCGGGCATGGGATTCGCCTCCAATGCCTATGGCTTTTTCCAATATGGCATCCGGTATTTCAGCGCGGGAGATGAGAAGGCTGGCAGAGATGTCAAGCGGTTGGATTAAGAGTGCTTCAACGAGTTTTTCAGGCATGACACTCCGGCATTCACTGAGCACGGCAGCAATACGCCGTTTTCCCTCGATACTTAAACTCTCAAACAAAGGTATTGCCAAGGCGTCCAGACGGTCAGCGTCGTTGCGGCCGGGTCTTGGCAAAGATACAAATGCGCCCGCAGCAGAGAATATTAGTGAATCATAATGTGTCATCTACGCGACCAACCTAAACCGCCCATTAAACTCCGAGCAACACCACTATGCATGGAAACGGTTAGCGCTCTGTTAACCATAACCAACTTAAGTTGAGAAATGCGTCGTTGAATATGCGGCGGGGGAAGTTGATGGTAATGATTTTATCGCTTCAGTTTCGCCTGGACAAACTGGTAGTAAAGCAGCAGCACCGGCTTGAAAAAGGGCAGATCATAATTTTTCCGGGCGTTCGCTATGAGCGGATGCCGGAAGCTTCAACTATAATTGCAAAATCCGCCAAAAGGTCCCGCAAGACGGCTTAGTTTGCAGTTTCGATTGTTTGGCAAACAATATCTTTAAGGTATTGTCCGACAATTTCATCCCAGCTTGCGTCCGGGACGAACGCACGCACGATTGCATAGCCTTTGGTTTCAGAAACGAAAACGGGTACAGCGCCAGAAACAACAGAAGTGTCGACCGACAACTCCGACAGGCGTTGTTGCTGAGCCAATGGGCGGACTTCAATGTTCAACGTTCGCGCGATGGTTTGCCTGTCAGTAATTGAAAACAATACGTCACCATTTTCAGCAATCAATGTTGCCGAAAAAAATGGAACGTCCCCGTTAGACATGAGCTGGAACCCACCGTTTTCCAGGTCGTATACGCAAACACGGTAGTTAAAAAATGGATCAAGGCCCAGAACTGGGAAACCTGACGGACTTTCTTTTATGATCAATGGATCGAAGGATTGGCTCAGCAATTCAATTTGTTTGGTTACTTCAGGTTTATCAAAATGCGGAATCAGTAAGATAATCGCAATATGAATAAGAACTGAGCCGCAAAGTGCGAGCAGAAACCCATAAACCAACTTAAACATTGGTGCAGCTTCCTTTTTTAACACGCGGAAGGCTGGTTGAGTTGCCGGTATCATGGTTGATCACAGCAACGTCATAATAAGAGAGGATCAACTTAAAGGGTTCGGTGGTTTTCAGAGCCAGCCAATTATTGGGCTGGGTCAGAGCACTCACACTGACAGCAAAACGGGTGCCGATAAACAGCATCTGATCTGAATGAATGGCGCTTTGAAATGGCGCTTGAGCAATTATCAATTGCCCGTCGATCGTTTCGGCCCGCAGTGTGAAAAGCCGCGCTGCAGGGATGTCGCCTTCGATACTGTAACTGCATTTGGGATCCAGCGGTTGGTTGTCGTCGTCATAACGTGCGACGTAAACGCGACCTTCGGCGTTGCTCATCGGCAATTGGCGCGACATATGTTGGAATACGCGCGAATATGGATCTGTGTTTGTAGCTCCCAGAGTGGTGAGACGTTGCCAAGGACCCGAGTGTTGCCCAGCAAGGTTTAACCAATTTGATACTAAGTAAGAAGCTGAAGAAGTGCCTGCTGCAAAAGCGGCAATTAATGCCAAGACAATTATGACTGCCCGGCTCATTGAACATGACCGCTGGATATTACGTAGCACCAACGCACTATTGTAAAACTTGAACAGCTGATGCGTCGAGACGCGCTGTTGGCCTTTGCTGAGCCTTTAAGGCTGGAGCTGTATCAAAACGTTTTTGTAAGTTGATCAAGGCTTCCCGCATCAAAACCGGCATTGGCTTCTGACGCTTAACGGTCGAAACAAATCCATCAGGTTCGATTGCTTTTTCATCGGTTTTTTTGACCGCAGCAACCGGGGCAACGGCATCTTCAAGGAAAGGAATTGATTTAAGTTCAACATCACGATGCGCAAAAGTCATAGCCCGCTTCCAAATCATGGCCGGAAGTGACCCGCCGGTCATTCTGTTGGTAACGCTATAATCATCTTTTCCAGCCCAGACAGCCATGGTGAAATTACCTGTGTACCCAATGTACCAAGCATCGCGATAATCCTGAGTGGTGCCGGTTTTGCCGGCGCTCAAAATACCGTCCAACGCAGCGCGACGTGCCGTGCCCCAAATTGGAACTTGCGACAAAATCTGGTTCATGCCTTGGACGGTTGTGTCTTTTAAGACTTTAGTAAATGGCGCAGCGTCGCGGTCAAATTGATAGTGCAGTTCTCCGCCGGGGCCGAACATCTGATCAATGCCGTGACGAGTGCCAAGATAACCTCCATTGGCAAACAGATTGTAAGAAGTGGCTTGCTCAATGACCGATAAACCAGACGTGCCAAGGACCATAGGGGGGTAGGTATCCAGTGGTGATGTAATACCCATAGACCGCGTCATTTCTGTAATTCGTTTTATGCCCAACTCGCGACCAAGGCGCGCCGGAATGATGTTCACCGATTTAACCAAGGCGGTGGTTAAAGTTATGCGGCCAGAGTAGGCACCGGCATAATTTTTTGGGGACCAGTCGCCCCAAGAAAATGGGCTGTCTGAGACCACAGTCTCCGGCGTCATGCCTGACTCTAAGGCTGTCGCATAGACATAGGGTTTGAAGGATGATCCGGTAGAGCGTTGGCCACGTGTCGCGCGGTTGAATTGGCTTCGGCCATAATCGCGGCCGCCGACAATTGCGCGAACGGCCCCATTGGTGTCCATAATAACTACAGCCGCCTGATCGACATCATATTCAGTACCAAACTGGCGCAAATAATATTCGACTGCTTCTTCAGCCGCTTCTTGAATGCCCGGATCAAGTGTTGTTTTGACAGTAAAGCTTTGCGCATTAAATTTTGGCGCCAGTGCTTTTACCTCTTCAAATGCCCAGTCTAAATAATAGTCGGGCGCTTTGGCACGATCACTGTCGACAACACTTGCTGGTTGACGCCGAGCAGAAAGAACTTGACCATCTGTCATAAAGGCGGCTTCGACAATGTTATTGAGAACCTCGTTGGCGCGCGCACGAGCCGCGGGCAGGTTAATGTGGGGCGCATATTTTGCAGGCGCCTTAAACAGGCCCGCGAGCATGGCTGCCTCAGCCAACGTGACGTCTTTAATGCTTTTGCCAAAATAGAAATCTGAAGCAGCAGTGATACCGAAGGTGCCGCCGCCCATGTAAGCGCGGTCAAGATACAGTTGCATGATTTGAGATTTGGTAAGATTGGCTTCTAGCCAAAGAGCTAAAAAAGCCTCGTTAATTTTGCGCGTAACCGTACGTTCATTGGTTAAAAAAATATTTTTTGCCAACTGTTGGGTTAATGTTGAGCCACCCTGAACAACGTCGCCAGCGCGCGCGTTTTCTGTCATCGCACGAACAAGGCCAAGAAAATCTATACCGATGTGACTAAAAAACCGACGGTCTTCTGTGGCCAGTACTGCGTTGATAACGTTGGATGGCATTTCGGCAACAGGCACGGACTCTCGCTTGATAATTCCCCGGCGCCCGATCTCATTGCCAAATCGGTCAAGAAAAGTGACGGCAATCTGGTCTTGCTTTAACCAATCGCCTTTTGTCTCTTTGAAAGCAGGTAGGGCAAGCCCAAGCATAAGAATAAAGCCGGCAACGCCCAGTGTTAGTCCTTCGCCCAAGAATTCAACCAACCACCGCTTCCAGCCTGATACGTGAAACCGGCGGGAGAAAATTGTGACGGTTTCCCAAAGGTTGGCAAATGCAAAACGCGACTCGTATAAAAACGAATCTAGCCAAGCATCAAAAGCAATAAAACGTGAGGTGCGTTTCATATCACTGCGCTGACGGGGTGTCGGTATTTCGCTCAATTTTTGATGCACATCGGTAAGTTCCGAAATCGTTTTGGCTGCAAATTGCGATAGATTCAAGGTATTTGAAAAAAGAGAACAAAAGTAGAACAAACCCTTGACAGCGCACCGGTCATTTTGTATAAGTCTGTCATCATCAAAAATCTGTATGTTGCACCGCGGCGGCGCTGTTGACCAGCTTTGGCATTTGCTTTTGCCAAGGCTGATTAATGCCTTTCCTGGTGAAGGAGCGCGAACTTTTGGCCAAAAATATTATCGCTAAAACCAAACCCCAAACGCCTTTAATTGCGCAACAAAACAAAGCGATACGACAATTATTTGAGGGTGCAAGGCCCACTCTAGAAAGGCTTGCGCTTATATCAAACCGCTTGATCGACGAACTTAAAGATTTGGCGGCGCAAGAAAACTGGATACCAATTCAAGAGGCCACGGTGATGCGGCGTCGTCTCAGTTTTTTATCTGACCGCGTTTTGGCGCTGATGGATGAGCCAGACGAAGACGCATTGCTGGCTAAAACAAGGCTTGATGGTATTACGTCTTTGCTAAAAGCAATCGATCGTTTGAAGGCCGCAATTTCTGATTTGAGTGATGAAATGGAGCTGGCGCATGATGAGACTGAGGTTACAACCGCCTTTGCAGCCATTGACCAGCGCATTGAAGATTTGGCCCAAGCTTACGCAAAAAAGCTGGTCGAAAGCCAATTTGAAACCGGAGCAAATTGAAGCGGCCTGCCGTGAATGGTTGCTTCGCGGGCGCTTAGAGCAATTGCCACCACGCGGTGATTGGAATGGCTGGTTGCTGATAGGCGGGCGCGGTTCAGGTAAAACACGTGCAGGGGCCGAGTGGATCAACGCTTTGGTGCGCGGCTTACCTGTGTTTTCTACATCACGGATTGGCCAAATTGCTCTGGTCGGTGAAACGATGGCTGATGTGCGCGATGTGATGGTTGAAGGGCCGTCCGGCATTTTGGCAGCGGCCCATCGCGGAAATCGGCCAAAGTTTGAAATTTCGCGACGGCGCGTTGTTTGGCCCAATGGCGCAGTTGCAATGCTATTTTCTGCTGAAGACCCAGACAGTTTGCGCGGGCCTCAATTTGAAGCAGCTTGGTGCGATGAAGCGTCTAAGTGGCAGTACGATATCGCGACTTTTGACATGTTGCAGTTTGGCTTGCGGCTGGGTGATTGGCCGCGCCAATTGATGACAACGACACCGAAACCGACAGCATTGATCAAAAAATTGCTGGCTGACCCAGCTTTTACAGTTTCAAAAATGCGCACCAAAGACAATGCCGAAAATCTTGCACTTGGGTTTATGGCCATGATTGAGAAACGCTATGCCGGATCACGGCTTGGGCGCCAGGAATTGGACGGCGAACTGATCGAAGACCGCGATGGCGCACTTTGGACCAGGACAATCCTTGACCCCTGTTTTGCAAGCACAGTGCCACAATTGCAACGCGTCGTGGTCGCGGTTGATCCGCCTGTGACTTCGACTGCACGATCTGATGCTTGCGGTATTGTCGTTGCTGGCATTGACAAAGACGGTGTTGGTTGGGTGCTGGAAGACGCTAGTTTTGCGCCTGCGCCACCGGCAAAATGGGGAGCGCGGGTGGCTGCGCTTTATGAAGCCCACGATGCGGATATGATTTTAATTGAAGTCAACCAAGGCGGTGATTTGGTGACCGGAGTTTTGCGGTCACTCGACCATAACTTGCCAGTTAAAGCTGTAAGAGCAACGCGAGGCAAAGCACTTCGGGCCGAACCTATTGCCGCGCTTTACGAACAGGGCCGCATAAAACACGCGGCACGGTTTGCGGCACTTGAAGATGAAATGTGTGATTTTACGTCGGGCGGACTGTCCAACGGGCGATCACCTGACAGAGTGGATGCGCTGGTATGGGCGCTGACAGAACTAATGCTGGAACGGCGTAGCGCACCTAAAGTGCGGCAGCTGGGTTAAAACAAGGAACATCCAATGAAACTATCATTGCCGTGGCGGCGCACCCGCGCCGCAGAAAAACCTATGCCTGCAAACATCCCGCAAGTAACAAAAACTGCATATGGAACAAGCGGGTTTACGCTGCATTCGTTAGGGCAGGCGCGCTGGTCACCGCAAAATTATGCCACGCTCGCACGCGAGGGATACACCCGGAACCCAATCGTATTTCGGGCAATCAGGCTTATTTCTGAAACGGCGTCAGCAGTGCCATGGCTGCTTTATAACGTCCGTGAAGAATGCAGTCAGCATCCGCTGCTGGATTTGATAAAACATCCCAATTCTACGGAAGCTAGTGCACCTTTTTTTGAGGCTTTGTTTGGTTACCTGTTGATTTCTGGCAACGTGTTTATTCAGTTCAACAATACGCCCGGTATTGACCAAAGTTTACATTTGCTTCGTCCCGACAGGATGAGCGTGATTGTCGGAGATGATGGCTGGGCAGAAGCTTTTGAATATAATGCCGGATCTCAAAAGCGGGTTTTAGCGCCGTTGTCCCGCGATAATGCGAGCGGGATAATTCATATCAAGATGTTCCACCCGCTTGACGATTTGAGTGGCTTTGCCCCGTTGTGCGCAGCGCAAATGGCGCTTGAAACGCATAATGCCGCGGCAAGTTGGAACAAAGCTTTACTCGATAATTCTGCACGCCCTTCCGGCGCATTGATTTATGCGCCTGCCGACGGCGGAAATTTGACCGACGACCAATATGAGCGGCTTAAAACCGAACTTGAAGAAGGCTATACTGGAGCGACGCGCGCGGGGCGACCATTGCTTTTAGAAGGCGGGCTTGATTGGAAGCCAATGTCATTGACGCCGAAGGATATGGACTTCCTTGAGGCAAAGCATTCAGCGGCGCGGGAAATTGCGCTGGCCTTTGGCGTTCCACCCATGATGCTCGGCATACCGGGCGATAACACTTACTCAAATTATGTTGAAGCCAACCGTGCATTCTATCGATTGACGATATTGCCGTTGATCAAACGACTGGCAGGTGAATTGACGCAAGCTTTGGCTCCACATTTCGGCGAAAGCTTAAGGCTTGAGCACGACACGGACCGGATTGAAGGATTAACCGAGGAACGCGATTTGCTATGGGCAAGGCTGACTGCGGCAACCTTTCTAACGGACGATGAAAAACGCGAGGCGCTCGGCTATGGCCCACGTAAAATACCACTAAAAAACAAAGGAAAATCAGAGAATGTCTGAATGGACAACAACGTTGGCCGAATGGACGGCACGCGGAGTCGGAGCCATTGCCGGCTCTTCTGTTTCGCTGGTGTATTTTTTGCCCAAGCAACGCCATGAAGCTGTTTCAAGGCTGATTGTTGGCGTGATTACAGGTTTGGTTTTTGGCCCGTCAGCTGGCGAAAAGCTTGTGCAAATTATGGCGCTTGAAGTTCATCCGGCAGCTTTTGAAGTTGTGCTGATGGGTGCGGCTTCGACCAGTTTTGCATCGTGGTGGGCGCTTGGAATGCTGGTGCGGATGCTTGAGCAAAACGGTTCAGCGCCGGACCAGAAGTCAACCCAAATCGATGACCATATTCAACTTACAAAGGATAAAGCCCAGTGACTGAAATCAAATCCTTTATGGCTCCTGTGTTGAAATATGCCAAGGTTCCGTTCGCTTCTGTTGAAACTGAAGACGGCACATTTTCGGGCTATGCCTCGCTATTTGGACGCGTTGACCTCGGCAATGACAGGGTTGCCAAGGGGGCATTTCAAAAAGCCTTGAAGCATCGGGGCGCAAAGGGGGTGCGGATGTTGTTTCAGCACGACCCCAATGAAGTGATCGGCTCTTGGCTGGATATCTGCGAAGATGACGCCGGACTATTTGTAAAAGGCCGAATTAACCAGAGTGTGAAACGCGGCGCCGAAGTGCTTGAATTAATACGTGAAGGTGCAATCGACGGCCTTTCAATTGGGTTCAAAACGGTGCGTGCCAGCAAAGATCAAGTGGCGGGTATCCGCACCATATACGAGGCCGATCTCTGGGAGATTTCGGTTGTGACATTTCCTATGCTGCCCGAGGCGCGGGTAAGCGAAGTGAAGACAGGTGACATCTTGCCCAGCATACGGACGTTTGAACAGTGGCTAACGCGCGATGCCGGCTTCTCGCGTTCACAGGCGCGCCGGGTGATTGCCAAGGGCTATGCCAACCTGAAACGCGGGCGTGACGCCGCAGAAAACAACGTGCTGACTGCACCGGCGGGCCTTGTTGCCCGTATCCGCGATGCGGCAGCCATTCTCAAACAATAGGATAACACACCATGACAAACTTACATTCTGCGCATGAACATGCGCTGGAAACCAAATCCTTGGAAGTTAAATCGGGCGGCGGCGAGGTTGCCGAAGCTTTCGGCGATTTCATGCATGCTTTTGAAGAATTCAAATCGGCCAATGATGATCGATTATCACAGCTTGAAACACGTATGGGTTCAGATGTGATTACGGTTGAAAAAGTTGATCGTATCAACGCCGCGATCGACGATCAAAAGCGAGCGCTTGATGCATTTGTAATGAAAAGCCAGCGTCTCCCACTAGGTGGCGAAACGCGCAAATCGGTTTCACCGGAACATGCGGTCGCCTTTGATGCCTATGTGCGCAAAGGGGACGAACGCGGCCTGATGCGAATTGAAGAAAAAGCTTACAACATCACGGCCGGAGCAGACGGCGGGTTTTTAGTACCACCGGAAATAGCGGCCGATATTGGCAAACGATTGGCAAAGATTTCACCGATCCGCTCGATCGCGACAGTCAGGCAAGTTTCAGCCTCGGTATTGAAAAAGCCGTTCTCACTCACCGGCCCTGCAACCGGGTGGGTGGCGGAGGCAGCGGTGCGTCCGCAGACCAACTCTGGAACTTTGGCGGAAATGCAATTTCCGACGATGGAGCTATATGCGATGCCGGCAGCGACTGCTGCTTTGCTGGACGATGGCATTGTTGATATGGACGCATGGAT
>JANOPZ010000053.1:0-7119 GCA_031422195.1 Limoniibacter sp. | reverse complement strand
AATTGGACCCGCCACGATGTGCTGGCCCTGCGTGATGCAGTGCCTGTTGAAGGGCTAAAAGCGAAAATTCATGGGCATACATTGCTTGATATTGCGCGCGACGTTTTGCCAATTTCCAAGCAAGGCTTAGTTGCCCGTGCCCGCAAAAATCGCGATGGTTATGATGAGAGCCACTTTATTTCATCCATTGAAGAAGTGGTTGCCCGTGGAACAACGTTGTCAGAGGAATTGCTCCGCGCCTATCACACACGATTTGACGGCTCGGTTGAACCGATATTTGATGAGTTTGCATACTAAATTCACATCTAAAACTTGCATCATGACTGTCATTCGTTGACACTAAAACCACAACGGAGTGAGCCGCGATGATGCCCTTGTTTGATATGATTACCAAAGCCCAAAACGGGCAAGGCCTTGAAATGCTGGCGCAGCAATTCAATCTCAATCAGCAACAGACACAAGCTGCCATGGAAGCCTTATTGCCGGCATTTTCAGAAGGGCTCAAACGCAACACCTCAGACCCGATGGGCATGGGCGGATTCTTGCAAGCTATGGGCTCTGGCAATCATGCGAAATATTTTGAAGATGCGGCAAACGCCTTTTCCCAGAGCGGTGTTGCAGAAGGTAATGGCATTTTGGGCCATTTATTCGGATCGAAAGATGTATCGCGCGCCGTTGCCGCCCAAGCCGCTTCAGCTACCGGTTTGGGTCAAGATATATTGAAACAGATGTTGCCAGTCATTGCCTCAATGGTGATGGGCGGGCTGTTCAAGCAGTCCACCGGCCAGATGAGCAATGCTGCCGGCATGGGTTCAAATCCGATCGGTAACATTATCGAGCAGATGATGAAAAAGGGCATGGGCCAACAACAGCAAGCTCCTACCGCTTCACCAATGGACAACCCGTTTGGTAAAATTCTCGAGGGCATGCTTGGCGGAGCGTTAGGTGGAAGCCAGCAGCGGCAAACACAACCCCAAGCGCAAAATCCGTTTGGCGCAGACAACCCATGGGGCAAAATGCTGGAAGACATTATGAAGGGTGGCCAACAACCGCAGGCCCAACAACCACAGGCCAAACAACGCCCTGCGCCGGAACCGGAGCCGCAGGTCACTCACCGTGAAGTCACCAACCCGCTGGAAGATATTATCGGCAAAATGTTTGAAACGGGCCAGCAAACTCAGGACACCTACCAAAAAGGCGTGAAGTCTATCTTTGACCAATATGTGCAGGGCATGGATCGCAAACGCTAAATGTCGGATGAGACAGGCAAGATTGTTCCCGGCAAATTTGGTGCGGGCAATGCAACCGAATTTACCGTCTCAGAGATTTCCGGCGCGTTAAAACGGCTGGTCGAAGATTCGTTTGGCAATGTACGGGTGCGCGGCGAGATTTCTGGCTATCGCGGGCCACATTCTTCTGGCCATGCTTACTTCGGCCTCAAAGATGCCAATGCCAAGATTGATGCCGTAATTTGGAAAGGCGCAATGGCAAAGCTGCGCTTTAGGCCCGAAGAAGGCATGGAAGTTATTGCCACCGGCAAACTGACCACGTTTCCGGGATCTTCCAAATATCAAATTGTTATTGAATCAATTGAGCCAGCTGGAGCGGGCGCATTGATGGCGTTGCTTGAAGAGCGTAAAAGGCGCTTGGCCGCGGAAGGCCTGTTTGACGCTGAGCGCAAGCAGATTTTGCCATATATGCCGCGCCATATTGGTGTGATTACGTCGCCGACCGGAGCTGTTATCCGCGATATTTTGCACCGCGTCATGGACAGGTTCCCGTGCCGTGTCACTGTTTGGCCGGTGCGGGTACAGGGCGAAACCACGGGGTTTGAAGTGTCAAATGCGGTCATTGGGTTTAACGCCATGACGGGCGACGCCCGACCTGATATGCTGATCGTTGCACGCGGTGGCGGCAGCTTAGAAGATCTTTGGGGTTTTAATGATGAAGCCATTGTACGCGCAGTGGCAGGCAGCGACATTCCGGTAATTTCAGCGGTTGGCCACGAAACGGATTGGACATTGATTGATTACGCAGCCGATGTGCGTGCGCCCACGCCAACGGGTGCTGCTGAAATGGCGGTGCCGGTGAAGGCAGATTTGGAGGCAAGTGTTGCAGGGCTTGGCGCAAGACTTGGCAACAGCATAAGGCGCGGCATTGACCGTAAGCGCCAGACTTTCATCAGTTCGGCACGCGCTTTGCCGAATGCAGACAGCGTGCTCGCCAACCCACGCCGCCGGTTTGATGAAGCGTCTGAAAAGCTATGGCGGGCACTGGAAGTAAGTACTTTGAAAAAACGCCAAAAGTACTCTGCATTACGACTGACGAATGCTGGTGTCATGTCGCGCATTTTTGACCGTCGAACCAAAACAAATCAGCTGGAAGCCCGGCTGAAAAACGCGTTGCCGAGATTGGTGGTGAGCCAGCGGGTTAACTTGGATCGAGCTGTTAAACGTTTGACCCCCATCAGCATTGAGCGCCGAATTGGTGAGCGAAATGAGAAACTGGGTGGGCTTATCAAGCGCGTTGATTTGGTTATGGTTCAGCGCAATGAACGCAAACGCGTCCAACTTTATCAAGCGGTAAAACTGCTTAATTCACTGTCGCATAAGTCGGTGCTAGCGCGTGGGTTTGCTGTCGTTAAAGACAGACACGATAAAGTATTGACCGGTGCGCAAGCTGCGCGGGCCGCTGGTGCGCTGCATATCGAATTTGCTGACGGATTAGTGGAGGCGCAAACAGGCAACGCTCATCAAAAGCGGAAGGATGCAAGCGCTGCCCCGCAAGGTGATCTGTTTTAACAACAAGGTAATCTGTTTTGATGAAATGAGAATGGTACGATTGAGTGGGTTCGAACCACCGACCTCAGGAGCCACAATCCTGCGCTCTAACCAACTGAGCTACAACCGCATACCTAAACGTCCATACGGCTATTATTTGGCAAATTCAAGAACGGGTTTGCAAATTTCAAGCAAAGAAAAAGGCCAAAACCCTTTTTGATTTTGGCCTGCATTTTTAAGCGGCTTAAAAAATTAAGCGGCTTTCATTTCGGTTGCGGCTTTCGTTGCTGCGTCCTGAACCATTTTGGTCTGTTCAACCATTAATTCAGCCTGCTTGCGTACGAAAGAAGTCTGCAATTCAACAAAAGCGGCGAATGATTTTACTGCAAAAAGGCTTTCCATGTGGGAAAGGCTCATTTCAGTGGATTTACGAACGGCAGAAATTGCTTTCATACCGAAATCATTATTGGCGGCCTGCATTTTATCAAAGTTGACTTCAGCTGTTTTCTGCACTTCTTCGAGCTGGGTTTTCGCAGTGGCGAATGCGTCGCGGCCCTGCTCTACAGCGGTCTCGGCATAGGCTTTGAACTGGTCAGTTACAGCATTCATATCAACAACGGTTTCGGTTTTTGCAACTTTAGCCATGATGTGGTCCTTTCAGGGACGATGTCTAAGGCTCGCGATGTGCGCGCCGATGGCAAATCCTTAGACCATAAAATGCTGCAATGCAATATTTATGTTGCAATGCAGCATTGCAATAATGCAGGTCATATTTGTTAAAATGCGACGAATTAACCGTCTGGTAAGGTTTCAAACCCAGGCGATAGACGGTTGCCCCTCAAAACTCTATTAATTGGTATTAAATTAATTTACCAAACGAGTATGGGAACAGCGAAAAACACAATGACCAAGTACCCTTATGTGGACATTGCAGTGTTGGAAACCATCCGGCGGCCGTTTGCTGCCGGTGATGCAATGGTTATTGTCAGCACAGATCTGACTGATGTTGTTTGGGCCAATGGCAACGGGCTTGAACTGTTTGGTCTTGGACGCCTTGACGAAGCATTGGATGGTGAAGCTGCGCTTGATGATATTCAACGCCGCCAAATCTCTGCAATTCTCGCCAGCATAGATGGCGAACGCATGCTGCACTTGCGTTTTGTACACGGTCCGCAAACCGTATTGTTACCCGTCCATGTTTCGGTGATTTTGCTGCCAGATGCGGTTGCTGCCGTGTTGCTCCGCATTCCGGCTATGGCGCTTACAAGCCGAATCCAGACTGGTGATACTCTCGAAGCCATTCGAAATGCGGGATCGCACGCTGCTTTCATAAAACCGGGTGCACGGCTGATTTCCGGTGCTGAGGATTTGGCAGCGCTTGAAATTGACCCGGAAGATCTGGCGCGGATGATGCGCGAAGTTGCAGGCGTCAACGACCGCTTGGTCAAACGCCAATTGCGCACCGCACGCGGTGATCTGCCTGCCGCACTTGCACGCCTCACCGATGAAGACGGATTGCATTTGCTGGTGGTGATTGAGCCGGAGGAATTGCCTGTTGCTGTCACTGAGCTGGAGCAATCCATCACAAGTGCCGCCGATACTTCCGAAACCGACTTAACGTCTGCAGAAACCAAGAGAATACCAAACGATGAAGTGCCCGATAACGATGAAGTGCTCGATAACGATCAAGTGCTTGATAACGTTGACGTGCTCGATGATGGAATTTTAGACGCTAATACTGCAATTGGTGAAGTTGAGGCTGCATTCCCCACCATCAGTAGCTTTTGGATTGATGAGCCTGATGTTATAGAACCTCCTGAAACGCTGGTCGATGCAGGTGAAAGACTGGTTTCTTCGAATAGCGATCCGGCGGTCATTACACCTCTTACGCCAAGTGTATCGACCATGCGCTTTGCTTGGAAAACCAATGTTGAGGCGGAATTTGTTGAAATTAGTGATGCATTTCTAACTGCTGTTGGTTTTGCTTCTGGTGAAGTGATTGGTAAAACGCTGCGCTCACTCGCTGGCGATATCGGCATTGTAGATGAGACAAATGTTGCCGACTTGCTTAACCGCCAAGGCACTTGGTCAGGGCGAACCGTTATGTGGCCGATTGCAAACACTGATATGGCGATACCTGTTGAATTGGCAGGGTTGCCTGTGTTTGCGCGCGACCGGGTATTTGAAGGTTTCCGCGGCTTCGGTGTGGCACGCTTAGATCAAGCGGTTCTTATGCCGACGGCTGAATCGGGAGACGCAAATGACCCGGAATTAGAAAGCAATGTTGTTTTATTTGGTAAAAGGGCTAGTCCACCCAAAAACGGCCCACTCGCCCCAGCGCTGGACCAAAATGAACGCGAAGCATTTGAAGAAATTGGCGCGAGGCTCCGTGACAATGCGGCAGTAGAATCAATTTTGCCGGACAACATCGTTCTGCCGGCGAAAATGGAAAGCGAGGCTCCCGATGTCGGGCAACCTTCAGAAGCACCAACGACAGATGGTTTTCCGCACGATAATGTCTTGATTTTTAGCAAATTACCGCTGCCGGTTTTGGTCTACACCGGCGAAGCGCTGCATTTTGCCAATTCTGCATTTCTTGAACTTTCGGGCTATAAATCGTTGACGGCAATCAACGAGGCTGGCGGGCTTGATGCACTGTTTGGCGATAGTAATGAAAATGATAGTTATGCCGATGAAGACAATAATACCGGCATGCATCTAACGCGTGCCGATGGAATTGATGTTTCTGTGAATGCCCATTTGCAGTCTGTTCCGTGGGGCGAAGGCAAAGCGCTGATGCTGGCTGTTGCGCCGCGCGGTACGGAGCCCGACGTTGATCTGGCTGCAGCAAAATTGGCCCAGTCTGACACCGGATCGCAGATGGCAGCGGCTCAACAACAAATTGAAGAGCTGACAGCCATTCTCGATACCGCGACAGATGGAGTCGTGGTGCTTGATGCGAAAGGCAATATCCGTTCGCTCAACAATGCAGCACAAGCTTTATTTGGATATCATGATGCAGAGATTGCAGGCCAGCCGCTGAATACATTGCTGGCTATTGAAAGCCACCGCGCTGCCAATGAATATATGGCCGGACTTGTTGAAAACGGCGTTGCAAGTGTTTTGAACGATGGCCGCGATATGATCGGCCGCGAACGTGAAGGCCGCTTCGTCCCGATTTTTGTCAATATTGCACGATTATCATCGTCC
Organism: Limoniibacter sp.; assembly: GCA_031422195.1. Taxonomy (GTDB): domain Bacteria; phylum Pseudomonadota; class Alphaproteobacteria; order Rhizobiales; family Rhizobiaceae; genus JALOTE01. The sequence continues at coordinate 1,129 of JANOPZ010000053.1, read as the reverse complement.
GAAGGATTTTGCGCTGTCATTAAAGACGTGACCAATTGGAAGCGTGCTGAAGAACAATTGACCAGTGCACGGCGCGACGCAGAATCAGCGTCGACCAACAAAACCGAATTTTTGGCGCATATGAGCCATGAAATCCGCACGCCATTGAATGCGATCATTGGCTTTTCAGACGTCATGATCAATGAGCGTTTCGGCCCACTGAGCAACGAGCGCTATAAAGAATATCTCAAAGATATTCACCGATCAGGAAATTTGGTCCTAAGTCTGGTCAATGACCTCCTCGACATTTCAAAGATTGAAGCTGGCGGGCAGAGTTTTGATTTCCGCGCCATTGAGCTGAATTCTATTGTCGAGGAAGCGGTTTCTTTAATGCAGCCGCAAGCCAGCCAAGAGCGGGTGCTTATCCGCACCGCTTATGGCTATGATTTGCCTCAACTTGTTGCTGATGAACGCAGCATCAAACAAATTGTGCTGAATTTGGTTTCAAATGCGATCAGGTTTACGGATGCCGGCGGCCAAGTGATTGTGTCGACCAATTATGAAAAAAATGGTGATCTTACCCTTAAAGTGCGCGACACTGGGATTGGCATGAACGAAAACGAGCTTGAGGACGCCCTGCGCCCCTATCGTCAAGTCGGACAAACCCCAGACAACCAAACCGGTGGTACAGGTCTTGGATTGCCGCTGGCGCGTGCATTGGCAGAAAGCAATAAGGGTGATTTCCGCATTCGCTCCACACCGGGAGAAGGCACCGTGATCGAAATTGCATTTCCTGCTTCAAGAGTTTTAGCGGGTTAATTTAGAATCGTTCCAACCCGTTCATTTTCTAATTGTTTTAAGTTGACTATTTCAATCATGTATTAGAAACAAACCGCATCGAAATATTTTTGCGGAGTTACAATGAAACGCGTCCTTCAATCCCTAATCGCATCAACCGGCTTGGCAGTTGTTATTGCGAGCAGTGTCATGGCCACTGCTCAGGCAGACGGTGAACTTAATCTTTATTCATCGCGCCACTACGACACCGACGAAAAGCTGTATTCTGATTTTGAAGCGGCAACCGGCATTAAAATCAACCGGATTGAAGGCAAAGATAATGAGATTCTTGAACGTATGAAAGCAGAAGGCG